>CAMFGH010000072.1 GCA_945949875.1 uncultured bacterium
AGATTATATCACCCAGTGATATGATTGCAATCGTCACCTTGAATATTAAGATCGGTGAAGTAGCAGGACTGATGAATATCTGTCTCCCCTACTTTACGCTGGAAAATATAATGGATAAGTTGAACACCAAATACTGGTTTTCAACTATGCAGGATAATAATGATGAAGATTATCAGGAACATATCGAAGCACTGATCAAGCGTGTAGATATTCCGGTGAAAGCGATTCTGGGACACAGTAGTATATCTGTTGAAGATTTCATGAATTTGCAGCTGGGAGATATTATAAGACTTGATAGTTCTGTGGATAGTGAACTTACAGTATATGTTGGAAATATAAAAAAATTTACTGCTGTGCCGGGATCAAGTAAAGACAAATACGCGATTCAGATCACATCAGTATTGAGAGAGGAGGAATAAAGCCGTGGACGGAATGTTATCGCAGGACGAGATTAATGCGCTGCTAAATGGCATTGATACTGGGACGATTGATATCAACGACTTACAAGCAGACAGCGCGACCACATCGTCAGCTCAGGATGGTTCTTTTGAACCGGCTGCTGCTGTGGATGATGAAGCTGCTACGATTTCAGAAGTTGAGCGGGATGCCATTGGTGAGATTGCCAATATCAGTATGGGCTCAGCAGCAACAACGCTTTATTCACTGGTTAATCGAAAGGTTAACATTACAACTCCGATTGTTACGCTTGCGACCTGGAGTAATGTAATAGAAGAATATGAAAAACCCTGCGTATTTATTCAAATAAAATATACAGCAGGATTGGATGGCAACAACATTCTGGTTTTAAAAGAATCGGATGTAAAGGTCATTACCGACTTGATGATGGGCGGTGATGGATCCAATATAGAGGGTGAGCTTGGTGAACTTCATTTGAGCGCCATATCTGAAGCAATGAATCAGATGATGGGAGCATCCGCCACGTCTCTTGCGACGATGCTGGGAAAAATGATTGATATCAGTCCACCGGAGGCAAGTCTTATCGATCTGACTGCTGTTAAAAATGGAGCTGATGTAGCACCTTTCCTTGGTGGTACCTTTGTAAAGATTGCGTTCCGGATGCAGATAGATGATCTGGTAGACAGCAGCATTATGCAGCTTTACCCGGCAAAATTCGCCAGATACTTATGCAGTACGTTCCTGGGGACTGCAGAGGAGGAGGCAGAATCTACGCCGGCACCCCAGCCTGAACCGGCTACACCACAGCCTGTGCCACAAATGGATGCAGGGATGCAGCCGCAAATGGGAATGCCCGATATGAGTGGCATGAACATGGGCATGGGCATGGGTATGCAGCCCCAGATGGGAATGCCTAATATGAATGGCATGAACATGGGCATGGGTATGCAGCCGCAAATGGGAATGCCTGATATGAGTGGTATGAATATGGGTATGATGCCTCAAATGGGTATGATGTCCCAGCAGATGCCACCAATGCAGAATATGAATATTCAGCCGGCTCAATTCCAGAACTTTACCCCGAACACAGGTGGCATGGGAGCACCTGCCAATATCGACCTGATTATGGATGTACCTCTTGAGGTTACAGTAGAACTTGGCAGAACCAAAAAAGCTATATCTGATGTACTTGATTTTTCACCGGGTACCATTATAGAATTAGACAAAATCGCAGGTGAACCGGTTGACGTTCTGGTGAACGGAAAATTGGTTGCACGCGGTGAAGTCGTTGTGATAGAAGAAAGTTTTGGTGTTAGAGTAACAGAAATCATTAAATAGCATGTAAGAGATAGGAGAAAGAAATGGCTAAAAATATTTTAATTTGTGATGATGCAGCTTTTATGAGAATGATGATCAAAGATATTCTTACAAAAAATGGCTACACTGTTGCTGGTGAAGCTGAGAACGGTTTGAAAGCTATTGAAAAGTATGCAGAATTAAAACCGGATCTGGTACTTATGGATATTACCATGCCTGAGATGGATGGGATTCAGGCACTGAAGAAAATCAAATCAACGGACCCTTCTGCTTCTGTTATCATGTGTTCTGCGATGGGACAGCAGGCAATGGTTATTGAATCCATTCAGGCCGGAGCAAGAGACTTTATTGTAAAACCATTCCAGGCTGATCGTGTACTGGAAGCTGTAAAGAAGGTAATCGGATAATGCTTTTAGAAGCGGATATTACGTCTATTGCACAGTTTGTGACAGTATTTATTATATTTCTTGCTGTTCTGGCGCTTACCTGGTTTGTGACAAGATGGACAGCTAATTTTCAGAAGGGAAGAACCTGCGGCGGAAATATAGAGGTACTGGAGTCTGTTCGGATAGCGCCGGATAAGTATATCCAGATTGTGCGCATTGCAGATAAGTATATGGCAATTGCGATTGGAAAAGAATCCATCACACATCTGACGGATTTGGACGAGGATCAGATCCTGATTGCGAAGGAACCTTCAGGATGGAAGATGAGTTTTGAAGAACTATTGGAGAAAGTCAGGGAAAAGAAAGACGAATGAAAAAGTATTTTTCCAGACTGCGTATTTTAAGATTACTATGCCTGCTGTTTACGGTGGGCATATTCTGTATATGTCCGGTAAAGACGGTTCATGCGACCGAACTGGATACCAACCTTACCGGAACAACAGACAGTAGTACAACGATAAATGACGCAGGAACATCAGAAACACCGGACGATTTAGCGGAACTGAATATCGCAAATACAGTGACCCTGACCTACAATGATAATAACGGCACAGTGGCGGGAGCCTTACGAATTCTGCTGACTTTAACAGCAATTGCTATTTTGCCGATGATCATTTTAATGATGACATCTTTTACCAGATGTCTCATTGTGCTTCATTTTACGAGAGGGGCACTTAGTACGCAGACGGCACCGCCAAACCAGATTTTAATCGGGTTGGCACTGATTCTTACCTTCTTTATTATGGAACCTACGATTACAGAAATATACACGGAAGCAATCGTACCGTTTGAAAACGGAGAGATAGATCAGCAGGAAGCTCTGGAAACCGGCTTAAAGCCGCTGCGGGAATTTATGTACGGACAGACTCAGACCAAAGATGTTCGTATGTTTATGGAAATATCCAGAACAGAGTGGGATGGGGAACTGGATAATATCCCCACATCGGTTTTGATTCCAAGCTTTATGATCAGTGAACTTCGGACTGCTTTCATAATAGGTTTTGTTATATACATACCATTTATCATTATTGATATGGTGGTGGCTTCTACGCTGATGAGTATGGGTATGATGATGCTGCCGCCTACTACCATTTCCATGCCATTTAAGATTCTTCTGTTTGTTTTGGCAGATGGCTGGAATCTGGTTATTGTAAATCTTGTAAAAACGTTCTGACAGGAGAAACGGAACTACAGATACGGAGGATGACATGACAATTGATGAAGTTGTAACCATTGCAAACGATGCGCTCTATCTTATTATAAAAGTGTCAGCTCCTATTTTGATCGTGTCATTGGTAGTCGGACTCATTGTCAGTATTTTCCAGACTGTCACATCCATACAGGAGCAGACACTTACCTTTGTTCCAAAGGTCCTGAGCATTTTCCTGACGATTATGTTATTAGGACATTGGATGCTGACCAGTATGTCGGATTTTTTAGTAACCTTGTGGTCTGATTTTAATATTTATATCAAGTGATGTAGATATCTTATGATAGATGTAACTTTTTCTTATTCCGATTTAGAATATTTTCTGCTCATTCTGGTCAGAGTGTCCAGCTTTGTATATATTGTTCCGTTTTTTAATATGGGGCATGTCCCGGTCAGATACCGGGCAGCACTCAGTGTGGTAGTATCCGTACTCCTTTATGGCGTTTTAAATCCTCGCCCGGAAATCGTATACACTACAGTGGCAGGATATGCCATTCTTGTAATGAAAGAATTTATTACAGGGATTCTGATTGGTATGGGTGTTAATCTGTGTATGGCGATTATCTCTCTTACTGGTGCTGTGGCGGATATGGAAGTTGGGTTTTCCATGGTAACACTTATGGACCCAGCTACCAGAGAACAGACCACCATTACCAGTACCTTGTATCAGTATCTGATCATGCTTATTCTGATCATCAGCGGTATGTATGAATATATTTTTGGAGCCTTATCCGACAGTTATCAGTTGATTCCGGTGGGAGGAGCTGTGTTCCGGGCTGAAAACCTGCTGAACGCCATGGTGAAATTCATGACGGAATATCTGAGCATAGGATTTCGCATTTGTCTGCCTATTTTTGCAGCAATTCTCTTGCTGAATGTGGTTTTGGGTATTATGGCAAAGGTTTCTCCGCAGATGAATATGTTTGCGGTAGGTATCCAGTTAAAGGTTCTGATCGGACTACTGATTATCTTTTTTACGGTACCGCTTTTACCGATTGCTTCTGAATTGATTTTTACAGAGGTGAAAAAAGTGACAGTTTCTTTTGTCGAGGCGATCATGTGATATTAGAGTATAATCTGCAGTTTTTTGCAAAAGAAGGTCCCGGTGGAGAGAAAACCGAGGCTGCAACAGAGAAAAAGTTAAGAGATGCCAGAAAGGAAGGCCAGGTTGCCAAAAGTAAAGAGGTAGCCAATGGTCTTTGTCTGCTGTCTTTGTTTTTACTCCTGAAATTCTGGATTGGAAATCTGGGAGAAAGTCTGGGAGAGCTTTTTTTCAATATATATGACAGGATTCCGACCATCAATTATATGGCCGATGGCACGGTGCCGGATGGCAATTTTAATATGATTCTCTGGTATGCCATGATGCGGATCATCCTCATTGCAGGGCCGGTATTTCTGGTGGGCTACATGGTTTCTTTCTTAAGCGATGCAGTTCAGGTGAAATGGAGTCCTACCGGGAAACCGCTTCAGCCCAAATTGAGCAAAATCAATCCGATCAGCGGATTTAAACGTATTTTTTCGGTGAATTCTCTGGCAGAACTTTTAAAATCCATTGCCAAGATTCTGATTATCGGATACGTATCCTGGAACTATCTGAAGAAACATACGGATATATTTTATGTGGTCATGAGCATGCCACTGAAGCAGGCTCTGTCAGAAATCGGCAGCTTTGTCATTGACCTGGGGCTGCGTATTTCCATTGTCTATATGCTGCTGGTTGCGGCGGATTTTATCTATCAGAGGCGGAAATTTGCCAATGATATGAAAATGACAAAACAGGAGATCAAGGATGAATTCAAAGAACAGGAAGGAAATCCTGAAATAAAGGGAAAGCAGAAGCAGAGAATGCAGGAAGCATCCCGAAGAAGGATGATGCAGCAGCTGCCACAGGCTGATGTTGTTATCACAAACCCGACACATTTTGCTGTGGCAATCCAATATGAAGCAGGGGTACATGATGCCCCGGTGGTCATCGCAAAAGGTGCAGACTATCTGGCACAGAGGATAAAAGAAGTGGCCAGAGAATCTAAAATCGAGATTGTAGAGAATAAACCGTTAGCACGTATGTTATATGCCAATGTGGAAATAGGAAGCCAGATTCCGCCTGAGTTATATGAGGCGGTGGCAAACGTACTTGCGTATGTATACAAGCTTCAGGGAAAAGTATAGAAGTTTTTAAAATACAAAGGGGAGGAGTGAGCGGATGAAAATTGGAAAAGCCGATGCGGGTATCGCACTGTATATCTTAGCTGCGTTCATCATGTTCATTGTCTCCATTCCTTCCTGGCTGCTGGATATTCTCCTTGCGTTTAACATCGGTGTGGCTTTTCTGATTCTGTTCACCGTCATGTTTTCCAAGGAAGTCCTGGATATGTCGTTTTTCCCGACCATGCTCCTGTTCACCACGATTTTCAGGATCGCACTGAATGTATCTTCCACAAAGCTGATTTTGACCACCGGGAATCCGGGTAACGTGGTAACCACCTTTGGAGAATATGTGGGTGGCGGCGATCTGATCGTTGGTACCATTGTTTTCATTATTCTGATCCTGATTCAGTTTATGGTCATCAACAAAGGTTCGGAACGTGTAGCTGAAGTAACAGCCAGATTTACATTGGATGCCATGCCCGGTAAGCAGATGGCAATTGATGCGGATCTGAACACCGGAGCGATCAATGATGCACAGGCCAAGGCAAGACGAGAAAAGATCCAGCTGGAGTCCAGCTTCTTCGGCTCCATGGATGGTGCTGTGAAGTACGTAAAAGGAGATGCTATCGCCGGGCTGATCATTACCTTTGTCAATCTGATCGGCGGTATGTCCATGGGCGTTTTAAGACAGGGTATGGACATTTCATCTGCCATGAGCAGATATACGATTCTTACCATCGGTGATGGTCTGGTATCCCAGATTCCATCCCTGCTGATCTCTCTGGCAACCGGTATTCTGGTAACGAAAGGTTCTAAGGATGCCGATTTTGGAAGTGCACTGATCGGTCAGCTCTTTGGAATACCCAGGGCTCTTTACATTGTGGGAATCACCATCTGTATTCTGGGTCTTGTGACACCCCTTCAGGATATTATTTTTGTAGGTCTTGGTGTGATCTTTATTATATCAGGCAGGGTGGTTCAGGGAACCATTGAAACTGCCCGGATCGAAAATGAGGTAGATGCAGAAGAAGAAGTGGCGGAGGAGATCAGGCAGCCTGAGAATGTGAACTCCCTGTTGCAGGTGGATCCTATCGAATTGGAATTTGGATATGGAATCATTCCTCTGGCGGATGTAAACCAGGGCGGCGATCTGCTTGACAGAGTAGTTATGATCCGAAGGCAGATTGCACTGGAACTGGGTACCGTAGTACCGATCATTCGTTTGAGGGATAATATCCAGTTGAATCCGAACCAGTATATTATTAAGATAAAAGGGATTCAGATCAGTGAAGGAGAGATCCTGTTTGACCATTACATGGCCATGAATCCGGGATTTGTAGAGGAGGAGATTTCCGGTATCCCTACCTTTGAGCCATCCTTCCACCTGCCTGCCATCTGGATTACAGAGTCTCAGCGGGAGAGGGCAGAAAGTCTGGGCTATACCGTAGTGGATCCACCGTCTATTATTGCAACACATTTGACGGAAATTATCCGGGAGCATATTGCTGAACTTCTGACCAGACAGGATGTCCAGAATCTGATCAATAATGTAAAGGATAATAACCAGGCACTGGTAGAAGAACTGGTTCCAAAGACACTGGGACTTGGAGAAATTCAGAAGGTTTTACAGAATCTTTTGTCTGAAGGCATTTCTATCCGGGATTTGCTTACCATCCTGGAAACTCTGGCGGATTATGCACCATCTACCAGAGATACAGATATATTGACAGAATATGTGAGACAGGCACTGAAAAGAGCGATTTCCAATAAGTTCTTTCCACAGAATGAAACCACCAGCGTGGTGACTCTGGATCCGAAAGTGGAGCAGGAGATTATGGCAAGTGTAAAGCAGACGGAAACAGGAGCTTACCTGACCCTGGATCCGGCCAGGACAAAGGCAATCATGAAGAGCGTGGAAACAGAGACCGGAAAGCTGGAAGAACTGGGAAAAAATCCAATTGTGATAACATCCCCGATTGTCAGGGTATATTTCAAAAAACTTACAGAAGATTATTTCAAAGATCTGATCGTTGTATCATATAACGAAATAGAATCGAATGTTGAATTACAGTCAGTAGGAATGGTAACCGCATAATGATCATTAAAAAGTATGTAGGAAAAACGGAAGAGGAAGCATCTGCACAGGCAAAAGCGGAACTGGGTGAGAATGTTGTTATTATGAACGTTCGTAATACCAGAAAAAAAGGATTTTTTCATTTTTTGAAAAAGCAGCAGGTAGAAGTGACGGTTGCTTTGGAAGAAGAAAATGAAAGATATCCTCAGGAGGCAGACAGACGCCAGGAAGCGGACATTAAGGAAACTTTCAGACAGGTAGCCCAGGCAGTGGGTGTATCGGTCAAAGAAGAAAAAAGTCTCCAGGCTTTGGAAAATCCTGTCCGGGATGATAAATTGTCCGGCAATAAGACAGAATCTAAAGTGGAGTCCAAAACAGAACAAAGCAACGTCGCTTTGGAGGAAAAACTGGATACAATCCACAATATGATCGAGAAGCAGTTCATGCATCCGGAGAAAGAAGAAGAAAAAGACAAGAAGGATAAGAAAGAAAAGGAATCCACAAAGGAAGACAGCAAAGAAGAAAACAGCGAGATGCTTCGCTTTATGAAGCTTTTGTACAACACCATGCTGGATAATGAGGTAAACGAGAAGTATGCCAATCAGATCATTGATGAGATGGAAAAGAATGCCCTTCCCAATATGCCTTTTGATCATGCACTGGCCAATGTCTATCAGAAAATGATCTTAAAATTTGGAAAGGCGGATCCCATCAGTCCTTCTGAGCAGACTCCGAAAGTTGTCTTTTTCGTTGGCCCCACAGGGGTTGGAAAGACTACTACCATTGCCAAGATTGCATCCAAATTCAGTGTGGAAGAACAAAAGAAGGTTGCACTTCTGACTGCAGATACCTACCGTATCGCAGCAGCAGAACAGCTACGAACCTATGCCAACATTCTGGAAGTGCCATTTCGTGTGATTTATTCCGTAGATGAAATGGAATCAGCACTCCGGGATTTCAGGGGATTTGATTATGTACTGGTGGATACTGCAGGTCATTCCCATCATAATCAGACCCAGAAAGAAAATATGAATGCTTTCATACATTCACTGGATGGACTGGTAGAAAAAGAAGTACATCTTGTATTAAGTGCAACGACAAAATACAGAGATCTTCTCAGCATAGCAGATACTTATATGGGTATGACTGAATTTAAGATCATCTTTACCAAATTGGATGAGACTACTACACTGGGAAATCTCCTGAATTTGAAACTGTATACAGGAGCCAGTCTTTCTTATATTACATGTGGTCAGAATGTACCAGACGATATTGAGATTTTTAATCCACAAAAGACAGTAAAACAGTTATTGGGTGGAAAGAATTAAGGAGAAGATCGAATGGATCAGGCGGAACAGTTACGGAATATTATTAAGGCACAAAATTTGCCCAAAAGACCACTTGCCAGAGTGATAACCGTTACCAGCGGAAAGGGTGGTGTTGGAAAATCCAATACTGCCATCAATCTTGCAATACAATTTCGGAAAATGGGTCAAAGAGTTATCATTTTGGATGCGGATTTTGGTCTGGCCAATATTGAGATCATGTTTGGCGCAGTGCCAAAACACAATTTGTGTGATTTGATTTATCAGGGAAAAAACATAAAAGAAATCATTACCTGGGGACCAATGGATGTGGGATTCATTTCCGGAGGCTCCGGTATTGCCGGGATGTCGAACTTAAGCCGGAACTATCTGACTTATATTATCCAGAACCTGGCAGAACTGGATGCAATCGCGGATATCATTATTATAGACACGGGCGCCGGTATTTCAGATGCGGTACTGGAGTTTCTGGTAGCCAGCGGAGAGATTATTCTGGTCACCACACCGGAACCCACTTCTATTACAGATTCCTATTCTCTCCTGAAGGCACTGAACCGGCATCACCGTTTTTCAAAGGAAAATTCAAAGATCAAGGTCATTGCCAACCGGGTGGATACGGAAGAAGAAGGAAAAAATCTTTACAATAAGCTCAATGCTGTGGTTTCCAGATATTTGAAACTGCCCATTGATTATCTGGGAGCAATCCCACAGGATAATCAGTTGGCCAATGCAGTGATGCAGCAGACACCGGTTTCCATGCAAAGTCCAACAGCCCGTTCTTCAGTGGCATATGAACGGATTGCTGCGAGACTGATGAACAAAGAAGTGCAGAGTACCATACCAAGACGTGGAATGGCAGCGTTCTTTTCTCATATTGTGGCAGGAAAAAAGAATAGTTAACATAGAGCATTCAAAAAGGTTAGGAGGAAAAAAATGTTGACATCTATCATAGATGCGGGACAGGTTGTGGAAATTCAGTCTGTGAATAGAATCGCAGAGGAAAGTGAAGAAGAAAGAAAAAAAGTGTATCGAAGCAAGGTGTTTGATGTGCTTTCGGAAGATCAGCTGGAAATTCTGATGCCCATGGAAAAAACCAAATTGATACTCTTGCCCATTGAAGGGAATTTCAATCTCTGCTTTTACACAGAAAAAGGATTGTATCAGTGTTTTGCAAAAGTAATCGATCGTTATAAGAGTAATAACGTATATATTCTTGTTATGGAACTGACCAGCAATCTCCGGAAATATCAGCGGAGGGAATATTACCGCTTCAGCTGTGCTCTGGAAATGCAGTCCAGAAAACTGGAACTGGAAGAAGTAATCGCAGTGGAGAAGAAAAAAGCTATGCTTGTGCCGGGACTTCCACTTAAGAGAAGTGTAATCGTGGACATCAGTGGTGGAGGTCTTCGGTTTATTGCCAACTATAAATATGAGCCGGAGTCTTTGATTTACTGTAATTATAAATTGCTGGTGAAAGGGCAGGAAAAAGAATACCATCTTGTGGGAAAAGTCCTTTCTGTAAAGGAATTGGAAAACAGGCTGGGAACCTATGAACACCGTGTTCAGTATTTGAATATGGATATTGATGAACGGGAGGAAATCATCCGTTACATTTTCGAGGAAGAACGTAAACAAAGACATAAGGAAACCGGAACAAAAAGATGAAAAAAAATATATTACTTGTAGATGACTCTGCACTTATGAGAAGAGTGCTGTGTGATATAATAAATCTGGATAGTAGATTCCAAGTGGTTGAAACAGCCATCAATGGAAAAGAAGCCTTAAATTTATTATTAAAAAATAAATACGATGCAGTGGTACTGGATGTTAATATGCCAGTTATGAACGGGCTTGAGCTGTTAAAGGAATTACAGAAGCTCAAGGTATCAGCTAAGATTATGATGGCCAGTACCGATACCAGGGAAGGAGCCCAGACAACACTGGATGCACTGGAACTGGGGGCACTTGATTTTGTGCATAAACCAAACAGTGCCCTGGATTGTAAAAATGATACGTTTAAGGCCAGATTTCTGGATGTGCTGGATGCAGTGGCAAGCAGTAAAGCGCCTGCCTTTGATAATTCTGCATTTGAACTGAGTAAGATCAAGAGTTCCAGAAAACTGGTAGAGATTGTGCAAAAGCATGCTACTTCCGTAAGGGGTAGTAAAGTGGTTGCCATTGCAAGTTCTACCGGGGGTCCCAAGGCTCTTCAGTCTGTTATACCAAGGCTACCCAAGAATTTAAACGCTCCGGTTGTACTGGTACAGCACATGCCGGCAGGGTTTACAAAATCCATGGCAGACAGATTGGATACTTTAAGTGAAGTATCCGTGAAAGAAGCGGAAGAAGGAGATGTTCTGAAGGCCGGATGTGTATATGTGGCACGGGGCGGAAAACATTTGAATGTAATTACAGAACGGGGCAGTAGCTTTATTCACTATTCTGATGAACCAAACCGGGAAGGTGTAAAGCCATGTGCGAATTATATGTATGAAAGCCTGGCAAAGAGTTCCTATGACCAGATCGTTTGTGTGGTCATGACCGGGATGGGGGCTGATGGAACCGTTGGAGTCACAAATCTGAAAAAAGATAAAAAAATTCACGTTATTGCGCAACAGGAAGACTCATGTGCAGTGTATGGAATGCCTAAAAATATCGTAAAGGCCGGTCTGGCAGATCAGATTGTAGATCTGGATGACATTGCACAGGAGATCATCATGAATGTGGGGGTAAAGTAAGATGGATGTAAGTCAATATCTGGAGATATTCCTGGATGAAACAAGAGAACATTTACAGAATTTGAACACAGAAATTCTGAATCTGGAGCAGGAGCCTGAAAACATGAATACCATCAATGAAATTTTCAGGGCTGCACATTCCTTGAAGGGTATGGCCGGAACCATGGGCTATAAGAGAATGCAGACTCTGACTCATGATATGGAGAATGTTTTCTCAGAGGTAAGAAACGGAACCATTAAGATCAAAGAAAATATGATTGATATTCTGTTCCAGTGTCTGGATGCATTAGAGGAATATACTTCCAATATTCAGGAGACTGCTGACGAAGGTACCAATGATAATGAAGCATTGATCAAACTTCTCAATGACTGCTTAAAGGGTGAAAATGCAGAAACACCGCAGGAAGAGGCTGCTACAGAAGAAAAACCTGCAGCACAGGAAGCATCTGCCACCCAGGATGGCGGAACGTGGAGTGAGATCGAACTGGATGCTTCGGAAAAGGCAGTGCTGCGGGAAGCAGCCAAACAGGGAAAGAATGTGTACGGTATTACAGTGACCGTTCAGGAATCCTGCATTTTAAAAGCAGCCAGAGCTTTTCTGGTGTTTAAAGCTGTGGAAGAGTATGGAGAGATCCTGGTGTCCAGTCCATCTGCGCAGGATATAGAAGATGAAAAGTTTGATCTGCAGTTTACGATTGTTGTGATTGCAGATGGTACGATTGATAAAATAATTGCTGCTATCAAAAATGTTTCCGAGATTGAAAATGCGGAAGGCGGCACCCTTGTAATAGAAGAAGAAAAAGAAGAAGCTGTCCAGCCGGTAAAAGAGGAAAGCAAAGAAGAAAAATTAAGCGCAGCTTCCACTCCGGCAGTAAAAGGGGAAACCAAGCCGGCAGATGCAAAAGAAACTGCTCCTGAGAAAAATGCAGAAAAGAAGACTCCGGCAGCAAAACCGGTTGTGAATAGAACGGTACGTGTAGATATTGAAAAACTGGATGTGCTGATGAATCTTGTCAGTGAGCTTATTATTGCAAAGAACTCCCTGGTATCTGCATCTGCGCAGGGAACCGGAAGCAGTGTGGCTTTTGACGAGCAGATAGAATATCTGGAAAGCGTAACTACCAATCTCCACGAATCTGTTATGAAGGTTCGAATGGTTCCTATTGAAAGCGTTGTGAATAAATTTCCGCGAATGATCAGGGATCTTTCCAAGAAACTGAATAAAC
>CAMFGH010000073.1 GCA_945949875.1 uncultured bacterium
CGTTAATCAGTGCAGAAAAACAAATAGCACTTCGTGCTGCTTGTTTTTCTCTGCACTGATTATATCATAAAAAGGGCCATTACAACTGTAACAGCCCTTCTTTCTTCTAAAAAAATTATCTGACAACTTCTTTAACTTTTGCTTTCTTACCTACACGGTCTCTTAAATAGAACAGTTTAGCTCTTCTTACTTTACCTTTTCTTACTACTTCAATTTTCTCAACGTTTGGAGAATGTAATGGCCATGTTTTTTCTACGCCGATACCGTTGGAAGATTTTCTAACAGTAAAGGTTTCACGGTTGCTTCCGCCCTGAATTTTGATTACAGTACCTTCAAAAATCTGAATTCTTTCACGGTTACCTTCTTTGATTTTACCATGTACTCTTACAGTATCACCTACGTTAAACTGATCAACAGTTTCTTTTAACTGTGCTGCTTCGATTTCTCTAATAATATCGCTCATTTTTGCCTCCTTATTTATTCGGATGTTCTTAATACACTTCGTAACAGAGGACCATCTCATATTCGCAACGTTGATATTTTACTACATATAACCAAGAAATGCAAGCTGTTTTTTAGACTTCCTGGGTTTTATGATTTCTGCGTTTCTTCTTTTCTATCACCGGATGTTCTCTCTCATAAATTTCATACAGATCCGGACGCCTTTGTCTGGTTCGCTCCTTCGACTGTTCCAGTCTCCACGCATCTACTTTGGCATGATCTCCACTGAGTAAAATCGCCGGTACCTTTTTGTCCATCCAGGTTTCCGGTCTGGTATACTGGGGATATTCCAACAGATTATCATAAAAGCTTTCGGTTTCTCCGGATTCCTGATTGCTGAGTACCCCGGGAACCATTCTGGAAATCGCATCGATCATGACCATGGCAGGAAGTTCGCCCCCTGTCAGCACATAATCACCGATGGAAACATAATCGGTTACAATCTCTTCCAATACCCGTTCGTCGATCCCTTCATAATGTCCGCATAAAAAGATCAAATCCTCTTCCATGGCAAACTCTATCGCCATAGGCTGTTTAAAAACAGAACCCTGAGGCGTTACATAAATCACTCGTGGCTTTTTCTCTCCGGTCTGATTCCTATCAATTCCAGCATGATTCATATCGTCTTCAGCCTGGTCAACTTTCTTTCGATCCCCAATCTTTTTTAACACTTCCAGATACGTATCATATACCGGCTGTGCCTGCATCAGCATACCGGCACCACCTCCATAAGGATAATCATCCACTTTCTTATGTTTATCCAAAGTATAGTCCCGGATATTCCATGCGTCGATTGCAATATGACCATTTTGTATCGCACGTCCAATGATACTGGTCTGCAAACCCTGCATAACCATGTCAGGGAACAATGTTAATATATGAAAATTTGTCATAGAAGCATCTCCCTGGTTTTATCTGTTCAAATCAAGCAATCCATCCATAACATGGATTGTCATCTTCCTGTTTTCCATATCAATTTTTTTAATGCAATCCTTGATGGCAGGTAGCAATATCTTCTCTCCGGCCGGTGTTTCCATCTCATACACATCATTTGCGCCGGTTTCGAAAATATCTGTGATCACCCCAAGCATATTGTCTGCTTCATCATACACCTGTAGTTCCATCAGGTCCGCTTTGTAATACTCATCCTTTTTTAATGGGCCGGATTGTTCTCTGGTAATCCAAAGGGTTTTATTTCTTAGTTTTTCCGCTTCGTCCATATTCTCTATCCCTGCAAACTTCAGAATTACAAGATTCTTGAAGAATTTCACAGACTGAATATCCATTACCTTTTCTTCCTTACCGGTATCTAATATTACTTTTCCAATCTTCTTAAATTTCTTTGGCTCATCTGTGGTAGGAAATACCTTTACTTCACCATGCACACCATGGGCTGATGTTACTACCCCGATTTGGAATTTATCCTGCATCTTTTCACCCTTTCCCTGCACACACCTATTATATAGTACAAGAGGTATGGTACATGAAACAAAAGGCACTCTGCAATAGAGTGCCTTTTACCAGTTTCTAGTCAGCTTAGACGATTTCTACGTCTACTCTCTTATTGTCCTTGGAGGAAGCTGCTTTTACGACGGAACGGATTGCTTTTGCGATTCTGCCCTGCTTTCCGATTACCTTGCCCATATCTGCAGCTGCCACGTGAAGTTCAATGGTAATATTTTTACCTTCACCTTTTTCGGTTACTACGACTTCTTCCGGATTTTCAACGAGTGCTTTTGCAATAACTTCAACTAATTCCTTCATAATCCACCTCCAAAAGAAGAATTCTAACTACAACATTATCGAACTATTATTTTTCGATACCGGCTGCCTTTAAAATCTTCTCTACAGTGGCTGTAGGCTGTGCACCATTTGCCAACCATTTTTTAGCCAGTTCTTCATTTACAGTAAATGTACTTGGGTCTGTACCCGGATTGTAAGTACCGATCTCTTCAATGAATCTACCGTCTCTTGGGCTTCTGCTGTCAGAAACAACAATTCTGTAGAAAGGTGCTTTTTTCTGTCCCATTCTTTTTAATCTCATTTTTACCATGATAATTTCCTCCGTATCACTTTTTAATAATATATGTTAAGAAATCCTATCCTTTTTATATCGGATATATCTCAAAACGAACCTGTTTACTATGAAAAACATTCATGTGGTTTCCGTTTAAAAACGTATTCCTCTATAAGATATTTGCTTAAAAAGGAAAACCTTTTCGGCCGAAACCACCCATCATGCCGCCAAGACCGCCTCGTCCTTTTTTCCCCATCATACCCTGCATCTGCTTCATCATCTTCTGACTCTGCTCAAATTGTTTTACAAAACGGTTTACCTGTGCAATATCCACACCGGCACCTTTTGCAATACGATGTTTTCTGCTGGGATTTAGAAGTTTAGGGTTCTGACGTTCTTTTTTCGTCATACTAAGTACAATTGCTTCGTTCTTAGCCAGTTCCTTTTCATCAATCATGGAACCGATATCCATCTTGCCACCCATACCGGGCATCATGGAAAGAAGACTTCCGAGGCCACCCATATTGCGCATCTGCTTCATGCTTTCCAGGTAATCTTCGAAATCGAATTTCCCCTTCTTCATCCTGGCAGCCATTTCTTTTTCTTTATCTTCATCTATCTGTATATTGTTCTGTGCTTTCTCAATCAAAGAAAGTACATCACCCATGCCAAGGATTCTGCCTGCCATTCGGTCCGGGTAAAACTGTTCCAGATCCGATAGCTTTTCACCCATACCAACATACAGAATAGGTTTCCCGGTCACTGCCTTTACAGAAAGTGCAGCACCACCTCGTGTATCACCATCCATCTTGGAAAGGATGACACCGTCGATACCAACTTTTGTGTCAAATTCTGCAGCAACATTTACTGCATCCTGACCGGTCATGGCATCTACCACCAAAAGTGTCTGGTGCACAGCTACATTTGATTTAATTTCCTGTAATTCAGCCATCATTTCTTCATCAATATGAAGTCGACCGGCGGTATCCAGGATCACCACGTTATGTCCGTTTTTGGAGGCATGTTCCACTGCCGCTTTTGCGATATTAACAGGCTTCTGGGAATCCCCCATGGAGAATACATCTACCTGCTGTTTTTCCCCATTAATCTGGAGCTGTTTGATTGCTGCCGGTCTATATACGTCACAGGCAACCAAAAGCGGTTTTTTGCCTTTTAATTTGAACTTTCCGGCAAGCTTTGCAGTCGTGGTTGTTTTACCGGCACCCTGCAGACCACACATCATAATAACGGTGATGGATTTTCCCGGCTGAAACGTGATTTCTGTTGTTTCGGAACCCATAAGGGCGGTCATTTCTTCGTTTACGATCTTAATGACCATCTGCCCCGGATTCAGTCCGTTCATAACGTCTGCACCGATTGCTCTGGCTTCCACAGCCTTGACGAACTGTTTCACCACCTTGAAGTTAACGTCTGCTTCCAGCAGAGCCATTTTTACTTCTTTCAGTGCTGCTTTTACATCTTCTTCTGTCAAACGACCTTTGCTTCGAAGATTTTTAAATACATTTTGAAGTTTATCGGTTAAACTTTCAAAAGCCATGTAATACTCCTTAAAAACCACATTGATAAAGCTATGCAACGTAGAACAACATATGGCATAATACTTTATTCAATTGGTTAGAAACTTTCATTTAATGTTGCAGCAAGCTGTTGAATCTTTTCAATCTGCTCTCTGCAGGCACTTTCCGGCAGTTCTTTACTACTTTCTGCCAGCTGATCTATCTCGCGAAGGGTTTTCTTCGCATCTGTAAATTTCTGAACCAAATGTAATTTATCTTCATAAGACTGAAGCAGCTTATTGCATCTTTGAATCAGATCATGGACTCCCTGTCTGCTGATCCCGTATTCTTCAGCAATCTCAGATAAAGACATGTCCTGATATACTGCTTCTTCATAAATCTGTTTTTGATGTTCTGTCAGGAGTTCTCCGTAAAAATCATAGAGAAGTCCCTGCTCTACAATATTTTCCATAAAAACTCCTTCAATTTGACTACCTTTGCTATATTACAATACAAGGAAAAAGGTGTCAAGTATTTTTTCTTGACACCTGAAAACATTTTTTCTTGACACTTGAGAACAGCTCTACAATCTCTCACTAAAATAGCTCTTATAGCCTTCTCCGAATATCTCAGTTGCATCTGTCACAATCATAAAGGATTCTGCATCCTCCTCTTTTACAATTTCCTGTGCCTTTGGAGATAATGGCTTTCTCATCACGCAGATGATTACTTTTTTATCCACACCACTGAAACCACCTTGTCCATTGACAAAGGTCACACCGATTCCGACCTCTCTAAGTAGTCTCTCAGCTATGGCGTCTGCTTTATCACTGATGATATAAATCATCTTTGCTCCGTCACGACCATACAGTACCAGATCCATCATAAAGGAACTGGTGATAATAGCAATGGTGGCATACAGTGCGATTTCAATATCTCGAAACAGTATGGCTGATACGATGACCACGCAGGCATCTATGATCAGATAAAACTTTCCGGTCTTCATATAGGGGTATTTCCGTTTCAACGTTTTAACCACAATGTCGATTCCGCCGGTTGTAGCTCCCACTTTCATGATCATTCCCATGGATGTGGCAACGATAGCTGCTCCGGACAATGCTGCCAGCATTTTATCCTGGGTAATAGGGGGATATACGGATATAACATTCATAAAAGCAGAGGAAAGAATGGTGCAATATGTGGTAGAAACCATAAATCTTACTCCAAACTTCCATAATCCCAGTATCAAAATCGGAATATTCAAGATCAGTACCCAGGTACCTGTTCCCAGGCCGGTCAATCTGTTTAAAATAATGGATATACCGGTCACTCCTCCCGGTGCCAAATTATTAGGGTCCAGAAACAGACTAATCCCCACTGCATAACCAAAGGAGAATATGGTAATCACCACATATTTATAAATCAGTTTTGCTATAGCGTTACATTTCTTTTTCATCCTACACTCTTTCCTGTTTTTTCTTTCAAGACTTTCTCTATACAGTAATTATTTACTCCACAGATTTTTCTATTACTGTACCATGGAATTTTTATTCTCAGATACAGTAATATTCTTCCCAGCAATATTTTTTATTACTGTATCATAAAAATTTTCTTTTCAGATACAGTAATATTCTTCCCAGCAATATTTTTTATTACTGTATCATAAAAATTTTCTTTTCAGATACAGTAATATTCTTCCCAGCAATATTTTTTATTACTGTATCATAGAGATTTTCGTCTCATATACAGTAATGTTCGCATCATCAATATCAGAAAAGAAAAATCCACATAACATATGCGGATTTTTCTAATACGCCTTCCCAAACAAAGATCTCATAATCTTCCTATCGGAAAACTCTTATATATTGGTTGTGGTTAATCTGGGCTGATACCCATTATTCTGCAAAGCTTCTATAATCTTGTTTTTGTGCTCTGTTCCAAATGCCTCCAGAGTAATGCGAAGTTCCACAGCAGCACTTCTGTTGGTTGATACAAACTGGTTGTGCTCCAGTTTGATAACGTTACCGCTTTGTTCCGCAATGATGCCGGAAACTCTGCAAAGTTCACCCGGTTTATCCGGTAAAAGAACAGAAACGGTAAAAATACGATCCCGGAAAATGAGTCCCTGCTGAACTACAGAAGACATGGTGATCACATCCATATTTCCGCCGCTCAGGACAGAAACGATTCTCTTATCTTTCATATCCAGATGTTTGATGGCAGCCACTGTTAGGAGACCTGAATTTTCGATGACCATTTTATGATTTTCTACCATATCCAGGAAAGATACCACCAGTTCCTCATCCTCGATGGTGATGATATCGTCCAGATTTTTCTGAATATATGGAAAAATTTTAGAACCGGGGGTTTTTACTGCTGTACCGTCTGCAATGGTAGATACCTTAGGCAGAGTCAAAACCTTTCCTGCCTTCAGGGATTCCTGCATGCAGTTGGCTCCGGCAGGTTCTACACCGATTACTTTAATCTTTGGATTCAAAAGTTTTGCTAAAGTAGAAACACCGGTAGCCAGTCCGCCACCACCAATAGGTACCAAAATCACATCAACCAGAGGAAGCTCTTTAAAAATCTCCATGGCAATGGTACCCTGACCGGTTGCCACAGCCAAATCATCAAAAGGATGTACAAAGGTATAACCCTTTTCCTCTGCCAGCTGATAAGCATAAGCGCAAGCTTCATCATAAACATCCCCATGAAGCACTACTTCTGCGCCATAGCTCTTGGTACGGTTTACTTTAATCAATGGCGTAGTAGTAGGCATCACAATCACAGCCTTTACGCCATAGCACTGTGCAGCATAAGCCACACCCTGGGCATGATTACCTGCAGATGCAGTGATCAGTCCTTTTGCCCTTTCTTCATCAGATAATGTACTTAATTTATAGTAAGCGCCTCTTACTTTGTAGGCCCCGGTAAACTGCATGTTTTCCGGCTTTAAATAAACTCTGTTTCCGCTTTGCTTACTAAGAAAATCACTGTAAACAAGCTTCGTTTCCAATGTGACTTTTTTTACCTCTTCAGAAGCCTCCTCAAACTTCTCAAGTGTTAACATTTTTTCGCTCATTTCTATTCTCCTCAAATTTACATCTATAGGTCTGGAAATCTCTCCTGACTATATTATAATGAAAATCATATTCTCGCAAAACATATTTCGTAAATTATATTTAAATATATTTACTCTGCATCAGTTTTCACATCAAATAATGCATCTACAAAGGTATCTGAATCAAATCTCTGTAGATCGTCGATACTTTCTCCTACGCCAATATATTTTACCGGCACCTGCAATTCAGACTGGATCGCTACAGCAATACCGCCCTTTGCAGTTCCATCCATTTTAGTCAGGATAATGCCGGTAAGGTCTGCTACTTCTCCAAACTCTCTTGCCTGCTGAAGTGCATTTTGACCGGTTGTTGCATCCAGTACAATGAAATTCTCCCGGTGGGCATCCGGAAATTCTCTTTCAATAATCCGGTTCATCTTACGCAGTTCTTCCATCAGATTCTTCTTATTATGAAGACGACCTGCTGTGTCACATAAAAGAACATCTGCGTGACGTGCTTTTGCAGCAGAAACTGCGTCAAAAAGAACGGATGCCGGATCAGAGCCTTCTTTTCCGCCGATGATTTCCACACCTGCTCTGTTTGCCCATTCTGTCAGCTGTTCTCCGGCTGCAGCACGGAAGGTATCACAGGCACCGATAATCACCTTACGCCCGTCTTTCTTAAATTTACCGGCCAGTTTTCCCACTGTAGTTGTCTTACCGACCCCATTGACACCAATCACAAGGATGACAGAAACCTCTTTTTCAAAGGCGTAGTCATTTTCTTCTGTCTTCATTTGCTCTTTGATATTCTGAATCAGAAATTCCTTACAATCTGCCGGCTCTTTTATATGATTTTCTTTGACCTGCTTTTTCAGTTTTTCCAGTATTTCATCGGTTGCCCTGACACCAATATCTCCCATGATAAGAATTTCTTCCAGTTCTTCATAAAAATCCTCATCAATATTGGAAAAACCGCTGAAAACAGCATCGATACCGCTTACGATATTATTCCTAGTTTTGGATAATCCCGATTTTAATCGGGCAAAAAAACCTTTTTTCTCTTCACTCATAAAAATCCTATCTGAACCGCTTATACAAAACAGTCATCCGAATCTGTTATGGAAACCGACTATTTTTCTCAGTCATCCAACTCTTTATCGATCAAATCAACGCTGACCAGTGCAGATACACCCTTTTCCTGCATGGTAATACCATACAGACGATCCGCTTTTTCCATGGTACCACGTCTGTGGGTAATTACAATGAACTGGGTGTTCTTCGTTAATTTATGTAAGTATTTTGCAAATCTGGTAACATTATTCTCATCCAGAGCTGCTTCAATTTCATCCAGCAGACAGAAAGGTGACGGCTTCAGATTCTGAATGGCAAATAACAGACAGATCGCAGTCAGTGCTTTTTCTCCACCGGAAAGCTGCATCATGTTCTGCAGTTTCTTTCCCGGTGGCTGTGCAATGATCCGAATGCCTGCCTCCAGAATATCCTCGTCTTCCATCAGTTCCAGTGTTCCCTTACCACCGCCGAAAAGTTCTTTAAATACTTTATCAAACTCTTTGCTGATTTCCTGGAATTTTTCCTTGAACTGTTTTCTCATGGCAGTATCCAGTTCTGTGATAATTCCTTCCAGCGTTTTTTCTGCTTCCACCAGATCATCATGCTGGGTTTTCAGGAAAGTATACCTCTCCATCAGATTTTTGTAATCTTCAATGGCATTTACATTGACATCACCCAGTTTTCGAATCTCGTCCTTGAGAGAGGAAATATCCTTTTTCATAGCCGGAAGATCATTCATTTCCGGATTCCGAAGATTTGCCGCATCACTTAGGGTGATCTCATATTCATCCCACATATAATTGATTTGATTTTCTATGGATTCTTCCAGTTTTTCTTTCTGGGCATTTAAACGAAAGACCTCTTTATCCAGCTGTGCCATCTGCTGGGATAGTTCTTCCCGCCTGTCAAAGAATCCCTTTTGTTTTTCGGATAAAATATCTTTCTGTTTGGTATCATCCTGCAGCTTTTGCTGGGCATTGGTCTGCTCGGAATAAGAAGCTTCAATGGTCTTACGAATCTCTTCGATATTGTTCTGCTTTCTAGCGACTTCCTCAGCATTTCCTGCCATGCTGTCCTTAATTTCCTGAAGTTCGCTTTCCCTACGCTTAATTTCCTCGTCGATTCGATCTACATTTTCCTGACCAAATTCCTGCTTCTGAAGCATTTTCTCCACTTCCACATCCCATTCAGCAGTTCTGGCAGCATGTTCGGATTCAGTAACATGAAGGACTTCCAGCTGTTTCTGATATTCCTCAATCAGTGCAGTCTTTTCCTGTTCCAGCACTTCAGAATCATGAAGTTCTTTATGAATCGTCTCTTTTCCCTGCTGGATCTCGATGAATTTTGCTTCAATTTCCATTTCTTCGGTTTTTAAATCACCGAATCCGCTGGCAGTCTCTTCCTTCTTTTCCTTTGCTGCCTCCAGATTTAAACGAATGGTATTCTGTTCCAGGAATGTATTCTGGATCGTCATTCTGGTACTTTCAGTCTGGACACGCAGTTTGTTACGTTCCTCACGTATATCCTGAATATCCTTTTCCAGGTTATCTATTTCACCCTGAAGTTTTTCCACATTTTCCTTGAGCTGGCTTAATTCTCTTCTCCGGCCCAGGAGGTTGCTGTTGTTTTTAAAGGTACCACCGGAAATAGCTCCACCCGGAACGAGAAGTTCTCCTTCCAGAGTGACCATTCGAACAGTATAATCAAATTTTCTGGCAATTTTCACAGCATGATCCACATGATCCACTACCATGATCCTTCCCAGCATGGCTTTTGCTACATTCTTATACTTCTGATCAATCTCTACCAGTTCATCCGCCATACCGATCACACCTTCTTCTTTTAAAGCCTCCGGTGCACCGAATTTCTGTGGATTTTGGATACTGGTAAGGGGTAAAAATGTTGCACGTCCGTATTTATTCTTTTTCAGGAAACCGATCATTCTCTTCGCTGTTTCTTCATCATCTGTTACAATATTCTGAATATTACCGCCAAGTGCTATTTCAATGGCAGTTTCGTATTTTTTATCTACTTTGATGATGTCCGCAACAACACCTACGATTCCTTTTTCAGTCTTCTTCTGTTCCATTACCATTTTTACAGAACCGCCATATCCTTCGTAACGTTCTGTAAGATTGGACAATGCTTCCAGTTTTGATTTTTCCTGATGATATTTTTCTCTTGTTTCCTGTAATTTCTGGTCTTTTGCAGTGAGCTGCTCCCTGATTTCAGAAAGACGAAGTTCCATTTCCGCCTGCTGATGATTCAGCTGGGAAATCTTATCGTTTACTTCCTGGAACTGCTGTTCCAAATCCTGAATGACCTGATCGGCAGCTTCTTCGTCCGATTTTACACGAACCAGTCTGGAGGTAAGTTCTGCTTTCCTGATCTGAACCTGTTCCAGCATGGTATCAAACCGGCTCATCTGGGATTTTGTTGTAGCTCTGTCATTGAGAGCCTGAATAATCGCATTTTTCGCATCTTCAATGGAGTTATTCAGCTGTTCAATGGTATTTTGCACTTCTTCCAGTTTGGCTCTGGCCTCATTACGTGCCTCTTCCAAAGTAGCCACCTGCTCATCAATGGATTTTTTCTCCGTCATAAAACCGGATCTATCCGATTCTCTGGCATCAATTTCTGTCTGCACCGAAGAAAGACGGGTCTGCAGATACTCTTCATTGCTGGCAGCAGAACGAATTTGTTCCTGTAAAACAGCGATTTCCGCTTCCAGCTTTCCACGTATGGTAGAGGTATTTTCCAGAGTGTTATGAGCCTGTTCAATTTCCTGATTGAGTCGTTCTATTTCATTTTGTATTTCTTCATATTCGGTCTTGATTCCATCATATTTTTCGGTGGTCTCTGCCAGCTGGTCGGAAGCAATTTTATGTTTTTCTTCCACTTCCCCAAGCTGTTTACCGATGTGTTCATGATTCAATAAGAACATGTTGACATCCAGTGTCTTCAGTTCTTCTTTCTTTTTCAGATATACTTTTGCCTTTTCAGACTGTTTTTCCAAAGGGCCAACCTGCTTTTCCAGTTCGGCAAGAATATCATTTACACGAAGAAGATTCTGTTTTTCATCTTCCAGTTTCTTCACAGAAGTGGCTTTTCTGCGTTTAAATTTCACAATTCCGGCAGCTTCATCAAAAAGCTCTCTTCTTTCTTCCGGTTTACCGCTTAAGATTTTGTCGATCTGACCCTGGCCGATAATGGAGTAACCTTCTTTACCGATACCGGTATCATAAAAAAGTTCATACACATCTTTTAATCTGCATGGACT
This sequence comes from uncultured bacterium, assembly GCA_945949875.1. Lineage (GTDB taxonomy): Bacteria > Bacillota > Clostridia > Lachnospirales > Lachnospiraceae > 1XD8-76. The sequence continues at coordinate 11,451 of CAMFGH010000073.1, forward strand.
GTTGTTGATCATATATTCACTTTCACCGGAACGATACAGTCTTCTGGCAACTGTCACCTCATCAAAATCAATGGCCAACTGATGGTCCCTGTTATCCAGTGTAATGGCTACATATGCATAACCAAGAGGTTTACGTAACTCTGTTCCTGAGAAAATAACGTCCTGCATGGAAGAACCACGAAGCTGCTTCACTTTCTGCTCTCCCAGAACCCATCTTACTGCATCTGCAACATTACTTTTACCGGAACCGTTTGGTCCTACAATTCCGGTGATTCCGTTATGAAATTTAAAGGTAATTTTATTGGCAAAGGATTTAAATCCCTGTACTTCTATACTTTTTAAATACATGTACGATGTATTCCTTTCTTGAGTGCTTCATAGGCTGCCTGCTGTTCTGCTGCTTTCTTGCTTCGGCCATTTCCTTTTCCAATCAGCGTTTCTCCCTGATATGCTTCCACAAAAAATGTTTTATCATGTTCCGGTCCTTCCTCCGATGCCAAAACATAAGTCACATCCATTCCGTTCTTCTGAACTTCTTCCTGAAGAATGGTTTTCGCATCATAGAAAAGAACTTTTTCTTCCAGATCAGACAAAATAAACTTGTGAATAAATTGCTTACTATTTTCAAATCCGCCATCCAGATAGATTGCTCCAATAAGAGCCTCCATGACATCTGAGATAATGGATTCTCTTTTACGTCCGCCAGTGGCTTCCTCTCCTTTTCCAAGATAAATATAGGACTCTAATCCAATGTCTCTTGCACAAAAAGCCAGTGCAGGTTCACAAACCATAGACGCCCTGGTCTTTGTCATTTTTCCCTCCGGCATGTCCGGATTTTCCCGAAACAAAAACTCGCTGGAGACCAGCTCAAGTACCGCATCCCCCAGAAATTCCAGTCTTTCATAATCCTCTATTTTATTGATCTTACGTTCATTTGCATAGGAACTGTGGGTAAGTGCCCGTCTGATCAGTTCTTTATCCTGAAAAACATATCCTATCTTCTGTTCCAGCAAATCTATGGTATATCCCGGTAACATAGTATCCTCCATACCAACCGAACAAAAAAGCCCTTGATGGAAGGGCTTTCTTGTAACACTTCTAACATTCTAATTCATTTTTTTGATCAAATCCATTGCCTGTCCAACAGTTACGATTTCATCTACTGCCTCCGGACTGATTTTCATTTCAAATTCTTCTTCCACTTTTAACAGTATTTGATATAAATCCAATGAATCTGCTCCCAGATCCTCCATAAAAGTAGTCTCTTCTTTCACTTCAGCAGGATCTACACTGAGTACTTCTGCAATAATTTTACAAAGTTTATCAAATTCCATTTGTTACACCTCGGTAAGTTGATCAGATTTCCTCTGTTTCATCCTGTCTGCACAGTTTTTCCTTGATTTTCTCATTGATCTTCTGTTGATGGAAGGTTACACACTGC
>CAMFGH010000074.1 GCA_945949875.1 uncultured bacterium
AGAAAAAGCACCGCATAAGATCTGTGCATATATCTATGAGCTGGCCAATGCATTTAATCATTTCTATCATGAGACAAAGATTTTGACAGAAGAAGATGCAGCACAGAAAGCATCCTATATTGCACTGCTTTCATTAACTATCCGTGTGATGGAAACATGTATTGATCTGCTTGGATTCTCAGCTCCGGACAGAATGTAAAATAAAATAATGAAAAAAGCAAAATACTTGTTGACAAATAACGTCAATAAATAGTATACTAATCAAGCAGTCAAGAAAACAGCTTGGTTGCAATACTTAGTTCTTGGGGTCTTAGCTCAGCTGGGAGAGCATCTGCCTTACAAGCAGAGGGTCACAGGTTCGAGCCCTGTAGGCCCCATATTTAACTAAGAATTTCATATTATGGCGAGATGGCTCAACTGGCTAGAGCGTCCGGTTCATACCCGGGAGGTTGAGAGTTCAAGTCTCTCTCTCGCTACTGAAAGTACCGTAAATACGGTACTTTTTTTGTTGTTTCTGTAAAGAATGCATATTATAATAAAAAAAGAGATAATTAGGCAAATGACGATATAAGAAGTGAGTAGGTGTTATGAAGGATATCAATACAATCAGAGAACTATCTGTACCTATTGCAAAACAATATGGAGTAAAAAGACTGTATCTGTTTGGTTCGTATGCAAAAGGTGAAGCAACAGAAAAGAGTGATGTTGATATTCTTATTGAGAAGGGGATGCCAATGTCATTGCTGAAATTATCTGGAATGAGACAATCTTTGATGGAAGCATTAAATCTCCCAGTGGATCTTGTGACTACTGCCGGAATAGAGACACAGTTTGAACAGGCGATAGCTGATACAGAGGTGCTTTTGTATGAAGGATAAAGATGTAATAGTATTAAAAAAGATTATTGATTATTGTAATCAAGTGGACGAGGCGTGTGCTCTGTTTAATAATAATTATGATATTTTCTTGAGTAATTCCGTGTTTCAAAATGCATGTTGTATGTGTGTGCTTCAGATAGGAGAATTATGTAAAGTAATATCTGAGGAGTTGAGAAATGAAGAAAGAGCAGTTCCGTGGAAAGAATGGTGTGGAATAAGATATATATTTGCACATCAGTATTCAAATTTGGATTGTCAATCTGCATGGGGTACTATTTAGGAAGATTTGCCGGAATTAAAAGATAATGTAGAGCGTATATTAAAAAAATCATGTGAGATGCATGATGAAATAAGGGAAAGCGAGGAGGTTGAATAGACCTCCTTTTTAGCTTTATAGAAACAATTGGCTAATTTGAGAAAGCGTTAAAATAAAATTTCTAAACAACGCATGGAAGAAAAAGAGGCAAATTATGGTTACATTAAATGATTACTTATATTCATGGCACACAGTTCTTCGAATTATAAAAAGATATATGGAAGATCTGAGAACATCAGCAGTGGAAAATCACAATGAAATCGATTTGGTTCATTGTAATTATCTGTTGCAGATCATGGAAATTCTGGAGCATAATGATTTCTTAACTGCACAATCCCAAAAAATACGTGAGTTTTACAAATACATGGCACAGGAGTATCCCTATTTATCCTTTACGTTTAAGGGACGGATTAAATCACTGATCCGTGCTGAGGCTAAGTTTAACGGATATATTGTGGAATATATCTATGATTATTATGTTCAAAACGGGACATATCCATCAGTGACAGATATCAAGGATCGCCTGAACTGCTTTCGTGATCTGATTGCCTATCGCATTGTGATCTCCATGCCACAGTGCCATATCAGTAATTCTGAAGACAGGGAAAGGGAAGAGTTGAAGCATTTGTATAAAATTGCAAATGTATTGCCTCAGTTTTTGGAAGAGCGGGGATTTACCGCTGAGTCTGCACGGGGGGTGAAAGAAAGTAAATCCGACCTGCTGGATGATACAGTACGCCCTTATTACCGCGATTACATCAATTGTGAAAATGTAACGGATTATCGCTCTCTCCATATTACCTTTTATGATAATAGTTCACGATGTTATATGGAGATGCAGCTTCGCACAAAGGATATGGATGATGTTGCAGAAATCGGAGTAGCAAATCATTTGTTCTATGAAAAGAAACAGGAAGATTCCAGAGGAAGGATGATACCGAAAGGAGAGTGTGCTGTTTTTGATGAGGCATATGAGCGCTGCAGATTATTGCAGGATCTGGACTTGTCAAAGGTAGATGTCAATATGTTTACTGCCATGAGTAACAGCCTGATGAATGATGGATGCGGACTTTATCGGGGAAGACTGATCTTGCCATATGAGCATTTGTCCAGATTCCAGAATGATATCATAGATTGAGTTTTGCAAAAATGGATTTGGCCAGTCATTACCCCTTCGCCAAATCCGTTTTTCGGTAGTGGGCATAAGAAATAAGCCAGTTCGCAGCCCATCCAATGGGAGATGCGATCCAGACAAATGCAACACCGTAAATCGGTGCAAGTGTAAAGGAAATCAGCACACGCAGAGCCAGGTTTACCAGATTGGCAATGGTAAAGGCTTTGGTATCTGCAGCTCCGCGGAGCATACCATCCACAGACATTTTCAGTCCCAGAAGGTAGGAGCAAAGACCAAGGAAAGTGATATAACCGCACCCTACAGAAAGGGCAGTTTCTGTGATGTTTTCACCCAGGAAAAGGCGAATGATATTTCCGGCAAACAGTTCCAGAATCACAAAAAATCCAAGACCAAACAACATGATCAGCTTGTTTGTGGCAATGTATCCCTGGCGGACACGCTGCTTTTGGCCGGCACCCAGATTCTGGGCAGTATAAGTTGACATGGCATTGTTAAAGGCACTCCAGGGAACTGCCACAAAGTTTTCTACACGGGCAGCAGCAGAAAAGCCTGCAAGAGCCAAAGGCCCGAAGCCATTCACCACGGACTGTACCAGCATCATTCCGATTGCTACAGTAGCCTGCTGAAGGATAGAAGGAAGTGCGATCCCTGCCATTCTTAAGGATTCCTGTGCACTGAAAAGAGAGACCTTTTCTTCTGGGTTATCTTCATAAAATGTCTTCATGATCCTGAGTAGTGCAAAAAAAGATATGATGGCAGAAAGTCCCTGTGCAACCAGAGTGGCCCAGGCAACACCTGCGATGCCCATATGCAATATGCGCACCATAAAAATATCCAGACCAATGTTAAATACAGAAGAGAAAATCAAAAAATACAGAGGGATTTTTGATTTTCCAATGGCATTAAACATGGCAGAAATAATGTTGTACATAAACAAAAAGGGAAGCCCACAAAAATATATATTGAGGTAGATAACAGCTTCGTCCAGCACAGATTCCGGTGTGCGAAGCAGCATCATAACCGGGCGTCCTACGAGAAGTCCGACCAAAGCCATAATGACACTGAATACCAGAAAATCTATCATAGCAGAATAGATAGAAGTCTTCATGAGCTTGTACTTTTTATTACCAAAATACCGGCTTGCAATGACCGAAGCACCGATTCCACCGCCTCCGGCTATCCAGATAAAAATATTGGTAAAAGCATAGGATGCACCGATGGCTGCCAAAGCATCGGAACTTACGTATCGTCCAACAACCATGGAGTCTACCATGGTATAGGTCTGCTGGAAAAAGTTACCGATGATAAGTGGCAGGGCAAAAATCCAGATTGCTTTTATAGGTTTGTCATTGATTAAATATCTATCGTTCTTTTCTGTTCCCATAAGACCGATTATAACATTTTCAGGAGAAAAAAGGACTATTTTTTTGACGAGAAAATTCTGATTGAGAAATTTTCCTTTCAAACTGTCTTGCAGGAATGTGTTTTGACCGATAGAATATAGGCAATAATAACTATAGAAAGTATTATACAAAGATACTGTTGAACGTAGAAAATGCAAAACATAAATAATACGAAACATAGACGATATAAGCAAAAAGATCTGATGGCAAAGGAAGAGGAATAGAACATGAGAATCGGAATGGGATATGACGTGCATAAACTGGTGGAAGGAAGAAAACTCATTATGGGTGGAGTGGAAATCCCATATGAAAAAGGACTTCTGGGTCATTCTGATGCGGATGTGCTATTACATGCCATTATGGATGCACTTCTTGGAGCAGCAGCTCTGGGCGATATTGGAAAACATTTCCCGGATACCGATCCGGCATACAAGGGCATTTCTTCCATAAAACTGTTGGAGCATGTGGGGAATCTACTGGAGGAAAATACGTTCCTGATCGAAAATATTGATGCCACCATTATTGCTCAGGCACCAAAGATGCGGCCTCATATTGATCAGATGAGAGAAAATATCGCATCTGCGTTAAAGATTGATATCAACCAGATTAATGTTAAAGCAACCACGGAAGAGGGACTGGGATTTACCGGTTCCGGGGAAGGTATCTCTTCCCAGGCTATCTGTATGTTGACCAGCCCGATGGAACTTCATACCAAAGATGTTATGGAACGAAATTGCACAGGATGTAGTGGCTGTATGGGCTGTCAGAATGGACAATAAAAGCGATGGGAAAGTACAAAATAATGGCCAGGAGAAAGTGTCAAATAAGAGGATGCTCTCTTGACAAAACAGGGATTATTTCTTATGCTTAAGTGGTGATCGAACAAAACGGAATGCAGGGTTTTGTTGCATGATTGAAAAACGATATAAAATATAATACTAAAATGCGAAGAACAAAGAAAGTACACATGCAGGAGTGCAGCAGAGAGGAACCGTCACCGGCTGAAAGCGGATCCGGCAGGAAAGATGTGGAAGTGCCTTTGGGAGCAGATTTCCGGAAAATTATTTTACAGGAATGGCTGGAAGTGGGATGGTTGGGAAACATGAATGTGTTTCCGGTAAAGCTCTGTAGGATAGTGAGTATAGAAATACGGTAGCAGCCGTTACATGCAAAAAGGGAAGGTGCATCCATAGATGAACCTTAATAAGAGTGGAACCGCGGAGTATTTCGTCTCTCATGAGATGGGATACTCTTTTTTTGCACAGGATTATTTCAGTAGCATATATCATAAATAGAAGAAAAAGAAGGTGTATGTAACGATGGGATTTATAAAAAATATAAGAGAAGAAATTCGGGTGATAAGGGAACGAGATCCTGCCATTCACTCTGATATGGAAGTTTTTCTGTATCCAAGTTTCAAGGTTATGCTGCACTACAGATTGGCGCATAAACTATATTTGAAAAAACATTACTTTCTGGCCAGATGGGTATCACAGCGTGGCGTCAGAAAGACCGGTATTGAAATACATCCGGGAGCACAAATTGGAAAAGGCTTATTTATCGATCATGGAAATGGTGTTATCATAGGAGAAACAGCCATTCTGGGTGATAACGTCACCCTGTATCAGGGTGTGACCCTTGGCGGTACCGGTAAGGAACAGGGCAAGAGACATCCTACAGTCGGCAATAATGTCATGATCAGTGCGGGGGCCAAGGTGCTTGGATCTTTTACCATAGGTGACAATTCCAAGATAGGTGCCGGAAGCGTGGTGCTGGAAGAGGTACCGCCGGGATGTACCGTAGTAGGGGTTCCGGGGCATGTGGTTAAGAGAGACAAACAGAGCCTTCCACAGGAAGATCTGGATCAGGTAACCTTACCGGATCCGGTACAGGAAGACATTACGGAACTGAAAAAGACAAATGCAGTATTGATCAACCGGATACTGGAGCTGGAAGAAAATATAAAAGAAATAAAGCGGAATATGAATTACGAAAAAGAAATATAGAAAAAGGAAATAAAAATAATTTTTATTTTGCAAAAGCAGTTTATAGAAATGGAGAAAACGATGAAAATTTACAACACACTATCCAAGAAAAAAGAAGAATTTGTCCCAATTGAAGAGGGGAAAGTCCGTATGTATGTGTGCGGGCCTACCGTATATAATCTGATCCATATTGGAAATGCACGTCCGATGATCGTATTTGATACCGTAAGACGTTATATGGAACATAAAGGATACGAAGTAAATTATGTATCCAATTTTACAGATGTGGATGACAAGATTATCAAAAAAGCCAACGAAGAGGGCGTAGATGCTTCGGAGATTTCCGAACGTTATATTAAAGAGTGCAAAAAGGATATGGCAGATATGAATGTGAAACCTGCCACCACTCATCCTCTGGCGACGCAGGAAATTGATGGCATGCTGGATATGATAAGTACATTGATTAAAAAAGGTCATGCTTACGTGGCAGCAGATGGTACCGTATATTTCAGAACCAGAAGCTTTAAAGAATATGGAAAGCTGTCCCATAAGAATCTGGATGATCTGCAGGGTGGAAACAGATCCCTTCTGGTCTCCGGTGAAGATCAGAAAGAAGATCCGCTGGATTTTGTTCTCTGGAAACCCAAAAAAGACGGAGAACCCTATTGGGAATCTCCTTGGTGCAATGGTCGTCCGGGCTGGCATATTGAATGTTCTGTGATGAGTAAAAAGTATCTGGGTGAAGAAATTGATATTCATGCCGGTGGTGAAGATCTGATCTTCCCACATCATGAAAATGAAATCGCCCAGTCGGAAGCAGCAAATGGTAAAACATTCTGCCACTACTGGATGCACAACGGATTTTTGAATATTGATAATAAAAAAATGTCCAAATCCCTGGGTAATTTCTTTACGGTAAGAGACATTTCCGAAAAATATGATTTACAGGTACTTCGTTTCTTTATGCTTTCTGCACATTACAGAAGTCCACTTAATTTCAGCGCGGATCTGATGGAAGCAGCAAGGAACGGACTGGACCGAATCGTTACTGCAGCAGGCAATCTGAAATACCTTCTGGAAAATGCTGCCGAGGGTGAAATGACGGAAGCAGAAAAAGCGTTGGCAGAAGAAGCAAAGGGCTTTGTCACAAAATTTGATGAAGCCATGGATGATGACTTTAACACAGCGGATGCCATTGCAGCGATCTTTGAACTGGTTAAGTTTGCAAACACCAATGTTACAGCAGAAAATACCAGGGCATTTGTTCAGACGATTTATGATGAATTGCTGATGCTTACAGATATCTGTGGTTTGATCGTAGAAAAGAAAGAAGAACTTCTGGACAGCGATATCGAAGCACTGATTCAGGAAAGACAGGATGCCAGAAAAGCAAAGAATTTTGCAAGAGCAGATGAAATCCGCAACCAGTTGTTAGAAATGGGTATCGTACTGGAAGATACACGTGAGGGTGTTAAATGGAAAAGAGCGTAACGCTTCTGGAAAATATTAAAAAAGAGTTTCAGTGTGAAGAGCAGGACATCAGATCCTACTCTCCGCTGACGCTGGCATATATTGGTGACTGCATTTATGAAATCATTATCAGAACTGTTGTAGTGGAACGGGGAAATAAATCGCCACAAAGTTTACATAAAACTGTGACGAAGTATGTAAAGGCAGAGACTCAGTGTGAACTGTTCCAGGTATTGCAGGATGAGCTGACAGAAGAAGAAATGGCAGTTATGCGCCGGGGAAGAAATGCCAAGTCTTTTACCACAGCAAAGAATGCATCGGTTGGAGACTATCGTAAGGCATCCGGGCTGGAATCGCTGTTTGGGTATCTTTATCTGACCGGTCAGACTGAGAGAGCTGTTACACTTCTGAAAAACGGTCTTGGAAAGATTGGGATGGAGATTTAAAGTGCGGATATACAGGAGGAACATATGTGTAGGAATGTATATTTGGTCTGGATATGTAAGAATGAGAAGAAGTTGACATAACATCGAATGGTTTACATAAATATGAAAAGGTGATAAAGATGGGATATCAGGAATTTACCATTGAAGGAAGAAATGCAGTAATCGAAGCATTTCGTTCCGGAAAAACAATCGATAAATTATATATTCTGGATGGCTGCCAGGACGGTCCGGTGATGACCATTAAGCGGGAAGCAAAAAAGCAGGGCACCATGATGAAGTTTGTGGATAAGGAACGTTTGGACCAGATGTCTGAAACGGGAAAACATCAGGGTGTTATTGCTGTAGCTGCTGCCTATGAGTATGCGGAGATCGAAGACTTATTTGCCCTTGCAGAAAAAAAGGGTGAAGCTCCGTTTTTCATTTTACTGGATAATATCGAAGACCCTCACAACCTGGGGGCGATTATCAGAACAGCCAATCTGGCCGGAGCTCATGGAGTTATCATTCCGAAGAACCGGGCGGTTGGACTGACTGCCACAGTGGCGAGGACATCTGCCGGTGCACTGAATTATACACCGGTAGCAAAAGTGACCAATCTGGCAAGAACGATCGAAGATCTCAAGGAAAGGGGAATGTGGTTTGTCTGCGCTGATATGGGCGGAACCACCATGTATGATCTGAATCTGACCGGTTCCATCGGTCTTGTAATCGGGAACGAAGGAGAGGGCGTAAGCCGACTGGTAAAGGAAAAGTGTGATATGATAGCGTCGATTCCTATGAAAGGGGACATTGATTCCCTCAACGCGTCTGTTGCGGCCGGTGTGCTGGCCTATGAAATCGTAAGACAGAGAATCAAATAATAAGACAGGGAATCAAATAATAAGACAGGGAATCAAATCGTAAGGTGAAATAATGGCACAGGAATATGACAATGTATCCGATGAGGAACTGATTGTGCTTCTCCGGGATGGAGAAACTCGGATTACGGATTATATTATTGAAAAATATAAAGATTTAGTTCGACGAAAAACCAAATCCATGTATATTCTGGGAGCAGACCATGATGATCTGCTTCAGGAAGGCATGATCGGACTTTTTAAGGCAATCAGGGATTATGATGCGGGACGGGATGCCAGCTTCTATACTTTTGCTGAGCTGTGTATTACGAGACAGGTCTATACTGCAGTGCAGGCTTCTAATAGGAAGAAACACAGCTTTCTGAACACTTATGTTTCTTTCTATGAGGGTAAGGACGCAAAGGACGATGAACCTTTGGAACTGATTCAGGCGCTGGTCAGCAATGACACCAGAAATCCGGAGGAGATGGTAATAGACCGGGAAAATCTGGAGCACCTGGAAAACTGCATTGAACAGGAACTGAGCCCCTTTGAAAAGCAGGTACTGGAACTTTATCTGACCGGCATGAGCTATACGGAAATCGCCAGGGTACTTGGAAAAACAGATAAAGCAACAGACAATGCTATGCAGCGTGTGAAAGCCAAGATTAAGAAGTTTATATAATAATTTGTATAGGAATATATGATAATAAGGAAGCTTTACAATGTATCAGTTAAAGGAAGCCAATCTTCGGTTGGCTTCTTTCTCTGTTGGAAAAGCAGTCCAGTCATATAAGGCGTCTGTTTCCATTTCTTTCCCTTTTATATAATACAACCATCCGGACGCACTGTGTCTGGGAATAATTTCTTCCACGGTCATGGGTTCCACATACTTGTGATAGTGCTTACAGGTACGCTGCTGGCATACTTCTGTTTCGAATTCGCAGCCACCACAATTATCAGAAATACGATATAAAATATCCCCCTTTTTGCACGGATAATCTGCTTCCGTATATGGATAATCTGTTCCCATAAAAAACCTCCCATATTGGTCAAATGAGTCTGTTTTAATCTGAATCAATTTAGTCTGAGTCGGTCTAAGCTGCCGCTAGTCTGCTCGGAATCGCTCATATTGCTCGTTTAACCAGGCTACTGCATCTACGATACCATCCTGATCTAACGTAAATCGTTTCTCTGTTTTCTGCTCCTTCGGAGTTTTGGCATATCCAAAAGGTTCCGGCCAGACCACACCCAGCATGTAGACGTCGTCCCCTTCCTTTTTTTTCATAAACATATACCGCATGCCATTCTGGCTTCCGCTCAGGGGCTCTTTTTTGATATAATTTAAATGATTAAAATGTTCTACATCAAACATTCGTTACCTCTTTTTGACTTTTTACAGATTCTTTTTTTCGTAAATCCTTATGTAAATTTTAATTCATTCAAAACACGTTGACAAGGTAATTTTGAGTATGTTACAATAAGCCTCGGTGATAAGAGAAATCTTCTTTTTAACCAAGCTGCTATGGCTCAGTCGGTAGAGCGTCGCATTGGTAGTGCGGAGGTCACGGGTCCGATTCCCGTTAGCAGCTTTATTTTTTTGCGCAAAAAAGGTGTGGAGTCTTTAACTGTTCAAAAAAGACTTCACACCTTAGATATCTGCTACTATATTACTATGATTTATTTATTTTCATTTGGTTCAGTGACTTCTAGGAGGATACTATCAAATTCATTTTCGAGTTCTTCCCGTTTATCTTGTGGTACCAGTTTCAAAAGTTTTCTAACAAAAACCGTTAATCTATTAATGTATCGCAATTATTTGTCTGTCATGTTTTCGTCCTCTCTATACATATCATCACCACCCTTCGATGGCGATATTATATCATAGTGCGAAATCTTTATTCAATTGTTAAGGTGCATTTTACGACTCAAAAGCAGAATGAGGAATAGTGAAATGAGACAACAGGAAATCAGAAAAAAGAATACTGAATATAAAGAGTAGCCGGAAATAAAAACAAAATAATATAAATGTGAAATAATCAGAAGTTAAGAAAAATAGAAGCTAACAAGTAGCCAGAAGTATAGGAATAGTATGGGAGCTGCCGAAGCAGCCCCATACACATGATCAATAAGTTCGGCGATTATCACGACCCCATCTGTCTCGGTCATCACGGTTCCATCTGTCGCGGTCGTTCCTACGGTCGTCGTGACGATCATCCCTGCGGTCATCCCGTCTATCATCCCGTCTATCATCACGACGGTCATTGTCACAGCGGCACGGTGGACACCACCAGTTACTGCGATTGTCAAAATTATCAGGCATAATAAACTCCTTTTCTTTTAGAATATGACAAGAAAGGAGAAAATGCGACAGAAAAACAGCAAAATAGAAAAAATGCGATGTATTCAGCAAGCATAAGTAGTTCATCCTGATCGTCCACAGACATACCTCTATAATAAGCAATGAGGCGGTTGATCATAGCAGTCTGAATACTACTTTGTTCTGTAAATAAATATGCAAATATGTTGATCCTGCAAATTCGGTATGGTACTTAGGGGAATATGATTGGAAAGAAAAACCACAATATAAAGAATTATTAGAGAATTATGGATTTACGATAAAGCTTGTACGTATTTGAAAGGAATGTTTTACTTTTCCTATATTTTCTAAGGAGAATGGGATTGGTCGATGTACACCTCAACATACGATATTCATCCAAATCTTGGAATAAAAGCCGCATTAGTGGCAGATCTTCATGGGAAAAATCCATCTAAAGTGATATCTGCCCTAAAGCTTCAGATAGAGAGGTAATATCATGATATGGTTTGAGGTGCAAGTAAAAATGAGAGACAATCTTCGTCATGAAGAGAATCCTCTGTCATGGAGATATTATGAAAACATATGAGAATCTGGTAGAAAAAACAAAAGATACAAAAGAAGTTTTTGCGGGCAAGATGCTGCATGCGTATGATGATACCATTATATTGCCAAACGGTAAGGAAGCTACGAGAGAGTATGTAAAACATATCGGAGCAGTAGCCATTGTGCCCATAACGGATGCTGGTGATGTGGTCATAGAAAGGCAGTATCGATATCCTGTTGCAGATGTGGTGACAGAAATTCCTGCAGGGAAGCTTGACTCACCAGATGAAGACAGACTGCTTGCTGCAAAGCGGGAATTAAAGGAAGAAACTGGAATCACAGCGGAAAAATGGATAGATCTGGGGGAATATCATCCGGCTTCTGCTTATAGCACGGAAAAAATAACATTATATATGGCCCAGGGGTTACACCGGGGAGAACAAAAATTAGACGAAGATGAATTCCTCAATATAGAAGAAATACCACTGACAGATTTGGTGGATCAGGTGTTAGATGGAACGATTACAGATGGAAAAACGCAGGTAGCGTTGCTGAAGGCTGCGGAAAAACTGGGTGTGATAAGAAAGCAGTCAAAATGACAGAAGACACCGGAAAGTGAGAGTAGTTACATGCAGAAAAGAAAGATAAAATGGGCATTTGGCAGCATATTGCTGCTCCTTTTTTTCTGGTTGGAAAATAGGATGCCTATGCTGTAGAGGTGGCAGTGACATTTGGTTCCATGTCCTACGAGGAAAACCCTCATGAAATCTTTCCGATCGGAGAATATATAAACAGTGATGCGGTGCTTGGAAATTATCAGGTGGAAATAAGTTATGATGCCACTAGGCTACGTTATGTGAATGGTAGAACCAGTGCCCAGGAAGATCTGGACATGAAAGCCATGAGCCGGTGCCTGCATTTCGGAAAGGGCGTCATGGATA
>CAMFGH010000075.1 GCA_945949875.1 uncultured bacterium
TCAACCGAGAGGTGTTTACTCAAGATGCGAGTTATTTACCTGATACCCTTGAAAAGTCGCAGGACTCCGAATCGTTATAAATTAATAGGAATTGGCCAGCATTTGTAAAATGTGTTCTGCATATCGTGAGAAGAGATCACGGTTTGTTTTAATATCCTCTGACAATTCGAAGAACAATTCCTTACTCTTATAATCCCGTTTAAAAAAAGGCTGAACCAGCAGATCCCACTCTGGAAGATAACAGGAATATTTTCGCGTATAACAGTTTTGTGCTGTGGCTTTCATCTTATAGTTTTTATCTACATAAGCAGCCACAGATTTGTGAATTGCCATATCGTCATCCGGAAGATAGTAATAATCCTTATAATTGGAATAAAAATATTTCAATTCTTCCTGGTAGATTGGAACACGGAAAGTACCGGATTTATCCTCTCCATGAAAATAGCAGGAGTTTGCATGGAATTTTACCGGTACCGGAAGTGGATCAGGCAGTGAAACCCGTATCAACAATTCCTGATGTTCTGTACCATAGTAATCCGTATAGGTGTTGGCCTGTACTTTTTTGGCTTTTAAAGGTTTGTTGAATAAATCATAATAAGAGAGTGCTGGTAAAATACGTACTAATCCTAAAATATCATCTGCATTGTGTAATAGAAGAACTTTTAACTGGCTCTCGTCCGGATTGGCAACATAGCTGTGGTATATATTGATCAGATCACCGCCACCGAATGTATCTGTTCTATTGATTCCAAGAAACAATTCCACAGTTTTCTGCTTGCAATTAGGTATCTTTAAAAAGAATTTATAGGGAGCGATACGTTTATATAAGTCGATTCCGGTTAAGTGGTCAAATCGAAACGGTAATTGGTAGTTTTGACACTTTTGCTGAATAAACGGAATATCAAAATTGTTTCCATTGAAGTGAATGATATGAGTGTATTTTTCACTGAAATGAAAAAAGGATTCGATGACTTCCTTTTCATCCGTATATTTTTCAGCAAACCATTGGATCAGCTCGAAACCGTTTTCAGTGTGGTAAATGCAGCCAATCAAATAAATGGAAGAACTCCTTGCAGTAAACCCGGTTGTCTCGATATCAAAAAAGAGAATATCATCAATCGGAGCAAGCTGTTCAAGAGGATATGAAATGGAAGAAATATCGATTTTGTGTCGTATAATACGCATGGAATATTTCCCTTTCTTCTTTAAAACATGAATTGTCTATGAAAATTATCATAGCATAATTAAAAAGAAGTGACTATAGAGAAATATGATAATTTATACTTTAAAAACAATGACGAAACGTGTAAAATAGAAACGTATGGACTGTTAATGAAAGTTAACAAATTTGTTAGAAAGAAGGGTGTCAAATGGCTAGATCAACATTTGTGGGCGGAATTCATCCATATGATGGAAAAGAACTATCTAAGGATAAGCCCATTAAAGCTGTACTTCCAAAAGGGGATTTGGTTTATCCATTATCCCAGCATATTGGCGCACCGGCTACTCCAATCGTAAAAAAAGGGGATCATGTATTGCAGGGGCAGAAAATAGCAGAAGCATCGGGATTTGTTTCTGCTCCGATCTATGCGACTGTATCCGGCACTGTAAAGGCGATTGAACCGAGACGTGTGGTTACCAGTAATGAAGTAATGAGTATTGTAATTGAAAATGATGGGTTATATGAGGAGGTAGACTATCCAAAATATAAACCCTATGAAGAACTGTCAAAGGAAGAAATCGTTAATATCGTGAAAGAGGCAGGTGTCGTAGGTATGGGTGGTGCCGGCTTCCCGACCTTTATCAAGTTATCTCCCAAAGAGCCTGATAAAATCGATTATGTGATTGCAAACTGTGCAGAGTGTGAACCATATCTGACTTCCGATTACAGGAGAATGATAGAAGAACCGGAAAAACTGATTGGTGGCTTAAAGATCATGCTTCGTTTATTCGACAATGCAAAAGGTATTCTTGCGGTAGAAGAGAATAAACCGGATGCCATTGCTCTTTTGAAAAAACTGACTAAAGATGAGCCGAATATCAGTGTAAAGCCTTTGAAAACAAAATACCCACAGGGGGCTGAACGTGCCATTATTTTTGCTACAACCGGAAGAGCCATTCATTCATCCAAGCTTCCGGCTGATGCAGGGTGTATTGTAGATAATGTGGATACCATTGTTGCAATTTATCATGCAGTAACCGAAGGCAAACCTCTGATGAACCGAATTGTTACAGTAACCGGTGATGCCATCAAAGATCCACGTAACTTCATTGTTCGTATCGGTACCAATTATCATGAGCTGATCGAGGAAGCAGGCGGGTTTAAGAAAGATCCGGTTAAGATCATCTCCGGTGGTCCAATGATGGGATTTGCTTTATTTGATCTGGATGTTCCGACTACAAAGACTGCATCTGCGCTCCTTTGTCTTACCAAAGATGATGTATCCGATATGAAACCGACCGCATGTATCAAATGTGGTAGGTGTGTTGAAGTGTGTCCAAGCAGACTGGTACCGAATAAGCTGATGGTGGCATCCCTACATGGAGATTCGGAAACCTTCCGGAAACTGGATGGACTGGAATGTGTGGAATGTGGATGTTGCAGTTTTACCTGTCCGGCAAAGAGACCACTGACACAGTCTATTAAATCTATGAGAAAAATGGAACTTGCAAAGAAGAAAAAATAGGAGGAAAAAAACATGAGTGATATGTTAAAAGTATCATCCAATCCGCATGTCAGATCAAATGTTACAACCAATGCCATCATGTTAGCTGTAGTGATAGCACTTCTTCCTGCTGCAGGTTTTGGTATTTATAATTTTGGTCTTCATGCACTTTTTCTGATGATCATTACGATTGTCAGTTGTGTGCTTACAGAATTGATTTATGAAAAGGCCCTAAAAAAAGAGGTTACAATTGGTGATTTTTCAGCTGTTGTAACCGGACTTCTTCTGGCCATGAATCTACCGCCGATGGCACCGTTGTGGATTGGTGTTGTTGGTGGCGTATTTGCTATCTTAGTTGTAAAAATGCTTTTTGGTGGTCTGGGACAGAACTTTATGAACCCGGCTCTTGGCGGAAGATGTTTTCTGCTGATCTCTTTTACATCTATCATGACAAATTTTGATTGCGATGCTTATACCGGTGCAACTCCTCTTGCCCAGTTAAAAGCAGGAACTACACCGGATATTTTGAAGATGATTATCGGTAATACATCCGGTACCATTGGTGAAACGTCTATGATCGCTATTGTGATAGGTGCTTGTTTCCTGATCTTACTGGGTGTGATTGATTTAAAGATACCGGGTACATATATTGTTACGTTTGTGCTGTTTATCAGTATTTTTGGCGGACATGGATTTGATCCGGCTTTTATTTCCGCACATCTTGCAGGTGGTGGTTTGATGCTTGGTGCTTTCTTTATGGCAACCGACTATGTGACAAGACCGATTACCAAGAAAGGTCAGTATGTATTTGGAGCACTGCTTGGTATATTAACAGGTGTTTTCCGTATCTTTGGACCATCTGCAGAGGGTGTATCCTATGCAATTATTATTGGTAACCTGCTGGTTCCACTGATTGAGAAGTTTACTCTTCCAAAAGCATTCGGCAAAGGAGGGGAACATGTATGAATAAAGATATAAAAGGGATGCTGAAAGACGCATCCGTTCTCCTGGCAATTACTGTGATTGCCGGTCTCGTGCTGGGTGTAGTATATCAGGTAACCAAAGATCCGATTGCCCAGCAGAAGTTAAAACAGAAACAGGAAGCATGTCAGGAAGTTTTCCAGAGTGCAGCATCCTTTGAGGATGTGGCTGATTTTAATGCAGAAGCTGCTTATCAGGTTATTTCTGCAGAGTATCCTTCTCAGGATATTGATGAAGTCGTTGTGGCAAAAGATGGTGCCGGCAATGATCTGGGGTATGTGATCACGGTTACTACCCATGAAGGATATGGCGGAGACATCCAGTTTTCCATGGGAATTACCAAAGAAGGACAGCTTAATGGTATTTCCATTCTGAGCATTTCTGAAACAGCCGGACTTGGTATGAGAGCAGAAGAAGTTCTGAAACCACAGTTTTCCGGTAAAACAGCAGAAAAGTTTGAATATACAAAGACAGGTGCTGTTGCAGATAATCAGATTGATGCCATTTCCGGTGCAACAATTACAACCAATGCGGTAACAAATGGCGTGAACGCCGGTTTATATTATTTCCAGAATGCATTAGGAGGAGGTGTTTCAAATGAATGAAGCAGGTGAAAGACTCTATAATGGTCTGATTAAAGAAAATCCAACCTTTGTCCTGATGCTGGGTATGTGTCCTACCCTGGCTGTTACTACCTCTGCTATAAATGGTCTTGGAATGGGACTTACAACGATGGTGGTTCTGGCACTTAGTAATGTTATGATTTCTTTACTGAGAAATATCATTCCGGACAAAGTACGTATTCCGGCATTTATTGTGGTAATTGCCTCTTTCGTAACCATGGTGGAACTTCTTCTGGAAGGTTTTATTCCTTTCTTATATGATGCTCTGGGCATTTATATTCCACTGATTGTTGTAAACTGTATCATTTTAGGTCGTGCAGAGGCCTTTGCGTCCAAGAATCCGGTTCTCCCATCGTTATTTGATGGTATTGGTATGGGACTGGGCTTTTCCTTTGCTCTTACCTGTATCGGTGCGGTTCGTGAACTGATTGGAGCAGGAACATTGTTTGGTGCACATATCATGCCGGCAAGTTATGTTCCATGTACCATTTTTATCATGGCACCGGGTGCTTTCTTTGTTCTGGCTACCCTTACTGCTTTACAGAATAAGTTTAAAGCAATTGGTGAGAAAAAAGGTAAGGATATGAGCAAAGTCGGTTCCGGATGCAGCGAAGACTGTATGAATTGTGGTCAGTCCGGATGCAGCAGCCGCAAGTTCTATGATGAAGACGGTTCTGATGGACCGGTTGGTAAGGTTGAGCCGAAGAAAAAAAGCGTAAAAAAATCGGAAGAAAAAGCTGAAAAAGTAGAAGAAAAAGCTGAAAAAGTAGAAGAAAAAGCTGAAGCAGCAGAGGCAAAAGCTGAAGCAGCAGAAGAAAAAGCTGAGACAGCAGAAGAAAAAGTGGATGTAGCAGAATCTGCTGAGCAAAACGAAACAGAAGGAAAGGAGGAATAGAATATGTCAACAACCATAAAAGATTTGCTTGTTATTCTGATTAGTTCCTCTTTGATCAGTAATGTGGTACTGAGTCAGTTCCTTGGACTTTGTCCTTTCCTGGGAGTGTCCAAGAAGACAGATACTGCAGCCGGTATGGGAATGGCACTGATTTTTGTTATAACCATTTCCTCCCTTGTAGCTGGGCTGATTTATCAGTACATCCTGGTACCTTTACATATTGAATATCTGCAGACCATTGTATTTATTCTGGTTATTGCTGCACTTGTTCAGTTTGTAGAAATGTTCCTGAAAAAGTTTATTCCATCTTTATATCAGGCACTGGGGATTTATTTACCTTTGATTACAACAAACTGTGCAGTACTTGGTGTTGCTCTTACCAATGTAACAAAGCAGTATGGTATTTTAAACAGCGTTGTAAATGGTTTTGCCACTGCAGTCGGCTTTACAATTTCTATTATCATTTTAGCCGGTCTGCGTGAAAAAATGGAATATAACGATGTACCGGAATCCTTTAAAGGAATGCCGATTGTTTTGGTAACTGCCGGACTTATGGCCATTGCTTTCTGTGGATTCTCAGGCTTGTTATAGGAGGAGCAGATCATGTCAGGAATTATTATTGCAACTCTGGCAGTAGGCGGAGTTGGTTTATTTGTAGGTCTATTTCTTGGAGTTGCAGCGATTAAATTCAAAGTAGAAGTAGATGAAAAAGAAGAGGCGGTACTTGGCGTTCTGCCCGGTAATAACTGTGGTGGTTGTGGATTTGCCGGATGTTCCGGGCTTGCTGCAGCCATTGCAAAAGGGGAAGCCCCTGTAAATCAGTGTCCGGTTGGCGGTGAAGCAGTGGCACAGAAGATTTCGGAGATTATGGGTGTGGAAGCAGGAGAATCTGTTAAGATGGTTGCATTTGTAGGCTGTAACGGAGACTGTGAGAAAGCCAAAAATGATTACGAGTATGTAGGCGTGGAAGATTGTACCATGCTTTCCTTTGTACCAAATGGTGGTCCAAAGACCTGTAATTATGGATGTACCGGATTTGGAAGTTGTGTAAAGGCTTGTCCTTTTGATGCAATCCATGTTGTGAATGGAGTGGCAGTGGTAGACAAAGAGCAGTGTAAAGCCTGCGGAAAATGTGTGGCAGCATGTCCGAAACATCTGATCAGTCTGGTACCTTATGATTCACCATATATGGTTGCATGCAGTTCACAGGATAAAGGTCCTGTGGTTATGAAAGCATGCAGCGTTGGTTGTATCGGATGCGGTATTTGTAAGAAAAATTGTCCAAGTGATGCCATTACCGTGGAAGATTTCCATGCAACGATTGATGGAACAAAGTGTACGGGTTGTGGCACCTGTGCTGAAAAATGTCCGAAGAAATCCATTGTGAAACATGATTGATTTATGAGACTATTATAATCTAATAAAAAGCGCACTATAATGTCGAGAGATATTTCATAGAGCGCTTTTTAAAATTAGAGGAGCAGATATGACGGAGAGAAAAATCAAGGCACTGATTTTTGATATGGATGGGGTTTTGATCAATACAGAACCCATGCATTATAGAATGTGGAAAAAAACATTTGAGCAGCATGGTGTGGAAATAGAATATGACATTTATAAAGCCTGTATTGGTACTACCCATGAGTTTTTGATGGATTTAATCCGGGAAAATTATGGCGCAGATTTCCGGGGGAACCCTTCTATAAAAAAAGAAGCCATGGCAATCAAAAAACAAATGATTTCAGAGGAAGGATTTCCTAAGATTAAGGGAGTTCCGGAGATGCTGAAAGCATTCTATGATGACGGTTATCTGCTGGCCATTGCTTCATCTTCCCCGGTGGATTATATTGAACTGGCCATGAAGTATCTGGGAGTGAAGGACTACTTTACTGTAATTAACAGTGGAGAATATGTGGCGCATTCCAAACCGGCGCCGGATATTTATCTGAATACTGCACAGAAGTTAGGTGTTAAACCGGAACAGTGTGTTGTATTGGAGGATTCTACCAATGGCTGTATATCTGCAACTTCAGCAGGAATGTTATGCGTGGGATTTTTGAATCCGGATAGCGGTACTCAGGATTTATCCAGAGCCTGCAAAGTGATTACGGATATGAGTCAATACACGGATGAACTGGTTTGCAGCCTGGAAAAGAAGTATCTGTAATGTGGAAGAAAACCTGCCAGATAGGAGTTTTTTATGCGATATCATAATATAACCACAGATGATATGAAAAACGGAGATGGACTCAGGGTGGTGCTTTGGGTTTCCGGATGTCGGCACCATTGTGAAGGATGTCAGAACAGGGTGACCTGGAATCCGGAAGACGGGCTCCTGTTTGATGCTGATGCAAAGGAAGAAATTTTTCATGAATTAGAGAAATCCCATATTTCCGGACTTACTTTATCCGGTGGAGACCCTCTTTTTCCGGATAATATTTCTGAGATAACCGAACTTGCGAAAGAGGTAAAGGAAAGATTTCCGGATAAAACCATCTGGCTTTACACCGGAGATAACTGGGAGGATGTAAAAAGTCTTCCTGTTATGCAATACGTGGATATTGTCATTGACGGAATGTTTAAAAAGGAGCTTCTGAATACGCAGTTACACTGGAGGGGAAGCAGTAACCAAAGAATCATAGATGTTAAAAAAAATATTATTCTTGAATAAGCAGGTATGATATATGAGTTTCAAGGTTAGCTGTATCATGAATATATAATTAAAATGAGGATGATAAGAGATGGAAGAGAAAAAAATACTGATCAAATATCACAGCAATGAAATAGAAAAGCTGAAATATATCGACGATAAAAGTGACTGGATCGATCTGCGTGCAGCAGAAGATGTGGTATTAAAGGCTGGGGAATTCAAGCTGATCAATCTGGGGATTTCCATGCAGTTACCGGAAGGATACGAAGCCCATGTGGTGCCTCGTAGTTCTACCTTTAAGAATTTCGGAGTCATTCAGACAAACAGTATTGGAATCATTGATGGTTCCTACTGTGGAGAAAATGATATCTGGAAATATCCTGTTTATGCATTCAGAGATACGGAAATACATGTGAATGACCGGATCTGTCAGTTCCGTATTGTGGAAAATCAGCCGAAACTGAATTTTGTCGAGGTAGAGCATCTCACCAGTAAAGACAGAAGCGGATTTGGAAGTACCGGCATTAGTTAATGTATAGTTTTTCCTTTTCAGGTAACACTATGGGAAGAAAATGTAGTGTGAATGAAGGAAGAATTATGGAAAAAAAAGAGTTGGAGACTATCTGGGATTCTCAAAAAGAGCAGTTGAGATTAGAGTCTGATCTGGATTTGAACCTGAATAGAATGAAACAGATACTGGGGCCGGAGCACAGCTTTGATATTGTGTACAGAGTAGTGGAAATCGGTGAAAAAAATGCCTGTATTATTTTTGTGGATGGCTTTTGCAAAGATGAACTGATGCAGAAGATCCTACAGTATCTGATGGATCTGAAAGCAGAAGATATGCCGGAAGATATGCATGGCATTTCCAAAAAGCTGATTCCATATGTAGAGGTGGATCTAGGGAAAACATGGGATCAGCTTATTCAGAGCCTGCTGTCCGGACAGTTTTTGATTCTCATCGATGGATATGATACCGGTCTGCTGATTGATAGCAGAACCTATCCGGCAAGAGATGTATCAGAGCCGGAAAAGGAGAAATCTCTTCGGGGTTCCAAGGATGGATTTGTTGAGACGATTATTTTTAATACTGCACTGATTCGAAGAAGGATACGCAGTCCTTTGCTTCGCATGGAAATGATGAATGCGGGAACCATATCAAAGACGGATATTGCAATCTGTTATATGGATGACAGGGTAGATCATAAGCTGCTTTGTCAGATTAAAAACCGGATTCAGAATATTCGTGTTGAGGCACTTTCCATGAATCAGGAAAGTCTGGCAGAGTGTTTATATGAAGGAAAATGGTTTAATCCTTTTCCAAAATTTAAATACACAGAGCGTCCTGATGCGGCGGCTGCCCATGTGCTGGAAGGAAATATTATTATTTTCGTGGACAATTCCCCTTCTGCCATGATCATTCCGGTATCTATATACGATATGATTGAAGAGGCAGATGATTATTATTTTCCACCGATTACCGGAACCTATTTACGATTTTCAAGATCCATCATTGGGTTATTGACCTATCTGTTAACACCGGTTTTTTTGCTATTTACCATGTATCCACAGTGGCTTCCACCCTGGCTTTCCTTTATTGCCATAGCGGATGAAGTGAATATTCCAGTGCTTTTTCAGTTCCTGATCCTGGAGCTTTCACTGGATGGACTGAAACTGGCGGCGGTCAATACACCCAATATGCTCAGTACTCCGCTCAGTGTTATGTCCGGTATTGTGCTGGGAGAATTTGCGGTAAAGTCGGGATGGTTTAATTCTGAAGTCATGCTGTATATGGCTTTTGTTGCCATTGCAAATTATACACAGTCCAATTATGAACTGGGATATGCACTGAAATTCATGCGGCTTATTACACTGATTCTGACCGGTATTTTTGGGGTATGGGGATTTATTGGTGGCATAATCTTTTGTGTTTTTGCTGTGGTTTCCAATCGCACCATTGCCGGAAAAGGATATATCAGTCCCAGCAGTGTGCATGGAAAAAGCCGTTTATGGAGGCGGTTTATTCGTACAAAACAGAAGGTTCAACCATAGTGATAGCATATTTTTTGTTATTAGAATCATCATGATATAAATTGGAATTAATATAATACGGTGAGATAGTAAAGGCTTGCTTTTGCTGTTTTACCGTGTTATACTTTACACGTCTTTTATTTTATGGTTCTATATATTTCAATATTCTTATTCTATTTTTATATTTCTTTTATTCATTTTTTGATTCAATTTTTTACTCAAATTTTTATTCATTTAAATTATTTATTCAATGATTCTAATTCAATACTTATTTCTTAATTTGATTCATTCATTTTTTTAGTTTCTGTATGCTGATATTTTTACACTTTATTTATATCATTTCCATTTTGCGGAAAGGATTTTAGTTATGTGTAAAAAAAGAATTATGTGCGTTGTTCTGATTATACTTGTTGGATTTTTGGGAATCAATGTAGAATCCACACAGGTTTATGCAGATTCAGCACAGGAAGAAGTCGTTAAAACATTTTCCTATACCGGGAATATGCAAAGCTATACGATTCCGATGAAAGGAATTTATAAGCTGGAGGTGTGGGGAGCACAGGGCGGTGGCTCGGACGGAAATGGTTCCGCTAAAAATCAGGATGGATACCTGGATGGTGGAAAGGGTGGCTATTCTTATGGATATGCAATTCTGAATAAAGGAGATATCCTATATATCTGCGTCGGTGGAGAAGGCGGATCCTCATATTCACGAAGCGAAAGTGCCTATGCTGGTGGAGGATATAATGGAGGCGGATATTGCTATGGTGGTGATGGATGTATGAATGCTGCCGGAGGTGGTGCAACCAGTATTGCTTCTGTGTCGGGAACAATCAGTCAGATTGGGGCATCTAATCTTTCTAAAATATATTTAATTGCCGGAGGTGGCGGTGGTGCATCTAATGGAGATGGTTCCCTTTATCGTGTGAATGGAGGATATGGTGGTGGTCTTGTCGCTGGTGCGAATCATGGTTCTATTGTATTGGCTTCCCAGACAACAGGATATGCCTTTGGTGTAGGTATGTCAGCTTCCGGAAGCAGTGGCTCCGGTTGCGGTGGCGGACTGTATGGAGGCAGTACCTTAAGAAAGGCTTCCGGAGGCGGTGGTTCCGGATATATAGGTGGTGTGCCGGAATTTACCTATAATGGTAATACATATAGTCCGAATTCATTAGCTAATAATAGGTATGGAAGTGGTTTCGCAAAAATTACTTTGGCCGAAAAAATGGAATTTGTTTCCTTACAGGAAACAGAAATCCAGAGAATTGAAAGACAACAGGTTGATATATCTGCTGAATTCATGGGCATGATAGATTATATCTGGCAGAAGCAGAAGAAAGATGGAAAAGACATTCCTTCAGACGAAGAATGGGAAGATATAGATTTGTCTGATGATAAATATACAATTACTGAGAATGTTGAAAACCGTGACGGAAGTACGACGCTATCCTTTGCAGCAGCACAAGAGGATGGAGATTACTGGTACCGGGTAAAAATGCATGGAGAAGAAGAGGAATGTGTATCGCAGGTAGGTTCACTGGTGGTGATACCTTTGAAAAAAGACCATCTCATCATACAGGATTTCACGCAGACAATAGAAGCTGGCACCACTTTGGATGTAAAAGACCTGGATATATGGGTTGTCTATAACAATGAGGATGTTATGGAAAAGATATCAGATGATTCGGAACTTTTAGATTCTGTTTTCTTTTTCATGGATGGACAGACCACGGATACATATACATTTACCAATGTTTCCGATTCTTTTGAAACTACTATTCGCATGCTTGATGAAGATGAACCCCAGGATCTGATCTTGTATTTTGATGTACAGGATCATACCAGACCGGAGATGAAGGAAGTTATCATAGACTCCTTTGAATATACAAAGGAGCCCTGTCCGAAAGAGATTACCATTCATGTTGTGGCAGATGATTCCAGTGATGGGCAATTGGAGTATTGGTATGTCCGGGAATCTGACGGAGCAGAATCTGAACATAACGTCACAGGCGATTTCTCTGTTTTACTGGATGACAATGATATAATAACGGTTTATGTAAAAGATGAATCCGGTAATATTCTGCAGTGGGAGCAGGAAATCATATTTGTTGATACGGAAGCACCGGTTATTTCCGAAATTTTAACTGCCCCAAGTGGGAAATGGTATTCAGGAGATGCAGTTGTCACTGTATATGCATTAGATGATGTAAGTGGAATGCATGAACTGGCCTATTCCTTTGATGGGGGTATAAACTGGAAGAAAGAAGAATATATAAACTTAGA
>CAMFGH010000076.1 GCA_945949875.1 uncultured bacterium
CAGTGTCTGATCCAAAAAGAACAAGTGCCTCCCGGGCGTACAGCCTTGGAAAAATATACTTTATCACAAATAAAGAAGTTCCTGGGATAAAAATATTTTGCCGCAGAAAAAACTTTCCTGGTTCTGCGGGCGCCTTTTCGTTTATCCAGCCCGAAACGGTGTCCTAGAACTTCACGATCCCGAAGGACTGCAGAAGCAGGAGAAGGAGCATGGCCGGAGCCACGTACTTGATCATGACGATATACAGCCCCTGGCGGCCAAATTTGAATTTGCCATCCTGAGTTACTTCATCAATAACGGTCTTCGGTTTAGCCACCCATCCGATTAAGATACTGGTGAAGAAAGCAACCAGCGGCATAAAAATGTTGTTACTGATATAGTCCATCAGATCCAGAATCTGGGCAACCGTTCCGTTTGGAAGCGGAAGTTCAAAGTACCATCTGTTATAGCCCAGACATACTACGATTCCCATGATCAGCGTATATACAATTACGATGCAGGAACATTTTTTCCTGCCTGCATGGAAATAATCCATCATACTGGAAACAATAGCTTCCATGACAGATACGGAAGAGGTGATCGCAGCAAAGGATACGATCAGGAAGAACAAAATACCGATAAATCTTCCGATGCCGCCCATGGCATCAAATATCTTGGGAAGAGAGACGAAGATAAGGCCGGGGCCTCCGGACATATTTTCTTTGCCCATAAAAGCAACTACCGTAGGAATGATCATCATACCTGCAAGAAATGCGATTGCGGTATCGAAGATTTCAATCCTGTTAATGGAAGCTATAAGGTTAGTATCCTTTTTCGCATAGGAACCATATGTAATCATGATACCCATGGCAACGCTGATGGAGAAGAAGAGCTGACCCATGGCGTCCATGATAACGTTCATCAGGCTGCGAAGGGTCATACCTTCAAAGTCCGGAATCAGATATACTTTCAGCCCCTGCATACCGGTTCTGGTAATACCCGTTTCATCGGTATGTGACAGGGTAAGGGAGAAAACAGCAATCCCCACGATGAGGACAACCAGAATCGGCATTAAAATACGACTGTATTTTTCGATTCCTTTTTCTACACCAAGGATAACGATAAAAGCAGTGATTCCAAAATAGATCAGCATCCAGATCATAGGCTCCGGAGAACTGGTAATATAACCTCCAAAGTAAGAATCAGATACGGAAGCCTGCTGGCCGCCGGTTACATAGAGCGCCAGATACTTAAATACCCATCCGCCGATGGTGCAGTAGTAAGGCAGAATGATTGCCGGAACCAGATAGGCAAGAATTCCAATAAAGCCCCATTTGGGATGAATCGCTTTGTAGGCGGTAAGCGGACTCTGCCTGGTCTTACGCCCAATCGAAATCTCTGTAGTTAACAGAGCAAAACCAAAAGTCAGTGCCAGAACCAGATAACATACCAAAAAGATGCCACCACCATCTTTTGCGGCAAGATAGGGAAATCTCCAGATATTCCCAAGCCCAACAGCGCTGCCCGCTGAAGCCATGATAAAGCCCAGCTGTCCCGAAAAGTTTCCACGTTTTGTTTCAGTTTTCATACAAAATCCCCCTTCAGATGTACTCCTTACATCTTTTAAAATTTAGTTTAGATATGCATATAGACTAGTCTATGATATTTCCGGAAAAAAACCAAGAGGAAAAATAAGAAAAATGGACAAACTACTTGACAAAAATCGCAGCATAATTATAATTAAACCGATAGTTTAATTAAAGAACGTGAAACTTGGACCTACATAAACACGATTTTTTGAGAGACATTGGGAGAGAGGTTTATGGAGAGGTGTTTGCAGAGAAAGAGGAGGAGTTCTTATGAACATACTGGCTATATCAGGAGGACCTCATAAACAGGGAGCAACAGGCAGAATGCTGGAATACGGACTGAAAATTGCTAAGGAAAAGGGACATCAGGTACAGTTTGTTTCCTTATATGAAAAGAATATCGGATACTGCAGAGGATGTGAAGCATGTAAGGATGCAAAAAGATGCGTGATACAGGATGACATACAGGAAATAACGGATCAGCTGAAAGCCTGTGACCTGGTGATACTGGCAGCACCGGTTTACTGGGCAAATGTACCGGCGGCAGTCAAAAACATGTTTGACCGGTTAAAAGGCGTTGCCATGGAGGATACCGCTACTTTCCCGAAAGGAAGACTTTCCAAAAACCAGACCTATATCCTTTTTACCGCCTGCAATACACCGGCTCCTTTTTCCGCAGTATGTGGACAAAGCACAGGAGCACTGCGGGCCATGAAGGAATTCTTTAAAACATCCGGAATGACCTATGGCGGAAAATGTGTATGGACCGGTTCAAAGAAAGGAGACTTGCCAAAGAAATTAGAGAAAAAAATAGAGAAGCTTTTAGGATAAAATAAAAAAATCAAGAAATGGAAAAGAAATTCCTATAAAATATCTATACGACTGCTGAAAATGGTGTTACCTTATTTATAGGCGAAGGTGACGTTATGATTTTCAGCAGTATTTTATTTATTCTGGTATTTTTGCCAGTGTTTTTATTGATATATTATATAGTACCGGTATCTGGGCGTAACGTGGTTTTACTGATTGGAAGTTTATTCTTTTATGCGTATGGAGAGCCACGTTATATTTTTCTGCTCCTGGGGTCTATTCTGGTAAATTACATATTGGGCAGAGGACTTGGGTCCCATAGAAAAATCTGGAAGCTGTTCTGCCTGCTTCTGGGTGTTTCACTGAATCTGGGTCTGCTTCTGTTTTTTAAATGGGCACCGGGAGGGATTATGCTGCCGCTGGGTGTTAGTTTTTATATCTTTCAAAGCATATCCTATCTGGTAGATGTCTATCGGGGAGACATTGCGTCGGAACATTCCCTGCTGCGTCTGGGTACCTATATCAGTATGTTTCCACAGCTGGTAGCGGGGCCCATTGTTACCTACGGAGAAGTGGAAAAGCAGTTGAAAAATCCCAAGGTATCCATAGAAGATTTTGACCAGGGGCTGAAGGATTTTACCATAGGACTGGTTATGAAGGTGCTGTTGGCAGACCGGTTGACACTTCTCTGGAAGGAGATCTCTACCATAGGCTACAGCAGCATTTCCACACCCCTGGCATGGCTGGGTGTGATTTCTTTTTCCCTGCAGATTTATTTTGACTTTTTCGGATATTCCATGATGGCAGTGGGACTGGGAAGAATGCTTGGATTCCGGCTGCCTGAAAACTTCCATCTGCCCTATATGGCCTGCAGCGTCAGGGAATTTTACCGCAGATGGCATATGACACTGGGCCGGTGGTTTACAAAATATGTCTACATTCCGCTGGGAGGAAGCCGGGGAAATTGGTTTCGGACGATTCTGAACCTGTTCATTGTATGGGTTATGACATCGGTGTGGCATGGTACGTCGGTCAACTTTTTCCTGTGGGGCATGCTTTTATTTGCAGTGATCGTCATAGAGAAAATGGTATCCCCTGGAAAAAAGACCGGCTCAAAAACAGAATGTAAAAATGGAAATACAGAACGTAAAAATAGAATAGTAACGATTTTGAAGCATATCTATGTATTACTGGTAATCGGGATTTCCTGGGTATGCTTTGCCATAACAGATATGAATCAGCTGATGACCTATCTGGGAAGAATGTTTGGTATTCTTCCGGGTATCTCCGTAAATCACATGGTATTCCGGAATGCCTGCATGAAATACGGTGTTACCATCCTGATTGGTATGTTTATGTGCACGGACCGGGCCCATAGATTCTATAAAAAAGCAAAGGACAACTGGCTTGGAATGATTCTTTTGACAGCTTTGTTCTGGATGTGCATATGGTATCTGATCGTTGCCGGAAATAATCCTTTTTTATATTTTAGATTTTGAGAGTATTCTATATTATAGATTTGAGTAATGATAGATTTTGAGGTACATAGGAATGAAAAAGTGGAAATCATTTCGGTATATTGTTTTTTTATGCATTGGTGGAATGATTTTTTCAACCATGATGGGCTATACCTCTGCAATAAAAGAAATTCTTTTTCCGGATCTTCTGCATCAGGAGAAAGAAGACAGGTTCTTTCTGGAGAAATTTGCAGAGGAACTTTCAGCGAATATACAGGGAGAAAAGAATAGGATCGATGGAGTAATTGGAATCGGAGAACCGGATGGTATTGGGGAAAAGGATGGAGCCGGAGAAACAGATCCCATCGGCGAAGACATCGGAACGGAAGAAGGAAATGATGGACAGGGGAACGGGAACAGTGACAGCAGTGTGATCCTGGGAGAAGCCGGAGAAGATTATTTTGATGATGCAGTATTCATAGGGGATTCCAGAACGGTTGGTTTATATGAATATGGTGGGCTGGACAGTGCTACGTTCTATTGTTCCTCC
This sequence comes from uncultured bacterium, assembly GCA_945949875.1. Classification (GTDB taxonomy): domain Bacteria; phylum Bacillota; class Clostridia; order Lachnospirales; family Lachnospiraceae; genus 1XD8-76. The sequence continues at coordinate 4,386 of CAMFGH010000076.1, forward strand.
GGAATGACTCTTACCGGAGTATTTGGACCGCCAAATCGTCATTTTAAAGATGGAAACTGGAAAGAAAATATCGCGGATTCTTTACAGGAAAATTCTTTCAAAAAGGTTTATATTATGATTGGGATCAATGATATGGGAACCGGTGATCTGGACTATTTTACCCGGCATTATGAGGAAATGATTTCGCAGATACGTGTGTGGCAGCCGGATGCGGTTATTTTTGTCCAGAGTATCATGAATGTGACCGAAGAAAGATCCGGTAAAGGCGATTATATCAATAATGAAGGAATCAACGAAAGAAACCGTATCCTGCAGGAAATGGATAACGGAAAAGATATTTTCTATCTGGATATCAACAGCGCGGTGTGCGATGAAAATGGTAACCTGAATGCAGAGTATACTTCTGATGGGGTGCATTTATATGCAAAATACATCTATTTGTGGACCGATTATCTGAAAAGTCATGCTGCAATAGAGAAATAGGATAAAAGCGCAGGGAGGGATGCTTGTGAATGTATATACCTTAAGTGGATTGATTGCATTTATATTGTTCGGTATGGGACTTGTGGCTCTTGAATTCGGCAGAGAAAACTATCTGGAAAATAAACAGTCAAGCACCGGAAAAGCCATGTTTCGCGTCTGTATCAGCGTGTTCTTCTGGGATGCAGGATATGCCTGGATGAGCATATGCTTTGACGACAATTTTGCCTATATTCCACGAGCCATTGCTTTGATGGCCATAACATTCTACATATATTATGTCTTGAAATATGTTGCGATCGTGGCCAGATATCCGAAGAAAAGACTGGATATTTTCCTTACCCTGCATATTTCGATTTCCATGATCGCATGGGTCAGGATCCTTATGCCGGATACGGTAACTTTTGTTACCACCCCATGGGGATACTGGTATACCAGTAAAATGTCCTGGGCCAGAATCTGTCAGTTTGCATGCGTTCTCGTAGGAATCATACAATATTATTTGATCCTCATATATGGAAAGAAACATACCGCAAGGAAAAGGGAGCAGTATGTATTGGACAAATTCGGTTGGTTTGGACCGATCCTGTTTACCGGCTACATTTTTGATACTCTGCTTCCCAGTATTTTACATATACCGGCACTTCCCGGAAGCTGTATCAGTGCTTTTCTGTCGGTTATGATTTTATTCCATATTTCCCGTACCAATAAAACCTTTGGTGCAACCAGAACGAACATATCGGAATATGTTTTCCGGGATGTAAACATTCCTGTTTTGGTTACAGACAGTAACGGATATATCGTTCTTTTCAATGAAGCAACCAAGACTTATCTGGAACGGGAAGAGGATGAACTATATGCCAGAAAAATAGAGGATTTCTTTGAAGCCTTTACCGGTGAACTGGTAAGAGTATATGGATCAGACCGAAAGTGTAAATTGGACAGGACTATGGTAAAAGACCAGTTTCATGAGTTGCTTTATACCATTTGCTTTGTACAGGATATGACCATAGAACTGGAAAATATGAAAAAATTGGAAGAAAGCCGGAAACTGGCTGAGGAGGCCAATAAAGCAAAAAGCAATTTCCTGGCCAACATGAGCCATGAGATCAGGACTCCGATGAATGCCATTATCGGCATGAGTGAGATTATCCTACAGGATAAGAGCCTTCCGGAGAAGACATTATCCCAGGTGAATGAAATCCATATAGCCAGCAACAGTTTATTGGGACTGATTAATGATATTCTGGATATTTCTAAGATTGAAGCAGGCAAATACGAACTGATTCCTGCAGATTATGAACTGGCATCCCTGCTCAATGATGTAAGCTGTATCATCAGCGTTCGTGTACAGGATACCAATACACGATATGAACTGCATGTGGATCCCACCATGCCCGGTAAACTATGGGGAGATGAGGTCCGGATAAGGCAGATTCTTCTGAATATTCTGGGGAATGCTTCCAAATATACAGAAAAGGGTTCCATTACGCTTACCGCCGGGTGGAATCATGATGAAAAGGATACCAGGATTTTCTTTGATGTGAAAGATACCGGTATAGGGATTAAACCGGAAAATATCGAATATATTTTTGGTGAATTCAATCAGGTCGACACCAGAAGAAACCGAAATATACAGGGAACCGGTCTTGGACTTTCCATCAGCAAGCGTCTTGCAGAGATGATGGATGGTGAGATAACGGTGGAAAGTGAATATGGAAAAGGGAGTACCTTCCATATCGTGCTGGGTCAGCAGATAAAAGAGTATGTTCCGATTGGAGAAGATACCGTCAAAGCATTGCGGACCAACCAGTATACAACCACCTCTTATCAAAGCAGGATTCAGACCATACCCCGTCCGGATGCAAGAGTCCTGATCGTGGACGATATGAAACTGAACCTGATGGTGGCCAGCGGCATGATGAAAAACTATGGGATGAAAATCGATACTGCAGGCAGCGGAAAAGAAGCCATTGAGATGGTTCAGAAGCAGGATTATGATATCGTATTCATGGATCACATGATGCCGGAAATGGATGGCGTCGATACCACCAGAAGAATCCGGGAACTGGGCGGAAAGTATAAAGATCTTGTCATTATTGCATTAACGGCCAATGTTCTGGGTGAAGCAAAAGAACTTTTCTCAGAAGAGGGCATGCAGGACTTCCTGGGTAAGCCGATCAGCCTGAAAGCACTAAACGAAATCATGGATAAATGGCTTCCGGTAAAAGAAGAAGCATAGCGGTGCATTCAGAGGTTACGAGCTTTAAAAACTGGTTTTCTGATATTCTTTTGGTTTCATGCCCATATGACGTTTGAACATCTGGCAAAAATATGCAGGGCTTGCAAATCCCACCAGATTTGCAGCTCTGGTGACAGATTCCCCCTGTTTTAGCAGAGGCAGGCTGTTTTGAATCCGCAGCACGGTCAGATATTCCATGATGGTCATATTCATATATTTCTTAAAGAAACGACAACATTCATTTTTGCAGATGTTGATGTGACCGGATATTTCATCTAACGTAATATTTTCTGAATAATGATCCTGTAAATATGCAATGATCTCCTGGAGACGTTGCATATTTTTATTTGTTCCTTTATTCACCTGAGGCAAGGAATAAAAGTAGGAATAGATCTTATGCCAGATGCGGGTCAGCAGAATATGAATTTCCAGTTCATAATCAAACTCCTTTTTTTCGGAAGTCTCATAGATTTCCAGCATCATATCCATGATTTCTTTCTTCCAGGGGGTGGATTTTTCTAATTGAAAAGAACTGCACTCGGTATTTTCCACAATGAAATCCACATACTTTCTTTGCAGAATGCTCCCCTCGTAACCGTAAAGAAAACGGGGATGAAAGGTGATGGAAAGATAAGAACAATTTTCTGAGCCAAGCTGAATCCCGGAATGAAGGGTATTGCTGTTTCCAAAGATTCCTTCACCGGATTTTAAAAAGTAGATTTTGTCGTTGACACGATACTCCATCCGGCCGGATAAAACATAGGTTAATTCGATTTCAGGATGCCAGTGCCACAGAAACATTCCCTGCTCATAGGCTTCGATATGCTCAATACATACGTTGACAGGGAAGGAAAAATCACCATGATTTTTGATTTCTTTTCTGGTTTCTTCGGTTTTTATCTGCATTTCTCAATATCCTTATAATATTACGCAATTTTATTATTGTATATTATCAATTTTCTTATTATTCTGATATTAGAGTCAGAATATAACAGATTCTGGCAAAGTGCAAGTACAACTTATTGGGAGGGATATACATATGTTAAACCAGTTACTGGAGAAATTTAAGGAACTTTATGGGGGAAATGGTGACATCCGTACTTATTTTGCACCGGGCCGGGTCAATCTGATCGGCGAGCATACGGATTATAATGGTGGACACGTTTTTCCATGCGCACTTACTTTGGGAACCTATGCAGTTGCAAGAAAAAGAGAGGATGATGTACTTCGTTTTTATTCAGTTAATTTTGAAAGAGATGGAATTTATGCATCTTCCCTGAATGACCTGGTACCTAAAAAGCAGGCGGGGTGGACCAATTACCCGAAGGGGGTTATGTGGGCATTTGAAAAGAGAAATTATCACTTAACAAGTGGTCTGGATATTGTGATTGGCGGAAATATTCCAAATGGTTCGGGACTTTCCTCTTCTGCATCGCTGGAAGTGCTTACCGGTCTTGTTCTCAGGGATATGTTTGAACTGGATCAAATTACCAATCAGGAACTGGCGCTTATTGGTCAGGATTCTGAGAATAATTTTAATGGTATGAACTGTGGTATTATGGATCAGTTCGCCAGTGCTATGGGCAAAAAGGATTGTGCTATTTTCCTGGATACAGCAACCCTGGAATGTGAATACGCGCCACTGCAGCTGGAAAATGCTAAGATTGTGATTACCAACAGTAATGTAAAACACAGTCTGGTAAATTCCGCGTACAACGAAAGAAGAAGTCAGTGCGAAACTGCTTTGGCGCAGCTTCAGACAGTACGTGATATTAAGACTCTTGGCGATCTGACAGAAGAAGAGTTTGAAGAAATCAAAGATGCTATTACCGATCCGATTTGCCGGAAACGTGCAAAACATGCTGTATATGAAAATATTCGTACCATCAAAGCAGTAGATGCATTAAAGGCGAATGACCTGGTTACCTTCGGAAAACTGATGAATGCTTCCCACACATCCCTGCAGTATGACTATGAAGTATCCTGTGATGAGATCGATGTACTGGTTTCTGCAGCATGGGAAATTCCCGGAGTGATCGGTTCCCGTATCACCGGAGGCGGTTTCGGTGGATGTACAGTGAGTCTGGTAGAAAATGATAAAGTGGAAAGCTTTAAAGAAATCGTTGGTAAAACCTATACAGAAAAAACAGGCCTTCATGCAGACTTCTATATCGTAAGCTGCGGAGAAGGTGCACATAAGATTTCCTGATGGAAAAAACCGGAGAAAAGTTATCGAAAGGTAAAACAATAAAGGAAAAACATCAAAGGGAAATTGCCGGAAGGGAAAATCACCGGAAGGGAAAATCGGCGAGAGGAAATCAGGAGAAAAATATGTTAAGTGAAAGTATAGCAAGGCTGGTTCAGTATGGAATTAAGACAGAACTTCTGCCACTCTGTGAAAGAACTTATGCAATCAATCTTTTATTAGACCTTTTTCAGGAAGACAGCTATGAAGAGCCGGAAACTATTCCGGATAACTCTGATCTGGAAGACATTTTAGAAGAGCTTTTAGAGGAAGCAGTGGCAAGAGGAATCATTGAAGACAACATCACCGAAAGGGATTTGTTTGATACAAAGCTGATGAATACACTGGTTCCCAGACCTGCACAGGTGCAGCAGAAGTTCTGGAGTCTTTATCAGGAAAGTCCGGAGAAGGCTACAGCCTATTATTATAAACTCAGCCAGGACAGCGATTATATCAGACGTTACCGGGTGAAAAAGGATCTGAAATGGAAAGTTTCCAGTCAGTATGGAGATATTGACATTACCATCAATCTTTCCAAACCGGAAAAAGATCCTAAAGCCATTGCAGCAGCCAGAAATGTGAAGGCAAGTTCCTATCCGAAATGTTTATTATGTATGGAAAACGAAGGTTATGCAGGAAGGATCAATCATCCTGCCAGAGAGAACCATCGCATCATTCCGATTACAGTAAATGACAGTGCATGGGGATTTCAGTATTCTCCCTATGTGTATTATAATGAGCATTGTATTGTGTTTAACGGTCAGCATACCCCAATGAAGATTGAAAGAAATACATTTGTGAAGCTGTTTGATTTTGTCAAACAGTTCCCACATTATTTCCTGGGTTCCAATGCGGATCTGCCTATCGTCGGTGGTTCGATTCTGAGTCATGACCATTTCCAGGGCGGGCATTACACTTTTGCCATGGCAAAAGCACCTATGGAGATGAAATTTACCATTCCGGGATATGAAGATGTGGAAGCAGGTATTGTAAAATGGCCGCTGTCAGTTATTCGTATTCGTCATAAAGAGGAAACTAAATTGATCGATCTGGCATCTCATATATTGGAGGCCTGGAGATCTTATACCGATGAAGAAGCCTGTATTTTCGCGGAAACCGATGGAGAACCCCACAATACCATCACGCCTATTGCAAGAAAAGTGGGAGATGTTTTTGAACTGGATCTGACACTTCGTAATAACATTACCTCTCCGGAGCATCCTCTTGGTGTATATCATCCCCATGCGGAAAACCACCATATCAAGAAGGAAAACATCGGTCTGATTGAAGTCATGGGACTGGCAGTGCTTCCGGCCAGACTGCGGGAAGAGCTGGAGCTTTTGAAAGAATATATTCTGGAAAAGAAAGATATTTCATCCAATGAAAAGATCAAAAAGCATGCAGACTGGGTGGCAGAATTCCTTCCTCAGTATGCATCCGTGACAGAGGAGAATATTACAGAGATTCTGCAGGCAGAAGTTGGTAAGGTGTTTGTGAAAGTGTTAGAAGATGCGGGGGTATATAAATGTACACCTGAGGGCAGAGCAGCCTTTATGAGATTTTTAAATACACTGTAAATGGAGGAATGGATGATGAAAAAAATAATGATTACAGGTGGCGCCGGCTATATCGGAAGTCATACAGCCATTGAACTGATCAAAGCCGGTTATGAAGTTATCGTTTTTGATAATTTCTGCAATTCTTCACCAGAGGCAATCAAACGTGTGGAAAAACTGGCAGGTGCTACTGTTCCATACTATGAGGGAGATATTCGTGATGCAGATACCTTAAGTCAGGTGTTTGAAAAAGAAAAACCGGACGCTGTGATTCACTGTGCAGCTTTAAAAGCAGTAGGTGAATCTGTACGGAAACCTTTGGAATATTATCAGAATAATATTACCGGTACCTTGACATTACTGGATGTGATGAGGAATCATCATGTGAAAAATATTGTGTTCAGTTCTTCTGCAACGGTATATGGAGCAGCAGAGGTTATGCCTATTACAGAAGAATGTCCAAAAGGACAGTGCACCAACCCATATGGCTGGACGAAATCCATGATGGAACAGATCATGTCTGACCTGCAGAAAGCAGATCCGGAATGGAATGTTATTTTACTTCGTTATTTCAATCCGGTTGGGGCTCACGAAAGCGGAATGATCGGTGAAGATCCCAAAGGTATTCCAAACAATCTGATGCCATATATTTCACAGGTAGCTGTTGGAAAACTGGAGAAGCTGGGGGTATTTGGTGATGATTATGATACACCGGACGGAACCGGTGTGCGTGACTATATCCATGTAGTAGATTTAGCAGTTGGTCATGTAAAAGCAATTGATTATATCTTTACGAATCCGGGTCTGGATGTGATCAACCTGGGAACCGGTGTCGGATATTCGGTACTGGATATGGTAAAAGCTTTCTCCAAAGCATGTGGAAAGGATATTCCCTATGAAATCAAACCCCGTCGTGCCGGCGATGTAGCAGTATGCTATTCCGATCCTGCCAAAGCAGCAAGAGTGCTGGGCTGGAAGGCCGAAAGAGGTCTGGATGAAATGTGTGCAGACAGCTGGAGATGGCAGTCTCAGAATCCAAAGGGATATGAGGCATAAAGCCGGGAGTCAGAAAAATATCGGTTTACAAAATTGTATTAGTTTATAAAAACGTATTAGTGTATAAAAACATATTAGTTTATAAAATGGGAAAGTACAGTTTACAAGGGACTACACAGGGTAGGTATCTGACGGGAGGGGTGC
>CAMFGH010000077.1 GCA_945949875.1 uncultured bacterium
GGTCTTTCTCATAATACAGTTCGTGGAGCTGCTGGCGGAGCCGTGCTTTGTGCTGAAATGTTAAAAGCAAAAGGATATATTACAAAGAAATAAATCTTTATTATTTATCATTTGGAAAGAAAGGAGAGGAATGCAGAATGGATGAATTACATTATCAAATTGATCTTTTAACAGCAATGAATCAAAAGCTTGCAACAAAAGAATTCATGTATCATACCATATGTGAAACATCTATGAGTGCATTTCTTTTCTTTGATTTAAAGAAAAATACGATTCAGATGATCGGAAATTGGTCGGCTTTTTTTGATTTTAAAGTGGAAAACAGAAATGACCTGAACCTGATCATGGAAATGTATGAAGAAGAAAATGAATTTGAAATGCAGGATATTTTTTTCCTTGAAAAAAAAGGAGAAAAATATATGCAGGAGGATTTCAAAAGAAAAAATTCCCAGATATGGACAGAAATAGAAGCCTATGCCATATATGATGAGGAAAACAAACCGGCCTATAAGGTTCTTCGTTTTAAGAATATTACGAAAAGCAAAACCCAGCATGAAGAACTGAAATACATGGCATATTATGACCCGCTTACCGGTTTGTATAACAGGAATTATTTCTTCCAGCGGGCAACCGGTTTTTTAAATAAAGCAAAAGAGAACAATGACAGGGTAAGTATCCTGTTCATTGATATTGATAATTTCAGACAGATCAATGATGGACTGGGTATTCTGATCGGAGATGAACTGGTTCAGGAATTTGGACAGTTCCTGAAATCTTTTGAAGAGGATAATATTATCATTTCTCATTTTGCCAGTGACATCTATTGCCTGGCAATCTATGATCCCCGTGGAAACAGCAGTGTGGAATATATTCATGAACAGATCAAGGAAAGGTGTAAAAAACCATTCCTTTTAACCGACAATGTTCAGATCAATGTAAGTGTTTGTATCGGAGTGGCAGAATATCCGGAAGCATCCGATGAACTTCTGAAACTGATTAATTTTGCTGAAATCGTAATGTTTAAGGCAAAAAAGAATGGGAAGAACAGTATTCAGTATTTTGACAATGAAATCCTGAAGGATTTCCTGAAAAATGTGGATGTTGAAAACCAGTTAAAGAGCGCTGTTTATCGAAAATCTTTTGAGGTATATTATCAGCCTCAGTTTGATTTGGAAACCGGAAAGCTGCGTGGTGCAGAGGCACTTGTACGAATGCGGGATGAAGATGGAAAAATCGTGAGTCCTGCTCAGTTTATTCCGATCGCAGAAAAAAATGGTTCCATTTTTACCATTGGTTCCTGGATTATGGAGGAAAGCATCAGGACATTTTCCATGATTCATAAGAAATATCAGGTGGATTATATCCTTTCCCTGAATATTTCTGCGGTTCAGTTTGAAAAACCGGATTTTGTTTCCGTTCTGATGGGGTATTTAAAGCAATATGATGTACCACCGGAGCTGATTGAACTGGAACTTACAGAAAGCATTTTGATTGATGACTTAAATCAGATCATAGAAAAGATGCATTTGCTCAGGGAGTATGGCATCAAGATTTCCTTAGATGATTTTGGTACCGGGTATTCCTCTTTGTCGTATCTGAAAGGGCTTCCTATTGATACCCTGAAGATCGATAAATCATTTGTGGATACTGTGACAAATGATCCTGTTACAAGGACTATTATAGAATCCATTATTAATCTTACAAAACAATTAGGTTTTGAAACGATTGCTGAAGGTGTAGAGACAGAAGAACAATATAAATATTTAAAAACAGTACAATGCGACAATATTCAGGGGTTCTTATTGGGAAAACCAATGACAGCTTCTGACTTCGAAAATATGATCATCCATAGTGTTTAGATTATCATATTCAGGTTAAGTAGAGTATTTGGCAAATTAGCCGGGATGGATTTATGCTGATAGGACGTACAAATGAAACAGACTATTTGAATAATTTTTATAACAGATCCGGAAGTCAGATTTTGGTTGTTTATGGTCAAAAAGGCATAGGTAAAACCAGACTGTTACAGGATTTTACCAAAGATAAGCCGGCTTTTTTCTATGAGTGCAGGGAATGCTCTGAACGGGAACAGCAATATCAGTGGGGCCAGGAACTGGGAAATAAAAAAATACGCGTTCTTAAGTTTCCGACCTATCAGGAATTATTAGAAGCATCCTGCCAGAAAAAGGGCGGAAAGATGGTTCTTGTAATCGATGAATTTCAATACATTATTAAAAGCAGCGATGTGTTTATGGATGCCCTGGTTTCCTTTGTAAATAATACCTGGGCCAAAAGAGAAGTACTGGTTGTATTGATCAGTTCTTCTACCAGTTGGGTAGAAAACAGTATGGTAAAGAAGATTGGTGAGGCTGCTTTTGAGTTATCCGGTCTTTTGAAAATACGTGAATTGGAATTCTATCAGCTTCGTGAAATCTTTCCGGGATACAGTATGGAAGATTCTATTATTTTATATGGGATTTTGGGTGGTGCTCCTTCGCTCTGGCAGTTTATGAGTCCGGATAAAACCCTTCAGGATAATATCTGCGACCAGATTCTTTCAAGAACCGGTGGATTACGATACGAGTGTGAACGCCTTTTGTCAGAAGAACTCCGTGAACTGGGGGTATATAATTCCATTTTATCTGCCCTTGCAAGCGGTCATCATAAACTGAATGATATTTACAATCATACCGGTTTTTCCAGGGCAAAAATCAGCGTGTATCTAAAAAATCTGATGGAACTGGAACTGATTGAAAAAGTGTTTTCCTATGATACAGACGGACGTGAAAATGTTCAAAAAGGTGTGTATCGCATATCCAATCATTTTGTTCATTTTTATTTTACCTATTTATACGCAAACAAAAACAGATTGGAAACAAGTGATGCCTCTTCCTTTTATCAGGAATGCATCAAACCGTATATCCGATATTATACAGCACCTTACTTTAAAAAAGTCTGCATGGACTATATGCTGAAGCTTGGCAGTGCAAAGCAGCTGCCGGTATATTTGTCCAAATATGGTGAATGGGTAGGAAAGGCCGGAAATATCGATATTATTTTACAGGGGGAAGATGGGAAAACCTTAATAGGTTATTGTAATTTTGAAAAACCGATGATGACCTATGAGGATTATGAATGGCTTTTGTTTTTGGCATCAAAAGCAAAGGTTGGAGCAGATTATATCTGGCTTTTTTCCGGGGGACGTTTTGATGAAAAACTGTATCTGGAAGAAAAAGTCAAAAAAAATCTGCGCCTTATTTCATTAAACGATCTATAACATAACGAAACATAAGATGGGTAAGAATTTATATATAGCAGAAAAGCCAAGTGTGGCACAGGAATTTGCGAAGGCCTTAAAACTGAATATGTCCCGCAAAGAGGGTTATCTGGAATCTGAAGAAGCGATTGTTACCTGGTGCGTAGGTCATCTGGTTACCATGAGCTATCCGGATGCATATGATGAAAAATACAAGAAATGGTCTTTAACGACCATACCTTTTATTCCGAAAGAATTCAAATATGAAGTGATTCCGGGCGTTGCAAAACAGTTTAAAATCGTCAGCGGTCTGTTAAACAGACCAGATGTTTCTACAATCTATGTATGTACTGACTCGGGAAGGGAAGGAGAATACATATACAGACTGGTAGAGCAGCAGGCCGGTGTGACCGGGAAAGAACGGAAACGGGTCTGGATCGATTCCCAGACGGAAGAAGAGATTTTAAGAGGTATACGGGAAGCAAAAGATCTGTCAGAATATGACAATCTGTGTGCTTCTGCATATTTACGTGCCAAAGAAGACTACTTAATGGGAATTAATTTTTCCCGTGCACTAACCCTGAAATATGGTTATCCTGTTAAAAACTATATGCACACAGAAAAATGTGTTGTGTCTGTTGGTCGGGTCATGACGTGTGTGCTTGGAATGGTGGTTACAAGAGAACGGGAGATCCGAGATTTTGTAAAAACCCCTTTTTATAAAGTGATGGCCGATTTGGAGATCGCTTCTCATAATACGTTGGCAGAATGGAGAACCTGGGACGGGTCAAACTATACCCTTGCTTCGGATCTATATAAAGAGAATGGCTTTTTAAAAGAAGAAAAAGCAAAGGAATGCATCTCTTATTTACAGGAAGAGCCTCGGGAAGAAATGAGGGTTCTTTCCATGGAAAAGAAAAAAGAGGTGAAAAACCCTCCTCTTTTATATAACCTGGCGGAACTGCAAAATGACTGTTCCAAATATTTCAAGATCAGTCCGGATGAAACTCTGCAGATCGTTCAGGAACTTTATGAGAAAAAGCTGGTTACTTATCCTCGTACCGATGCACGTGTTTTATCTACTGCGGTTTCCAAGGAAATCTACAAGAATATCAAAGGTCTTACCGGATATGGCTTATGCAGTCAGATCGCAGCCGTTATTCTGGAGAAAGGTTCTTATAAAGGAATCTCCAGGACAAAGTATGTGAATGACAAACAAATTACAGACCACTATGCGATCATTCCTACCGGTCAGGGGCTGGGAGCATTGTCCTCTCTTCATACCACTGCATCCAGAGTCTATGAAATCATTGTACGGAGATTTTTAAGCATATTTTATCCACCTGCGGTATATCAGAAAATTTCCCTGGTGACAGAGCTTAAGACAGAACGTTTTTTCAGCAACTTTAAAGTACTGAAAGAGGCAGGATATCTGGAAGTGAGAGAGTTTTCTTTCTTCCGGAAGAAGAAAGATGAGGATTCCCAGGCAGTAAACTTGAAAAAGGATTCTTCCATTGATGAAAATCCAAAGGATGAGGATCGGGAAGATAATGCGGAGGAAGAGATCGGATGTGATGAAGCTCTGCTGGAAGCACTATCCGGTTTGAAAAAGGGATCCGTTATACCGGTGAATGGGTTTTCCATAAAACCAGGAGAGACATCTCCTCCGAAAAGATATAATTCCGGAAGTATGATCCTGGCCATGGAAAATGCAGGACAGCTGATCGAAGACGAAGAACTCCGTTCCCAGATCAAAGGCTCTGGGATAGGAACCTCTGCAACGCGGGCTGAGATTTTGAAAAAGCTGGTAAACATACAGTATCTGAATCTGAATAAGAAGACACAGATCATTACCCCGACTTTTCTGGGGGAAGTGATATATGAAGTAGTGGCAAGCTCCATCAAACCTCTTTTAGACCCCAGACTTACAGCCAGCTGGGAAAAAGGTCTTACCATGGTGGCGGATGGAGAGATTACTTCGGATGAATATATGAAGAAACTGGATGATTTTGTGACCAGAAGAACCAATCTGGTAAAACAGGTTCAAAATCAGACTTCATTATATCCGGTATTTGACAAGTTTTCCGGATTTTATAAAAAGGAGCGTAAAAAGGCATGAGCGAAGTTTTAAAAGAAGTAAGTATTGAGCAGTTATATGATTTAAAGGAAACCATTGCTTATGAGTTATTTGAAGGAGTTACCTATCCATGGGAAGTGCTTCCTAAGATCAAAGATTTCATTATTTCTCTGGGAAAAAGCCTTCCGGAAGATAAGTATGATCAGATCAAAGAAAATGTATGGGTTGCAAAAAGTGCAAATGTGTATCCTACTGCCTATATCAACGGACCTGCAATCATTGATGAAGAAGCAGAAATCAGACATTGTGCCTTTATCCGTGGCAACGCAATTGTCGGAAAGCATGCTGTGGTAGGAAACTCTACCGAGCTGAAAAACGTGGTTTTGTTTAACAATGTACAGGTGCCCCATTACAATTATGTGGGAGATTCCATACTTGGCTATAAGGCACATATGGGTGCCGGCTCCATTACTTCCAATGTAAAAAGTGATAAAACACTTGTTGTAGTAAAAACAAAGAATGGCTCCATAGAAACCGGACTGAAAAAATTCGGTGCCATGCTGGGAGACCGTGTGGAAGTGGGATGTAACTCTGTTCTGAATCCGGGCAGTGTGATCGGAAGAGATACCAATATTTATCCTACAAGCTGTGTGAGAGGACATATTCCTGAAAACAGCATTTATAAGAAAAATGATGTAATTGTTACAAAAAAGTATGATTGAAAAGAAGAATACTCCCATAAATCAAGAAAAAAGGAATTATTTTTTTGTTGACTTATGGGATTTCTTTTTGTATAGTTAAATTTGTTAGTATCACTTTGCCGCGTTGAAGCGTTGAATGGGCAAAGAATTGTTTTTGCTTTTGTTCCAAAGTGCATATTAACAAATTCTGAGATAGAAGAGGAGAAAAAGAATGAAAAAATTACTTGCTATGGCACTCATTGCAGCTATGAGTATTTCAGTGCTTGCAGGTTGTGGAAGTACAGCAGAGACAGCAAGCACAGAAGAAGCTACACCTGCAGAAGAAACAACAGAAGCAGCAGAAGAAGCAACAGAGGAATCAGAAGAAGCAGAAACTGCAGAAGCAGCAGATGGCCAGACTTATACAATTGGTATCTGCCAGCTGGTTCAGCATCCTGCATTAGATGCCGCTACACAGGGCTTTAAGGATGCTCTTACAGAAGCTCTTGGTGATGCAGTTACTTTTGATGAGCAGAATGCATCCGGTGAATCTGCAAACTGTGCAACTATCGTAAACACATTTGTTTCTGATCAGGTTGATCTGATTTTGGCAAACGCAACCGCTCCTTTACAGGCTGCAGCATCTGCAACAGGTGATATCCCGATTCTGGGTACATCTGTAACAGATTATGCTACTGCACTGGAAATCGAAGACTGGACAGGTACTGTAGGAAATAATATTTCCGGCACATCCGATCTGGCTCCATTGGATCAGCAGGCAGCTATGGTAAAAGAATTATTCCCGGATGCAAAGAAAGTAGGTCTTCTTTACTGTACAGCTGAACCAAACTCTGTATATCAGTGCACCGTTATGGAAGAAGAATTAAAGGGAATGGGCTATGAAGTAGAATGGTTTGGATTTACTGATACCAATGATGTTGCATCTGTTACAACCAGTGCAACAGAATCTGTAGATGTGATTTATATTCCAACCGATAATACAGCAGCAGCAAATACAGAAGCGATTGCCAACATTCTGATTCCTGCAAAGATTCCTGCAGTGGTAGGTGAAGAAGGTATCTGTTCCGGTTGTGGTGTTGCAACACTTTCTATCAGCTACTATGATCTTGGTTATAAGACCGGTGAAATGGCTGCAGATATTCTGGCAAATGGTGCAGATATCACGACAATGAAAGTGGAATATGCTCCACAGGTTACAAAAGAATATAATGCTGCAAACGTAGAAGCATTGGGAATTACTATTCCGGAAGATTATGTAGCTATTGCAACAGAATAGTTTTTTGATTAAAATAGGAAAACAGGAGGAGAAGGAAGGGTCACCTTCTTTCTCCCTTTTTCTGTATTTATACAATCAATTTTATGGAGGAAAGTTATGCAGTTCTTTACATCCTTTATGAACGCATTGCCAGGTGCTATTGCACAAGGTATGATCTGGGGCATTATGGCTATCGGCGTTTATATTACTTACAAAATTCTTGATATTGCTGATTTGACAGTAGATGGCTCTTTGTGTACCGGTGGTGCTGTTTGTGTCATTTTGACATTAAATGGTGTACCTATGTGGATTGCTTTACTATTTGCATTTGCAGCAGGTATGATTGCAGGTTTTATCACAGGTGTTTTACATACAAGATTTGGTATCCCAGCTATTTTGGCAGGTATTTTAACACAGCTTGCTTTATATTCAATCAATTTGCATATTATGGGATGGGGAACGGATAACTTTAGTAAATCAAACCTTCCGATCAGTGTTGATAAATATAATCTGTTGGTTTCTGCCAGATATGTGAGAAATCTTGCAATCAACAATCCAATCTGGGTACTGATTGTGTTTTTGGTTGTGATTGTCGGCATCATTTACTGGTTCTTTGGTACGGAAATCGGATGTTCCCTTCGTGCAACCGGTGCCAATGGAAATATGGCCAGAGCACAGGGAATCAATACCAATCCTGCCAAGGTATTTGGTCTGATGATCTCCAATGGTCTTGTGGCACTTTCCGGAGCTTTACTTGGACAGTATCAGGGATTCTCTGATATTAATATGGGTCGTGGTGCCATCGTTATCGGACTTGCAGCGGTGATTATCGGCGAAGTGTTGTTTGGAAAATTATGTACCGGTAGAAAGTTTACCTTTGCCTATACTTTATTTGCAGTAGCTGCCGGTGCTGTGATCTATTATATTGTTCTGCAGGTGGTTCTTGCGTTAAAGATGCCGACCGATGACCTGAAGCTGTTCTCCGCTGTTGTTGTGGCTATTTTCCTTTCTCTGCCATACTTAAAAGGAAAACATGCGGCAGCTGCAAAGAAAAAGGAGGTGGCTTAAATGGCTTATATGTTAGAGCTTGATAATATACATAAAACCTTTAATCCGGGTACCATTAATGAAAAGATTGCCCTTGACGGTGTGAATCTGAAACTGAATCCGGGAGATTTTGTTACCATTATCGGCGGCAATGGTGCTGGAAAATCTACTACTCTGAATGCCATAGCAGGTGTCTGGAGCGTAGATGCAGGTACCATCAAAATCAATGGAACCGATATTACATCATTGCCGGAATACAAAAGAGCAAAATTCCTGGGAAGAGTTTTCCAGGATCCGATGACAGGTACCGCAGCTACCATGTCTATTGAGGAAAATATGGCAATTGCTTCCCGAAGAGGAAAGAAGAGGACCTTAAAATGGGGCGTTACTAAAGAAGAGCGTGCCAAATACAGAGAAATGTTGGCAAGTCTTGGCCTTGGTCTGGAAGACCGTTTGACATCCAAGGTAGGTCTTTTGTCCGGCGGACAGCGTCAGGCGATTACATTACTGATGGCTTCCATTGTGAAACCGGATTTGCTTTTGCTGGATGAACATACTGCAGCACTGGATCCTAAGACAGCAGCCAAGGTTCTGGAGATATCGGATAAAATTATTGAAGAAAATAACCTGACTGCCATGATGGTTACCCATAATATGAAAGATGCCATTGCACATGGTAATCGTCTGATTATGATGCATGAAGGCAGGATCATTTATGATGTGGCAGGGGAGGAGAAGAAAGCACTTCATGTATCCGATCTTCTGAAAAAATTCGAAGATGTAAGCGGTGGCGAACTGGATAATGACAGAATGCTTTTATCCTGAAAAAACGCTGGATTTTTTGTCAGAAATGTGCGAGAATAAAAAACGAATGAGTTTAACAAAAAGATGAAGCTTTTTGTTAGAAATATATTTCAAATATGGAAGGAGTTTTCACATGATCATCTATTCAAAAGAAGTTGAAGAAATGTGTACAGTAGCACAGGGTGTTCACCATGGTGCTGCACCAATCCCAGAAGAAGCTAAATGGGTTCAGGCTAAAAAAGTGGAAGACATTTCAGGTTTAACACATGGTGTAGGCTGGTGTGCTCCTCAGCAGGGTGCCTGCAAATTAACATTAAATGTTAAAGAAGGTATCATTCAGGAAGCATTAGTAGAAACAATCGGTTGTTCCGGTATGACACACTCTGCAGCTATGGCTTCAGAAATTTTACCTGGTTTAACTGTTATGGAAGCATTAAATACAGACCTTGTTTGTGATGCTATCAACACAGCTATGAGAGAACTGTTCTTACAGATCGTTTATGGTCGTTCCCAGAGTGCTTTCTCTGAAAATGGTCTGCCTGTAGGCGCTGGTCTGGAAGATCTTGGTAAAGGTTTAAGATCTCAGGTTGGTACTATGTACGGTACACTGAAAAAAGGTCCTCGTTACCTTGAAATGGCTGAAGGTTATGTAACAGGTATCGCTCTGGATGCAAATGATGAAATCATCGGTTACAAATTCGTTAGCCTTGGCAAGATGACTGACTTTATCAAAAAAGGTGATGATCCGAATACTGCATGGGAAAAAGCAAGCGGGCAGTATGGTCGTGTTGATGATGCTGTTAAGATCATTGACCCAAGAAAAGAATAAGGAATAGGAGGAATGTAAAAATGGCTTTATTTGAATCTTATGAAAGAAGAATTGATAAAATCAATTCCGTTTTAAATAGTTACGGCATTTCTTCTATCGAAGAAGCTGAAAAAATCACAAAAGATGCTGGCCTTGATGTTTATGATCAGGTGAAAAAAATCCAGCCTATCTGTTTTGAAAATGCATGCTGGGCTTACACAGTAGGTGCAGCTATCGCTATCAAGAAGAACTGTAGAAAAGCTTCTGAAGCTGCTGCAGCTCTCGGTGAAGGTCTTCAGGCTTTCTGTATCCCAGGTTCTGTTGCTGATACCCGTAAAGTAGGTCTTGGCCATGGTAACCTTGGTAAAATGCTTCTGGAAGAAGATACAGAATGTTTCGCATTCTTAGCTGGTCACGAATCTTTCGCAGCAGCTGAAGGTGCTATCGGTATCGCTGAAAAAGCTAACAAAGTACGTCAGAAACCTTTACGTGTTATCTTAAACGGTTTAGGAAAAGATGCTGCTAAGATCATTTCCCGTATCAACGGATTTACTTTTGTTGAAACAGAATATGATCCATATACAAATGAAGTAAAAGAAGTTTCCAGAACAGCTTATTCTGAAGGACTTCGTGCAAAAGTTAACTGCTATGGTGCAAACTCCGTTCCGGAAGGTGTTGCAATCATGTGGAAAGAAAATGTAGACGTATCTATCACAGGTAACTCTACTAACCCAACCAGATTCCAGCATCCGGTAGCAGGTACATATAAGAAAGAAAGAATCGAAGCTGGTAAGAAATACTTCTCCGTAGCTTCCGGTGGTGGTACAGGCCGTACACTTCACCCGGATAACATGGCTGCAGGTCCTGCTTCCTATGGTTTCACAGATACTTTAGGTCGTATGCATTCATCTGCACAGTTCGCTGGTTCTTCTTCCGTTCCTGCTCACGTTGAAATGATGGGTCTGATCGGTATGGGTAACAACCCAATGGTTGGTGCTACAGTAGCAGTAGCGGTTTCCATCCAGGAAGCAGCAGACGCTGGTAAATTCTAAGTAATACGTTTTATATGTAGAACATTAGGGCAAATCAAACGATGTATTTCAGTTTGGTTTGCCCTTTCTTTTTCGTATAAAAAAGAGCCCTGTATTAACACAGGACTCTTATGCTTTAGATAAATTTTTTAACAGGATTGTTCAGACAATGATCATTTTGCCGGTTATTCCTCAGCCGGTGCTTCCTCTTCCGGAGCATCGTCATCTTCAATGGTATAAACCACGTTAGGATCTGTAATTTCTTCTCCATGTAATATTTTGATAATATAATTGATTCTCAGATTGGCACGACTATAATATTCAAATGCAGCATCTGCATAATTCTGATTAAAGGTTTCACCTTCATAGGCCTGATGGAAATAGCTGACTGCCATGGTCATGTTCTGGCTGGCTTCATCAGCTAATTCATCCACATTGGCAAATTCTTCCGGGACTTCCAGCTCTGACATTTGAACCATCTGCTGGTCTAAGGTGTCCAGATAATTCAGCAGCTTTTCTACATCAGAATCGCTTTGTCCGTCCAGAGCATTGATTTCTGCATCCAGATAAGCAATGTTATCGAAGAAAGTTTCCATGCTTGCTTTATATACATCCAATTCCTCAGTGGCTTTGTTTCCGCATCCACAAAGAGAAAATGCGCTGATGGCAATTGCTAATATACTTACAAGAATATTCTTTTTCAAAATATATCCCCCTTGAAATATCAGGAATTTCGTAACATATATGAATGTATCATAGTTAATCTTTTTGTGCAAGTTTTCTAATGGATTTGTTGGCTGTGTTTCGAAACAGAATTATAAAACACATGAATAATTTCCCAATAATTTGTTTGATAGTAGAAAGGTTTCATGATAATATAAAAAAAATATTTCATGGTGAAATAATGCATATAGATAGGGATAAGGAGAAAGAAGATGTTAGGTGCTGATGCAATGGTAAAATGCCTTGAAAATGAAGGCATTGACACAGTATATGGATATCCGGGGGTTGCGATCTGCCCGTTTTATAACAGTATTTTACAAAGTGATATTCGAACAATTCTCATT
>CAMFGH010000078.1 GCA_945949875.1 uncultured bacterium
CAAAAGGGAGAAGTAAGGCAGACTGCCGGTAACTATCGTATGGTTTTATTGCATGCCTTTCAAATATCATGAGAGTACTTTTCCCTTTCAAATACCCTACAAAACTTGAAACGCTTATACTTGGTGGTATTTCTACTAACATATGAATATGACCTGGGCTACCTCTGCTTCCACTATTTTGACACCTTTTCGTTTGCATAGTGCACTTAATATATTGGCAATATCGTGTTTCAATTGTCCGTATATCACTTTTCTCCGAAATTTAGGTGCAAAAAACAATATGATACTTACAATTCCACTTTGTGTGTGATAAACTATTACTATCCATTTGGATACCTCCTATGTACTTTAATGCGGTTGGCGAACCAACATTATTGTATCATTGGAGGTTTTATACTGTAAGCTAAAGCATCTTTAACCACCCGCATAGCAGGTGGTTTATTTGTTTCCTACTCATTTTTCGGAACAACGAAAAACTCGCTTAACGGAAACAGTGCCTTGCCCTAACAAATAAAGTCTGCTGTTCGAATCAATTCCATAAATCAGGAATAAATCCTGCTGTTCGAATCAGAACTCTTAAAAAGCGTCGGCACTTAACGAGCAATTTATTGCGAGTTTAGTACCGCTACGCTTTTTACGAAGCGAGAGCGCGTTCTGATTTGAATAGCAGATTTTATTTCGTCCTCATTTAATCTGAATATGCAGACTTTATTTCGTCCTCATTTAATCGAATGTCAGCCTTTATTCCGGAGCACTTTTCACGCACTCACTGCCTCATGGAGGCTTTCCACAATTTCCTTTTCTACCGCGATGTCATATCCATCCACAGTTACATTGGGCTCATGGGTAACTCCATCCACACTGCCGATCTTTACTGTCTCTTCAATATAAGACCGGATTTCTTCAAAATCAGGTAAAAGCTTTATCTTGGTCAGTTTTTCCAGATAGGCTGTAATGGCATAGGCGCCCCAGTTGGATACACAGGCAATGACCAGCCGATCAACACGGGTTTTGGATGGAATGAGAAGCAGTTTTTCTGCAATGATATTGGCCATATTTCCCATTCCGATTTCATTTCCACCATCGCCCACACCGATGGATGGAATAATTCCGTCTGTCATTTCAAAAAGCATATCAATTGCGGCAGTATGTTCCTTGATACTGATGCCCCGCATGTTGGTATAATCTTCTTTTACATTTCTCCCGCAGCGTTCAATGGAAATCAGCCCCACCGGGTGATGCTTTTTCAGGATCTGTTTGCAAAATCCTTCTCCCATTTCTTCTTCCAGGGGCATATATTCTACTGCCAGTCCTCTTATTTCAAAAAAGCCTTTGCAAAAATGGTCTGTTACAATAACGGGATGATATCCCAGTTTTTTCACTGCTTCTGCCAGTACTACCGTGCCAGCCGGTCCATCTGTTTCTGCATGCCCTGCCACATAAAATCCGGTGGTCAGAAAAATAGTACCTTTTTCCCAGGAAAGAATATCCTTGGCTGCCTCCAGACAGTAATCCTCCGGCATATAATGACGCAGAATATCCATGGACCTTCTGGAATGCCGCAGTACGATATCCTCTATTTTTTCTATTTTCTCAATTTTCTCCTTTTGTTCCATTTTCCCTCCTCAGGATATCCATCTCCCCATGTATATCCATCCTGTACTTTCTCTAGCGGATCACATCTGCAATGGGCATAATATCAATGTGCTCACTGGTCAGACGCTCCCGTATCTTTTTCACAAAGGCTACTGCCTTTTCTCCATCTCCATGAACACAGATAGAATCCGGCTCTACTGCAATTTCTTTTCCTGTAATTGCTGTAACCTTTCCATATTTGACCATGGATACTACACGCTCGATGGCGATATTCTCATCGGTGATCATGGCCCCTTCTTTGGTTCTTGCCACAAGAGAGCCATCCTCTTCATAGGCTCTGTCCGCAAAAACCTCTTTTGCACACTTAAGGCCGCATTTTTTTGCTGCGTCCAGCATCTTGCTTCCGGCCAGCCCCAGCAGGATCAGCTCGGGATCTACTTCCAGAATCCCCTGACAGATCGCCATGGCAAGAGTTTCATCTTTTCCTGCCATATTATACATGGCTCCGTGGGGCTTTACATGCTGCATGAAAATCCCGCTTGCCTTGCAAAAAGCCTGCAATGCCCCTACCTGATACTGGACCATGGCCTTGACTTCTGCCGGTGCGATATTCATATTCCTCCGGCCGAATCCCACCAGATCCGGATATCCCGGATGAGCACCTACAGCGACCCCGTTTTCTTTTGCCATAGCTACTGTTTTTGCCATCACCAAAGGATCAGAGGCGTGAAATCCACATGCCACATTGGCAGAGGAAATAAACGGAATCACTTCTTCATCCAGACCACATTTATAATTGCCAAAACTTTCTCCCAAGTCACAATTCAAATCTACTTTACTCATATCTCTCTTCCCTCTTATCAATACTTCAGCGAAATATTTTTCACATCGGTAATCAACATATGTCCCGGAGCGTGGGTGATCACAAAATCCGGTTTCACATTCATCACAACAGACTGTGGTGTTACGCCGCAGGGCCAGAACACCGGCACCTCTCCCGGATTGATAGTTACACTGTCGCCGAAATCCGGTTTCATCACATCTTTAATACCGATCACGGAAGGATCTCCGATATGAATCGGAGCGCCATGTACTCTTGGCATATCTCCGGTGATGAGTACAGACTTTACAATCTGGTCGTAGGGCAACGGACGCATGCTGACCACCATGTTTCCGTGAAATACACCTGCCGGCACACAGGGTATATTGGTGATAAACATAGGAACATTTCTGCCCTCTTCAATATGTCTGACCGGTACACCTGTTTCCAGCAGATCAGCCTCGAAGGAAAAGCTACAGCCGATCAAAAAACTGACCAGATCATCTCTCCAGAAAGAAGATACATCGGTATACTCTCCTGTCATCACACCTTTTTCATATACTCTGTATTTTGGAATATCTCTTGCGATATCCGCACCTTTTGCAATATATTTCAGTTCTCTGCTTCCCACATCACTGACTTCCAATATGGGACAGGATTTCGGGTTTCTCTGGGTAAACAGTAAAAAATCATAGGCCAGTTCCTTGGGCATCACCGCCAGATTGGCCTGTGCATATCCTGCGCACATTCCCGCTGTGGGTCCTGTTATTTTTCCTTCCCGGATCAGTTCCCTGACTTTTGCAGGAATCATTGTTGTATAGTCCATCTTTTTCCCTCACTTTGTTTTCTTCTGTTTGTTCTTCCATACTTACTTTTTATTCCACTCTGCCTGCGCTTCTTCTACGCTGATTTTTTGAAATCTGACCGTATCCCCCGGTTTTAGCTGCACAAATTTTGGAATATCCCCGGTATACAGATTCCCAATTTTTGCATATCCACCGGTTGTCTGCCGATCCGCCAAAAGCACAATCGGTTTTCCACTGGGCGGTACCTGAATGGCTCCAAATGCAATGCCATCGGATACGATATCCACTCCGTTTTTATTCTCGATTTCCGGTCCTTCCAGTCGGAATCCCATCCGATCGCTATCCACTGAAATCTGATAGGTGCTGTTAAAAAAGGTCCGTTTTCCTGCTTCGGTAAAATAATCATCCTGAGGCCCCGGTATTACTCTGATAATGACATTTGTGTCATAATGAACCTTTTTCATTTTCCGGGAAAGTATTCTATCTATTTCTTCTTTAGAACAGGTAAGCTCAGGAACCGGAATCCTGTCCCCAGCCCGGAGTGCTCTGCCGCTCAATCCTCCGATCTGGCATTTGATATTGGTAGATCTGCTGTTCATCACCACCGGAACATCCATTCCTCCATGAACAGCGATATAGCTTCTGCAGCCATTTACTGCCATCTGCATAGTAAGCTTCTGGCCTTTTTTTATATAAATCGGTTCATACATGGCAGCTCCGATCCCATCCACCTGGGGGCACATATCTGCACCGGTAACTGCTACAATGGCATCCTCTTCAAACTCTAAGGTTGGGCCCATCAGCGTTGCTTCAATAACCGCTTCTCCACTTTGGTTTCCCACAAGCTGATTGGCTGCCTCATAGGCCTCCTGATCCATTACTCCGGAGGAGGTAATCCCTGCACGCAGAAATCCGATTCGTCCTGCATCCTGAATGGTACTGAGAGGCCCCGGAAAAACGACTTTAATTCCCATCATAAATCACCTCCGGTTCATACTGTCCCTTTAAGACCAGATGTCTGATATCGTAATATTCGTCGATATGAATCGGAACGAATCGGATATATTCACCGGCATTGCACAGAATCGGTTTTTCTCTGTCCGGATCATAAAAATCCAGTGGCGTTCCACCGATCAGTCTCCAGCCACCCGGAGAAGCAACCGGATATACTCCGGTCTGATTTCCGCCGATTCCTACCGAACCCGGATTGATCTTCACTCTGGGTGAAGACAGTCTGGGCACTTCAATTCGTTTGTCCAAACCACCCAGATATACAAAACCCGGCAGAAAGCCAAGCATATAAATCTTGTAGCAGACACTGCTGTGAATCCGGATGATCTCATCTTTATCGATGCCCAGAATTTTCTCCATGTCATGCAGATCACTTCCGAATCGGGCACCATAGCAGCACGGTACCTTTGTGATTTTTTTCTTTTCTGCGCCTGCGGAAACTTTGGTATCATCAAATTCCGAAACTTTCCTTTTTAGTCGTTCGAAAGAAACCACATGGCAGTCATAATAAATCATCAGAGAACGGAATGTAGGGAGTAGTTCTACTACTCCCTCAATCTGCTTTTCTTCTATCCAGCCTGCTAAGGCATGCACTTTTTGATTGATATTTTCTGCAATGATGCTTCCGAATTCCACCACCATTGCATGATCCCCTGCGGGGAAAAATTTCACATTAGTCATTGGTTGCCTCTGTAAACTCGTCTAATAATGCTTTTCTGATCTTCTCTAATAATTCCGGCTGCTTTCCACCTACCGGTTTTCCATCGATCTCATTTGCATGGAGACATAAATTACTGGAACTGGTCACAAGTACTTCCTCTGCTGCAAACAGGTCATCCAGGGTATATGGTGTTTCACTGACTGCAATTTCCAGCTTCTTACACATACGGATCAGATGTGCTCTTGCAATACCCGGAAGGATAAGATTATCGGTAGGTGCAGTATACAGCTTTCCATCCTTGATAATATGTACATTGCTGTGTGCACACTCTGTTACTCTTCCGCCCGGTCTATAGAATACTGCTTCCTGGCATCCGGCATCCTTGGCCTTCTGTGTTGCCATAACAGATGGAATCAGATTCAGAGTTTTGATATTGCAGTGGAAGAATCTGGTATCTTCTACTGTAATCAGTTTGATCGGCTCCAGACCATCTGAAATCTTGGCAGGTTTCAGCATCACCCAAAGATTTCCCGGTCCTT
This sequence comes from uncultured bacterium, assembly GCA_945949875.1. Lineage (GTDB taxonomy): Bacteria > Bacillota > Clostridia > Lachnospirales > Lachnospiraceae > 1XD8-76. Next base: position 5,434 of record CAMFGH010000078.1, read on the forward strand.
CTGTAAAAGCGTGATCACGAATACCGGTCCCTCTTGTCACCTGGTAATATACAAACAAATCACCGGTATCCACTTTTTTTACCAGATCATTTAACAGATCTTTCAGTTCCTGTTTTGTAACCGGCATCTTTATATCCAGAAGTGCAGCACTGTTAAAGAAACGATCAATATGCTCATCCAAAGCAAAAATGTGATAATTTCTACATGGGCCTGCATCGTAAACACCATCACCGAACCAGCATACCCTGTCATTCATAGGAATGCTCATTTCCTCCAATTCCCCGATTTTTCCATTGTAGTAGCCTAAATTTTTCATACCTTTATCCTCCTGTGGCTCCCTAATTTGCATAAAAAAAGCAATCTATCCACGAAGAATCGACTCCTTCGTCTGATAAATTGCTTTATGTTGACTCCATATTAGTTTCAAAAAAAGAAAATGTCAATCTTTTCTTCTTTTTTTATTTATACTTTTTCGTTATACTTATTATATTTTTTTATTATATATTTTTTGTTTCAATTTGTACCCTTTTCTGCTTCCAAAACAAGTATGCCGATAGGATTAATAAAATGATACTGATCCACTGGGACGTGGAAAATGGCCCCATATACCCTCTATCACTGTCATAACGCAGTTCTTCCAAAAAGAAACGCAAAACAGCATACAGCACCAAATAAACTTCCAAAGTATAGGTATATTTTCCCCGAATCGACAGATACAGAAGAAAAAGTGCCAGCAGCATCAGACATCCGGCTTCCAGAAGCTGTATCGGAAAAAGAGAAATCCCTGCCGGAGCATAACAGTCTTCCGGAAACACCACAGCTCCCGGCCCGGAATAGGGAATCCCGTAGCAACACCCTGCCATAAAACATCCCACACGCCCGAACGCGTGCACCCAGGGAATGGAAAAGCACAAAGTTCTTACATATCTCTCCACTTCGATGTGATGTATTATTTTACACAAAAAAACCATGAAAAGTCCACCGAGCAGTCCTCCGTAAAAGACCAGCCCCGCTTTCATCAGCAGATCAAAATATTCCGGCTCGAAAAATCTGGACCAATCGATTCTGTCCCGGTTGACCCAGAGAAACAGCCCCTTTGCTCCCAGGGCTCCGCCCAGAACAATATAGGCTTCCAGAATGATCATGTCGTACAGGTTCAGATGGTCTCTCTTTACAAAATACAGAGCCAGCAGATTGGCTGTGATACCTCCCAAAAGAATCATCACACTATACGTAGGTATTTCCCGTCCCAGAAATTCTATATATAAATGCATCCTTTCCTCCATAGAAAAAGACTCCTACGTATACCATAGGAGCCCATACCTTTTTGCGATTCAAAATTTTTCCATTAGAACAATGCTCCGCATGCTCCACATGCTGCTGCACAGGCAACAGAAATAATCAGGCATAAAACAGTACCGATTACAGATAAAACCAAACCTGCTGTCGCCATACCATTGGAAGGATCGTTCTTTTTTACTACCGCGCCTAATACGATACCAACAATTCCAATAATTGCACCGATGATTTTGCTCGGAAGGATCACCCCCCAAATCGTCGAAATAATACCAAGCACTAATGATGCTACTGCCATTACAGTATCCTCCTTTGTTTTTCAATTAACCAAATTATGACATTTTACTACACTAAAGTCAATATTATTCTATATGACCTGCTGCAGCTTCTTTATAACCTTATCCTGCAGTGGATTCTTCCCAGCCTTATTCTGTTACAGATTCCTTTTGATTTTTTCCGGCGGCAGATATTTTTCCAGCATTTTCTGAAGCAGATTGGAATCAATGGGCTTGCTTAAATAATCTGTAAATCCTTTTTCCAGATACATTTCCCGCATTCCCGAAATGGCATTGGCAGTCAGCGCAATCACCGGGGTATCCTGATTCTTGTGGGTTTTATCCTCCCGCATTTTCTCCAGAGCCTCTATTCCGTCCATCTCCGGCATCATGTGGTCCAAAAGAATCAGGTCATAGTTTTCTTCTTTGATCCGTTCCAGCATCTGCATGCCGCTGAAACATTTTACCGTCTGGATTTTATTGTTTTTTAGCAGCCCCTCTGCCACAACCAGATTCATCCGATTATCGTCCACGATTAAAATCTTTGCATCCGGTGCAAAAAAGAAGGGGCTGAATTTCTTCTCGCTTTTCTTCTTATTCTCCTGAATCCGATGATAATCTCCCATGGGCACGTTTTTGTCAATTTCCTGAGGGATCGTAACCGTAAAGACTGTTCCTTTTCCATATTCACTGCTTACCTCTATAGTACCATTCATCAGTTCCAGAAGTCTTGCCGTAAGAGCCAGTCCCAGCCCGGTTCCTTCCACTGTTCTGTTCTCTTCCAGATTTAGTCGTTTAAAGTCTGTAAACAGCTGGCCCAGATCCTCTTCCCGGATGCCGATCCCGGTATCCGAAACCACCATTATCAATTCGATGGTTTTCCCATCTTCCGACCGGTTCCGAGAGGTAATCTTTAAATAAATACCGCCTTCTTTAGTATACTTCACAGCGTTGCTGAGCAGATTAAGCAGGATCTGACGCACCCGAAGATAATCACCGAATAAGTATCTGGGAATCTTCTGATCCACATCAAACTTCAGATACAGATCTTTCTCTTCCGCTTTTACACGGATCATACTATCGATTTCCAATAGCTGCTTTCCAAAATCATACCTGTCTTTTATGATTTCAATTTTTCCGGATTCAATCTTGGAAAAATCCAGTATATCATTAATAATGGTCAGCAGTGTATTTCCGGCCTCATCAATATCCTTCGTATAATTCAGAGTGGCTTCTTCTTTTGTTTCTCTCCGGATCAGCTCATTCATTCCCAGAATTGCATTCAATGGAGTTCTGATTTCATGAGACATATTGGCTAGAAATACCGATTTTGCCTGATTTGCCTTTTCCGCTTCCTTTCTGGATTTTTCCAGTTCATCCATGGTATACATAAGCTTATGATAGTCCGGCGTCTCCAGGGAAAGAAAGCAAAGCAGCAGCGAAACTGCAAATGCCAGGCCACACAACAGAATCTCCGGACAGACAAAGGTCTGAATCAGAACCGTAAACAGCAGTAAAACAGTGTAGGATCCGGCGGATATAATCTGTCTTCTGCCTATTTTCTTACGGTTGATCAGCAGAATCGCTGCAGTATACAGCACATAATAATATGGTACCAGAATATGGGCAATATAAAGAGGTCCATGAACATACCCCTTGGCTTCTGTAAAGTCAAAATAGTACCCCATGTGCATATTTAAAAGCAGACTGCAGGAATAGACGATCAGCACCAGACGGTTAAACAGGCTGTCCTTCTTCTCATCCCCTGATGTCACAACAGTCCGCACATATCTGGTAAAAACAAATCCCATGTATACCGTGATCTCAAAATAGATCGTATTCAGAGCCACATTGATCCACAAAGGAATCCGCTGATAATAGCTGATCGTTATGGCAGTGATAATATCCATCAAAACGCTGAAGAAAGTTGCAATTACCAGTCTGTGAAATCTTCGATTTGCTTCTGTCTTAATAGAATACTGTGTTCTGTGAAACAAATAGACTACTGCAATGAAACAGAGCGAAGCCACTTCATAATGAATATTATATTTCATCTTTTTACCTCAGTAATTTGCATTTTCCATTCCTGTCCGGAAGGCTCATTGGGATTCTTTTAGTTCATCCGGGAAATGGTCTTTTTCAAACCATTTGCCAGGGTGGTATAATTTCCTATCAATGATAACACCTTTCTTCCATCATACCAGTTTGACTCCTCTTTGGTAAGAGGGAATGGCAATGGAATATTTTTTTCCTGAACCTGAGCGCATGTGACAGGCACCTTTTCAAAAGGAAGGGGGAAACTTTGGGCAAGCGCCCTTGAAAAGGTTTCATAGGTTTCCATAGGCAGCGGGGCCAGATTGTAGGCCTGATCATAGGCAGAAGGATTTCCTATTACACGGAGAATGGCATTTGCCACATCTTCCACATATACCATCTGGAATTCACCGGTTGCATCAACCGGATGCAGAATCTGCCCGGCCTGGCTGATCCAGTGAAAATAAATCCCCTCTCTGGGTGCATAATTCTCCGGTCCGTAAATAAAAGCAGGACGAATGGAGGTATATGCCACATGAGCTTCCTGTGCACAGTCTGCCAGTTCTTCTTCCAGAAGTACCTTACCCCGGATATAGTCGCCCGCTTCTCCTCCAAACTCCCGTCTTTCAAAAGGAGCATTTTCATCCAGCATTTCATTTCTTCCCCTCTCATACACGTCACAGGTACTGATAAACACATACTGGTCAAATTTTCCTTTTAAGTTTTCAAACACCGAAGCAATATCCTTTTTTTCATAGGCACAAAAATCCACTATCGCATCAAAATGATGATCCCTTAATGCAGAAATTGCTTCTGCATCATGCCTGTCTCCCCGCATTTCACAAACCTGCGGGAGATTTAAGGGGCGGTTTCCCCGGTTAAACACCGTTATCCGGTGTTCTATCCTTGCCATATTTACAAAACATTTTCCTAAAAAATAACTTCCACCAAGTACCAGAATGTTCATAACTTCTCCTGCTTTCTGCTTCTTATTTCCTGTTTTCTATTTCTTATTTCTGATTCAGATTCTCTGTTTTTCTGTCTCTTTTTTGTTTTCTGTCTGCTTCTTATTTCCGACTTACTTTATCTGCTTTTCTCTGTTCGTAGTCTTTCAGGGATTCTATCGCCTTAGGTGCCAAAGGAATCAGTGCAATCATATTAAAAATGGTCATCAACCCTACTCCGATATCTCCCAGATCCCATACCACCGTATAAGCTGCCAGTCCACCGATAAACAGCATGATCAGTGCAAATACCTTGTAAATCGTCTGGGACACCCAGTTATCACCAAACAGATATGCCACATTGGGACGGGCATAGAACAAAATACCGACAAAGGTAGAGAAGCTGAAAAGCCATAAAATCACCGCAATAAAAATAACACCAAAGTATCCCAGATGATACTCCATAGCTTTTTGCAGAAGCTCCATTCCTGCCAGTCCATTTGTCACACTCTCCGGTGCAAGGAGCATGATCATAGCAGAACAGCTGCAGATTACAATGGTGTCAATAAATACTCCCAGAGCCTGCAGGAGCCCCTCCTTTGCCGGATGATCAATATCGGCTGACGCTGCTGCACAGGGTGCCGAGCCGGAACCTGCTTCATTGGAAAAAAGCCCCCTCTTGGCACCATTCATAATAACTGCGCCAAACCCTCCGGCTACTACCTGCCGGATTCCAAAAGCTTCCAGAAAAATACGCTGAAACACCCCCGGAAGGAGAGAACCATTCTTTATAATAATAAAAATCGTAAAAGCAAAATATAGCGCTGCCATAATTGGCACAATGATGTCCAGCACTTTTACCGTAGCATTTTTCCGGAGAACAATCACTGCTGCAAAAAACACCATGACAACGGTGGTGATAATCGGCGGGATCTGAAATGCATTTTCAAAGGCCGATGCAACGGAATTGGATATCACCTGGCTGATACCGCACCAGCAAAGAAGACCGGAAAGTGCAAACAAAACTGCAATCACAGAATGTTTTCTTTTGCTTCCTTCTTTCACAAAAAAGTGATGTATATAATAAGCCGGGCCACCCCGGTATCCTCCATATAAAGGATCTTTTTCCTTATAAAGCTGTGCCAGCGTGCCTTCCGCAAAAGCGGTAGAGGAGCCAAGTAGTGCCATGATCCACATCCAGAAGACTGCACCTGCTCCACCTGCTGAGATCGCTGCGACCACCCCTACCAGATTGCCCATCCCCACACGGGTGGCTGTGGATACCACAAGAGCCTGCAGCCCGGAGATGGCATTTTTATCTTCTTTTGCATTTTTCTGCATCATAATGCGGAGCATTTCCGGAAATAAACGAAACGGAAGAAATTTTGTACGAATGGTAAAATAGATTCCGGAGGGAATCAAAATCATTACCAATAAAGAAATTCCAAGGCTACTTCCCCCCGGCAGCGGGATGGTCACAAGATCCCCCCACAGGAAGCCACAGATTCTGCTGATCATTGCACTCATAAAGTCCATTTATATTTACTCCACTTTTCTAAATACTCTTTCTTTGTAGTATATCTCAGGACTTATGGGTGTTGCAATGGGGAGCTTTCTTTTGTCCACAGGATAGCCCTTTTGTCCACAGGAGTGTCCCACTGTCCTGCCAGGAAGGAAAAAGCCATTTCGAAAACGAAAGAACAAAATGCACAGGATAAGTTATCTGGATGATTTTGCGCTATGGAGATGAGACTCTAAAATCGTGGAAGCCTTTGCTGAACACGATTTTTGTTCTTTGAGGCTCATCGGAATGATTAGCGCAACGAATACAGAAAACTTATCCTGTGCATTTTGTTTTTAAATCTATCGCAATCCGGCTTTTTTTCATAGCAGGACAGGGGACACTCCTATGGACAAAGGGCTATTCTGTGGACAAAAGAAACGTCCCCACTAGACGCCAAAGGAACGTCCCCACGTCGCTATACTCTGCGGATTTCCACTCCGCTAAAGCGACTGTTGCCACAGAGGTGAATTTTCACGATC
>CAMFGH010000079.1 GCA_945949875.1 uncultured bacterium
CCACGTATCCAGCTTGGAAGGCTGGTGTTCTACCATTGAACTACACCCGCATGTTAACTCTTAGATCGGGGTGACAGGATTCGAACCTGCGACCTCCTGGTCCCAAACCAGGCGCTCTAGCCAAGCTGAGCCACACCCCGAGATGTGCTATTTCTTTTACGTCTTTGGCTGTCTTTCTCACGACGCAAGAATTATTATATCTTAATGGTTTTTATATGTCAATACAATTTTTCTTTTGTTTTTTCACAAATGCAACTCTGTTTTTTTCACGAAATCCGTTAAATATAACAAATCTCACTGGTAACCTTTCCATTTTCAGCCACTTCCATTAACACATAGGAGGGGCGTCTCCCTTCCTGTCTCGGATAGGTCAGGCTGCCCGGATTCACCAAAAGGATTCCTTCCGTTTCATCTATGACCGGCCTGTGGGTATGTCCATAAAAGACCATGTCAAAGCCTCTGGCCTTTGCTTCCTGCTTAATAAACTCGTTGCTCATGGAAACATAATAATGATGGCCATGAGTAACAAGTGCCCTGTATCGCCCGATATTGACTGCTGCCTCATGCTCCAGATGAGAGAAGAAATCATTGTTCCCGGTAACTGCTACGAAAGGACAGTGAAGGGTCTGATCTACCACCTCTTCAAATTCATATTCCTGTCCCTCAATATCACCACAATGGATCACCAGGTCAATATCTTCCAGTTTTTCTACTACAGAATAAAAATTATCCCCATACCTATGGGTATCGCTTACAACCAGTACCCTCATACTGCCAAACTCCTCGTATCTTATCCGATGTATTTCACATTCCCTGCATATCTCACATTTTTATTCAACGCAATCTCTTTTTCAGCCCACACGTTTCTCAGTCTTCATTCCTCTCAGCCTGCAAATTTCTCAGCCAGCTTCTCCCTCATTTCCCTGAGTGCCTTTCCCCTGTGACTGATTTTATTTTTTTCTTCCGGAGATATGGTGGCGGAACTGCACCCATATTCCGGCAGGAAGAAAATAGGATCATAGCCAAATCCGTTTTCTCCTTCCTCATCGTATCCAATCCTTCCTTCCATGGTCTGCACTGCTGATAAAAGCTCTCCATCCGGACAAACCGCTGCAATAGCACACACAAACCTGGCTGTCCTTTTTTCCTCTTCTACGCCCTCTAACCGTTTTATCAGATTTTGATTTTTTATATGATAAGAGGTGTCATGCCCCATATATCTGGCCGAATATATACCTGGCTCGCCGTCCAGTGCATCGATTACCAGTCCGGAATCATCCGCCATAACAACTGCATCCTGCAGTGTTTCCTTCTTTCTTACTTCTTCCGCAACAGCCCTGGCTTTTATGGTTGCATTCTCCAAAAAGGTTTCACCGTTTTCCTCCACATCGATTTCGATTCCTGCCTCTTTCATGGTGAGCACTTCTGCATCCATATCTTTTAATATATCACGGATTTCTATTACTTTATTCTTATTTCCGGTCGCAAATATTACCTTCATCCTTCTGGTGATCCTTTCGCATCCTCTATTTTTGTATAAGAATCCACAATTCCCTCTGCAATGCCCTCTGCAATTTTTCTCTGATAGGATTCCTGTTTCATGAGGGACATTTCTGCAGAGTTACTACGATATCCGGGATATACGATTACCGATGGGATCTGGAAATCTTCCCAGATGCTCTCCTGCGCCTGCAACAGTCCGCCCGCCTTTCCGCTTATCGCTGTAACCATTTTCTTTTCAATCAGATCTGCAAATGCGGCATTGGTAAGAGCCGGCATAAAATAGTCCCCTTTATAGGCCACCAGGCTTCCAAAAGACTCCGAATTATCTGAATCTGTGGACAAGGAGATTCCCACATAAAAATCGGCATCCACAAGTGTGATAAGCTCCCCTATCTCCTCCTCAGAAACTCTTCCATCTTTTCCATAGGTATGATAGGCTTTTATCCCGGATTCTTCCAAAACAGATTCCAGTTTATTTTCCATCTGATACAGCAGTGTCTCTTCTTCTGCAGTCACTTCTGCAGTCACTTCATCAGGCAGAATCACATCCAGCACAAGGATCCGATCATTCTTTTCTTTTGGTAGATAAAAATCCATTTTCAGGTATCCGTTTTCCAGATAGCTGTCGTATGCATATACACGATCAAGCTGCAGCCAAATATCTGTTTTTTCCTCACCGGGCACAAAGACTGCTTTCTCAATGGTATCGGTATTCCCGGAAATGGCCTTATCCTTGTAAAAGTCTTTCCCGGTATTCTGCAGCGAAATCACAAGACATTTATTGGCATAATAGTCCTGTATCAAAATCTGTTCCGGTAAAATCGATGGCTCCACCGGGATATAGACAGACCTTTCACCTGTCGCATCTTTTTGCAATGAAATCTCCGCATTTTCCGACATACCTGTCATATTTGTGGCAGTTTTCTGCCGAATCCCCGGTCCGGAAGACGCTTCGGCTATCACAACCGGACGATTATATCCCAGATAAACCGTTATACCCAACACGAGTAATGCATAGATTCCACCTATCCAGGCCGATATTCTCCATGTTTTATGCATTCATTTTCTCCATATACAATACCTAAATAAATATAGGCTATTTCTCTTGTTCATCATACAACCGGTATATCTTCACGTTTTCTTGGTGGCTTTGGTCCCATATACTGATAAAAGTATGTTTTCATCATACCATTGTATATTTTTCTGTTCTTATCCGCTTTTCTGCCAATATCATTTTCTGCCCTGTCATAGGCTGTGATCAGATACATGGACCAGCTGTCCAGTGCCTGGTATCTCTGACCGATGGTCTTATATAAAGCCGGCAAATCTTTCTTATCTTCCAATCGTTCCCCATAAGGTGGATTGGTAATGAGGAACCCATACTTTTTCGGATGACTGAGCTGATCCACTCCCCTTTTCTGGAAATGGATCAGTTTATCTACACCGGCCATTTTTGCATTTTCCCTGGCAATAGCCACCATTTCTCCATCCAGATCATATCCCTGAATATCCGGTGTGACTGTCAGATTCACCAGATCATTTGCTTCGTCGATGACATCATACCAGATTTTTTTGGGTAAAAGATGGTTCCAGTTTTCTGATAAAAACTCCCGGTTCATTCCCGGTGCCATGCCTGCTGCCATCATCGCTGCTTCAATAGGAATGGTTCCGCTGCCACAGAAGGGATCTACTAAAATCCGATCCTTATTCCAAGGGGTCAGCATGATCAGTGCTGCAGCCAGATTTTCCGCAATGGGTGCTTTCGCCTTCAGCTTTCGATATCCCCGTTTATGCAGAGATTCACCGGTGGTATCCAGACCAACCGTGACCATATCCTTCATCAGAAAAACCCTTACCGGGAAACTGGCTCCGTTTTCTTCAAACCAGCTTATATGGTATACATTTTTCAGACGTTCTACCATCGCTTTTTTCATAATGGACTGAATATCCGATGGACTGAATAATTTACTTTTTACGCTGGCCGCTTTGGCCACCCAGAATTTTCCGTCCCTGGGAATATAGTCCTCCCAGGGAAGATTTTTGGTTCCCTGAAACAGTTCTTCAAATGTAGTTGCCGGAAAGCTTCCGATTTTGATCAAAATCCGTTCTGCGGTACGTAAAAATACATTTCCCCTACAGACTGCGTCTTCATCTCCCAGAAAAGTCACTCTTCCATCTTCTACCTGAGATATTTCATATCCCAGATCTATGATTTCTTTTTTCAACACTGCCTCCAGGCCAAAATGGCATGGCGCAATCAATTCTAATTTTCTCATATCTGTCCTTTGTCATTTTTTCTCATGGGCAAATTATAATTTCTGTTTTTTCCCCTGTCAACAAAAAAGAGGAAAGTGCCTGTGCACTTCCCCCTTTTTCTACCATTAGTTTTTGTTTGAGTTCTTCTCGCTGGAAGAATAATCGGAACTGCTGTTTCTGCAGTTTTTGTTTTTCTGATTATCCTGCTGAGCGTTTTTTGTTTTGTTTTCCTGTTTGTTGTTATCAGAATAGTTCTGATTCATTTCATTTTTGGACATATACCTTACCTCCTGTATTTTACTACAGTGATAGTATGTCTCAATTTTTTCTATCTTATTCAAAAATTTCACTTAAACATTCGAATCAAAAATGTAATCAGAAAACCGATAATGATGAAAGGTAAAAGTGCACCTAAAATAGTTCCCACCAGACCGATCACAACAAAAGCAACCAGAAAAATCACCAGAAGCTGCAGCCACTTTGGCGTCTGTAGAAACCGGAACAGCCAGGGACCTTTCTCTTTTCCGGAAGTTTGTTCATCGTACTCATAGGCTTCTGTTCCGGCATCAGAATAAGTATCTGTTCCCTCTGCATGCTTATTTGCCTCGATGATCGTTCTGGCTAAAAGCCTTGGATCTCCCAACGCATCCATCACTTCTGCTTCTGTTTTTCCCTGTCTCATCTGAGTTCCAATATAGTCCTCATAGTATCTGATATTCTCTTCGATAATATTAGCAGGAACTTTTCCTGACAATGCACTTCTCATGGTGCTAAGAAATTCATTCTGACTCATTAATATTTGTCCAATCCTCTTCCTTCATTTAACTTTTTCAGGTATTCTTCCGGATTCTTTTTCATATCCAACAACGTTTTTAGAGCATGGAGTACCAATTTATCTTTATTGCAGGCAGCTGTGTTTTTACCGGTATCCTGCCGCAGATTGGAAAGCTCCATCTGCCAGACATACAAATCCAGCACATTATAGCCTTCTACAGATACTTTTCCCAGCAAAGTATGATAAATCATATAATGAAGATATTCTTCATACACATCGGGGTTCTGAAGCAAATCTGCCCACAGGTTTTCTCCCCACGCCCTGCTCTCGCCGGCAAATTCGCAGATTGCCATCAGATTTTCATATTCCTTCACTTTACCTGCATTATATATGATATTTGACATCGTAACTCCGTTCTAGAACAATGGTGCAAACAATTTCAGCACCTGTCCGCTTAATCTTCGATACCATGGAATCGATTTGTAATATTCCATAGTTACCAGCTGGGATTTGGCCAGTGTTTCCTGGAAATCCTTTTCTACATCCAGAACTGCATCGCAGCGATAGAAATACGCTGCACACTCATAATGATGGTACAAGCTTCTGAAATCCAGATTGATGGACCCGACTACTGCTTTATTGTCATCCGATACAAACACTTTTGCATGGACAAAGCCGGGGGTATATTCGTATATTTTAACCCCTGCCTTCAAAAGAGCCGGATAATAGGTTCTGGCCACATCAAAGGCAAATTTCTTATCCGGAATATGGGGCAGGATCAGCTTCACATCTGTTCCACGCTCTGCTGCATATTTGAATGCTGTGATGATTTCATGATCATTGATAAAATAGGGAGACATCACATGAATATATCTGTTGGCACGATTCATGATGTCCAGATATACGTTCTCTGCCAGGTTGTGGTAGGAATTGGGGCCATCTCCATATGGCATAACATAGGATCTTTTCCCCTCACCTAAAATGCCATCCTTTGCAGCGGCAGCATCTACAGCAGCATCGGCGGATGCACTCCTATCGCAGATGAGATTTTCTGATTTCTCCTGAACCAGATATTTTTCATATTCTCCCGGCTGAAAAGTTCTTCTGTCAAAGCGCATATCACCCACATTCCACAGCTGTAAAAACAGTACAGTAAAAGTGCGGACTGCATCACCATCCAGACGCACTGCCACGTCTTTCCAGTGTCCGTGAAGGGTCTTTTGATTGATGTATTCATCTGCCAGATTGGTACCACCTGTATAGGCTGTCTTTCCATCAATTACAATAATCTTCCGATGATCCCTGTTATTCTGATGGGTTGAAAAAATCGGCACAACCGGAAGAAAAACCCTGGTGTCGATTCCGTATGATTTCATCTTTTCTGTATACTTATTTGGAAGGGTGATCCAGGTACAGGTACCGTCGATCATCAGTTTGACCTCTACGCCCTGCTCTACCTTCTTTTTCAGTATCTCCAAAACAGAGTCCCACATGTATCCTTCTGCCACAATAAAATATTCCAAAAAGATGAAATGTTCCGCTGTTTCCAGTTTTTCCAGCAAATCTGCCAAAAAGGCTTCTCCGCTGGGAAGATAGGTCACATCCGTGTTTTTGTATGTAGGAAATCCACCTGCATTTTCTACATATTGTGATATTGCAGACATAGAACAGGGCTTGTCACTCAGTTCCTTTCTGATTTCCGGATCCTGTTTCAGATATACTGCAGATTCTTCTATTCTACGGTTGATTGCTCTTTTGATACCTTTGGTAGTCACATTACCTTCCACAAACAGGTACATGAAGGTTCCCAAAAAGGGCACCGTACAGATTGGAATCATCCAGCTCAATTTGAACGCCGGATTCTGATCCCGATTGATGATATAAATAATCACGGAAACGCTCAGTAAACTCATGACTGCTGTGATGACAGGCCAATAAACCCGAAACCAAAACAGGCAGGCAAACAAGAAGTATACCTGTGCTATGATAATCAGCATCGTTATAACAAACCGGCTGAAAATCACCTTTTTTAAGTAACGCCAAAGTTTTTTCATTTGATCACTCTTTCTACTACCACTTACTCCCAAATGCTTTCCTGTATAGCAAAAATCCCGTAAACTGATGTTTACGGGATTTCAATGTTATGTACGTGACAGGATTCGAACCCACGACCTTCTGGTCCGTAGCCAGACGCTCTATCCAGCTGAGCTACACGTACTTACCATACCAACGATGAAAATTATGTCTTCCTCATCCGTACCTGTCTATTCTACAAAGTAACCCCTTCATTGTCAAGAGATATTTTATTACTTTTTCTTATTATTTTCCCCTTATTTTGTCTTATGAATTTCCCTTTATTTTTTCTTGTTGAAAACAAGGAATTTACTGAAAATATAATTCGTTACGGTTACCAGTACTGCTGATATGAAAGTAGAAATCCAGTCATTCACACCGAATACGGTAGGAAGCAGCCACATAACAAACATATCCAGAAACAGAGTAACCAGTCTGGAAGTGGTAAAATCAAAGGCTTCTTTTATCATATTGGTATTTTTACTCTTAAAAACATATTTCCGATTTGTAAAATATGCAAATACCACACCGGCGATCCATCGAATGATAACTGCCAGCTGCATCTGGAACGCATTGTCCACATTCATAAAGAGTTTGCAGACCGCATACGCCAGCCAGCTGACCACTGTAGTCAAAACTCCTACTATTAAATAATTGATAATCTCTTCGTACTTCTTGTAAAGTTTAAATAACATATCCGTCTCCTATTTTACTTTCCTCGATATCCTGTAAATCTTTAATCGTCATGGTATCCACCACACTGCAAAGCGCTTCATACATTTTCTTGTAGACTTCCACGGTTGCGCATTGCGACACTCTTTCACATGGCACAGCATTCTCATCCAGACATTCTACCGGTGCCAGGGATCCTTCTGTCAAACGCAGTACCATACCAATCGTATAGTCTTCCGGCTTTCGTGCCAACTGATAACCGCCCTGTGCTCCTCTGGTAGAACGCACATATCCTGCCCGGTTCAGAATGGAAATAATCTGTTCCATATATTTTTCAGAGATATCCTGTCTGGCCGCAATATCCTTTACTTTACTGATTTCACCAGAATGATTGGCCAAATCCAGCATGATTCTCAGTGCATATCTTCCTTTTGTCGATATTGTCATATTCAGCGCCTCTTTTCCCTGTGCAGCATCTGTGTAGTATCATACCATTCCTGCCGCATTCCTACAATATATATGGGTATTATACTCTTTTAAACTGCACCTGACAAGTTCGTTACCATGCATCCGGCGGACTGAATTCCTTATATCTGACAGGCGAAGTGTCTATATCTGATAGGCTCAGCACGCTACAGCTGGCAGGCCGAAAGGGCAGCCACCGCTCCGTCCGCTGCTGCTGTCACCAGCTGTCTCACTGTTTTCGTCCTGCAATCGCCTGCAGCAAAAATCCCCGTTCTGTTTGTTTTACAGTCCTCCCCTGCAAGAATATATCCCTTTTCATCCAAAGCCAGAACAGAAGCAAATCTTTCATTGTCCGGAATCTGTCCGATCGCTATAAACAGTCCTTCCACTTCCAGATCATATTCTTTTCCGCAAAGGTCATTTCCGCAAAGGTCTTTTCCGCATGCGTTATTACCACTTTCTGTATCCTTTATCGTTACTGCCTGCAATTTTTCATTTCCTTTTAGGGCGACTACATTTTTCTTTAATAGAAAAACAATATTATCCTTCTTCTTCAATTCTTCCAAAAGGGCTTCTTCTCCCCGGAAGGTATCTCTTCTGTGAATCAGATATACTTTTCTGCAATACCCTGTAAGAAAAAGTGCATCCTCTAATGCGGTATTGCCTCCACCCACAACTGCAACATCTTTTCCCTTATAAAAAGCCCCATCACAGGTCGCGCAATAAGATATTCCGGCACCGATCCATTCTTCTTCATGCTCCAGCCCAAGTGGCCTGTTCTTTGCTCCTGTTGCTAAAATGATGCTTTTCGTCTGATATATGTTTTGCCCTGCTTCCACTATTTTGATATCTTCCTGTACCTGTATGGCTTTTGCCTGTTCAAAGCAGAATTCAGCCCCCAGCCCGGCAGCCTGCTGATATAGCCCCTGGGCAAATTCATATCCGGATATTTTTTCGATACCCGGATAGTTTTCGATCTCCGATGATGAGACAATCTGCCCTCCATAGGTTCCTTTTTCCAGCACCAATACTTTTTTCCCGGCTCTGACTCCATAGATTGCTGCCGAAAGTCCTGCTGTTCCGGCACCAATGATGATGATGTCATATACTTTTTCTTTTTCCTGGTTCATGGTCTCTTCCCGGTTCATGGTTATTTCCTGGTTCATGGTCTCTTCCTGTTACATTCCTTTCTTCCCTTTATAAAGTAAAAAGAAAAAGACAAGATAACGAAGAATCTGACCCCTTATCTTGTCTTTTGCATAACATGCTTATTTGTCAAATTAATACATCACAGATACTGCCGCCATTTACTTTAACATTTCCAAAATAGCTGCCTTGGGTTTAAATCCAACAGAGATTTCTTTCACTTCACCATTTTCAAATACAGCTAATGTAGGAATGGACATAACATTATACTTTTCGGCGATTTCCCCACAATCATCCACGTCTACTTTGCATACTTTTACGTCTTTTGCTTCCTCTGCAACTTCTTCCATAATCGGTGCAACCATTTTACATGGGCCACACCAGGTTGCGAAAAAATCAACCAGTACTTTTCCCTGGTACTGAAGTACTTCTTTCTCAAATGTTTCTGTTGTCAAATGTAATACTGCCATAATTTCCTCCTTTATCTGATGCTTTATCTGATGCTCTTTCTGATAATGTTTTTGCATGAAATAGTTTCTCTATGCATTGGTTCCTGTGCATAACAGATTTATCACATACAGGTTCCCTTAGCCCACGGGCTTCCCACATCACATCTGCCCAGATGATACTTTTTATCCACTTCGCCTTCCGGTACTTCTTCCGAAACAGTCACCTTTAATCTTCCCTGATCAGATGCAGCAAAAGTGTCCAAACGTTTTACTACTTCATCCAGATCGATTCCGTTGATGGTATTAGCTTTCTTCATCTGTCCTTGATTCCGGCTCTGATTCTGGTTTTGTTTCTGACTCTGATTCTGATTCTTATCCTGACCCATCCTATTTTCCTCCATTTCTATTTTTCAGTTTTTCTAATGTTTCCAAAATTTCTCCCGGCTCATCAATCAAAAAGGCCGGTTTCAAATCTTCCAACAAGCTGCGCTCGCGAAATCCCCATGACACAGACATGCAGTCTAATCCTGCATTTTGGGAGGTCGCAAAATCTACTTCCGAATCTCCGATATATAACGCTTTCTCCGGGGATGCTCCCAACTCTTTCAAAGCCTGATATACTGTATCCGGCGCAGGTTTTCTCTGAATACCTTCCCGTTCTCCTATCGCTACAGAGATATATTTCCCAAAATAAAGTGCATTTAGCTCTTTTACTGCTTCATCGATTTTATTGGAAACGATTGCCATTTGATATCCCTGACTCTTTAGTTTTTCCAGACACTCCAGAATACCGTCATATGGCCTTGTTTTTATCTGGCAATGATCTGCGTAGTAGTCACACAGTTCTTCCGCAAGCCTGTCCAGCACTTCCTTCCCTGCATCTTCCGGAAGACTTCTCTTCATCAGCTGTTTTAATCCATTCCCCACATAGTTCCTGGTATCCTCCAAAGTATTTAAGGAATATCCGTTTTCCCCAAGAACATGGTTAACAGCATCATGAATATCCTCCAGCGTATATAATAATGTTCCATCCAGATCAAAAATTAATGTATCATACATATAGTCTTCTCACTTTTCTCTATTTTATGTTTTTTATGCTCAAGCAGCAAAGTAAAATATTTTCACCTCATTGGATTTTCTTTCGCAGAAATATCGGTAACTGTTAATCTGGCAACCATAGTTCGCGGCACCACGTCTTTGTTATAATCAAAAATTCTGGTTTCCTCATAGCGCCCCATAATATATTGATCCAGAGCTTTTTGTTTTTCTTCTCCTTCTAAAAGCTCCACATCAGCTGTTCCCATCACAGATTTATAACGCATTGTAACATCTTTTTCCTGATATAACAAATCCATTTTCAATGGTTTTTCCATCTCAAAAGAACATTTTCCATTCCTTTTCAACAATTCATATTTTCGCCCCGCCATGGCGCCATGTATATAAAATGAAATCTTTCCTTCTTCCACATGATATCCAAAATTGAGTGGAACAATGTATGGATAGTCTCCATCGTTAAGTCCGATGTGTATGATATCACATTCCTCTATTATATTCAAAATACGGTTTAAGTCTGTCACTTCTCTGTCTTTTCTTCTCATGTGTTAATCCTATATCCTTCTGTCTGAATTTTATGCAAAAATCTTCTATACTATATTGTTCTATCTCAAATTATTCTATCATATTTTCCGTTTTAAATTCCTTTATTACAGGTCAATCTACTCAAAATGTAAGTCTCATCTGATACCATATCGCGCCACCATGATTGGAGACAGATTCCCCTTCGTTTACATATCCGAATCTTTCATAAAATGGAATCAGTCTTTCTTTGCAGGTAAGAACGATTCCTTTCCTGTTCCGTTTTCTGGCATCTTCGATCACCTGTTTCATCACAATAGAAGCATAGCCCCGTTTCCGGTACTTTGAAGATGTCACAACGGAAAAAATCATCTGCCAGTCCCCTTTTTCATCGTGCCACTCTGCGTGATCATACATTTCATCAATCAAATCCGGCTTCTCGGAAACCATTCCGTTTATAAAAGCTCTTATTTCACCGTCTTCTTCCAAAATCCAAAAACAATCACCAAAGGCTTTTAATCGTTTTTCTATACTCTCTCTGGAAGCGGCTTCCGCTTCCGGATAGGATGCTTTTTCTATCTCTGCCAGATCATCTAAATCCTGTAATGTTCCATGATATATGCGCATAATATCATTTCTCCTGCATTTTTTGTCTTTTCTATTACGTTTCTTTCTATACGCTTTAGCCTTTTCTGCGACGTCCTTTTCCACCGTGCTTTTCTACCTTGGAAACATCAATCTCTGTTTCAGTCAATGTACCATCTACGACTGCATTCTGTAAAGTATCAAAAGCAGCATCCAGAATCCCTTTGGACGAATATGTAGCTCCTGATACTGCATCCACTTCCAGACTCTGCTCCTGTATGATTGTGTCAACTATCTCTTGCGCCAAGGCAAAATACTTGGGTGTATCATTTCCTTCGATAATATCAATAGAAGCCACCTGTCCATTTTCCCTTCAAAATCTTACGCAGTACATAAGATAATCCCAGTAATATAGCCACAATCAGGCACAAGGTTCCTGCGTTTGCAGTAAACAAAACAGAACCCAGGCTGGCCTCTTTTATACCGGT
>CAMFGH010000080.1 GCA_945949875.1 uncultured bacterium
GAAGGCTATTTCGGGAATTAACGACTGTGGAGTGTACAAGAACTTGTGAGTAGTGAGTTATTTATAACCACCAAAGCATACACGATGAAACAGTAAGTGGAACTCGTGAGAGTTTACAATATCTCGATGTGATGAGTAGATTTAATCACATTTTGAGTGGCAGCAGCGGAAATGAAATATATGAAAAGACTTGATTACAGAAAAATGATTATGCTTACGGTTGCCGGTATTATAAATGCGATCGGCATTACCATCTTTTTAAATCCGGTAAAACTGTATGACAGTGGCATATCAGGAACATCCATGTTGATTGCACAGGTTACGCCCGACTACATTTCGTTATCTCTGTGCCTGCTGCTCCTTAATATCCCGCTTTTTCTGTATGGCTTCAAAAGGCAGGGCGGATTATTCACCTTTTATGCCATCTATACGGTAGCAATCTATTCCATTGCAGCATGGCTGATCACGGATGTGCTTCCTGTTGACGTAAGTATTGCTTCGCCCCTTGCAGGAACAGATTTACTTTTGTGCGCAGTATTTGGTGGATTGATTTCCGGAATAGGAAGTGGTCTGGCAATTAGAAATGGTGGTGCAATGGATGGTGTGGAAGTAATGGCGGTCATTTTTTCCAAACGTCTTGGAGTCACGGTAGGAACCTTTGTCATGACATACAATGTAATCCTTTACATTGTATGCGGTATTGTTGTGGAAAGCTGGATCCTGCCGCTTTACTCCATTGTGACATATATGGCTGCCCTGAAAACGGTAGACTTCATCGTAGAAGGTTTAGACAGGGCAAAAAGTGCGATGATCATCACAGATAAACCGGACGAAATATGCAAAGAGTTATCCTCCGCATTTGAAACCGGAACAACCAAAATCGATGCTGTTGGCGGATATTCCAATTCCTACAAAACAGTGGTTTATTTTGTGGTTAACCGATTCCAGGTAACTAAAATGAAAGACATCGTAAGAGAAATCGATCCCAAGGCCTATATTACCATCACGGAGGTGGCCGATGTGTTTGCGAATCAATAAATCCGATTTACTGCATAGTTCAGACGTGCGGTAATTTGCAAATCTACTCTACCGCATAGTTCAGACGCACGGTAATTTGCAAATCTACTCTACCGCATAGTTCAGACGCACGGTAATCATAGCTGTCTTGTATCGGGAACTGGTGTCAAATGCACCGTCGTAGCTGTATTCTCCGGCGCCGGAGTTCTTCGCTGTAATCTGGAATACTCCCAGATTTGCAGATAAAAGCTGGCCTGTCGTGCAGCCGCTTCCTGCTGCCATAATATCGATTCTCTGTTTAGCGTTGTCAGTTGCCTTTTGAATCAGATCCAGTTTGACCTCATCCAGCTTGGTACAATAATACTCCGGTGAATAGGAAGAAAACTGTACACCGGATTCAATCAGTTTGGTGATATCCCTGGAAATCTTTTCCACCTTATCGATATCATTGGATGCGACACAAAGACTCTGATACAAATCGTACCCATCCGGATAATCGCACACATAATTTCCATTCTCATCATACTCTGTCCGGGTTCTCTGAGAAATGTCCACAGAACTGAATACCATCTCTTCCTCTGTGACCCCGGATTCCAATAAATACTTCCGGATTACTTCTGCATCATTTTTAATCACACTATAGGCTTCCTGTGTGGTCAATCCATATGCAGAAAAACTTCCTCTCCACACGATCAGATCGGATTCAAAATCGCAGCTTGCTGAACCGGTAGCGGTAAGCCCGTTTCCGTTGGCATTCTTTTTGTAATCCGTAAGTCCAAATGTCAAAATAGACACGCATACTACTGCTGTTACTGCTGCGATCAGCGCTACTACTCTGACTACAATTCCCTTTTTCGTATTTTCCATAATGCTACACCTTTACACTTTCATTTATTGCTTTTGGGTTATTATAGCATTCCCAATAGAGGAATGCCACCCTATTCCTGTTATTCCAGTTCTTCCTGCTCTTCCAGTTTCTGCACTCTTTTCTTATATATTCCGGACATTGTAAGTAGCATCACAAGACATAAAACAAAAATGAAACCTCCGCTTATCACTCCTGCTGCCAATGCTCCCGCCGGTTTATCATCATATCTGGTAAGAATCAGCCCAGTAATGAATACACCTGACAAAACTCCTGCAATAATGGAAACAATCAGATTGGTGGAAAAATTCGGTTTTAGTCTTCTGTCCCAAATGCCATTTTTCAAAGATGCAATAAGCAGATAAACAGATACAACCATGAAAACAATCCATTCGCCGGCAACATATGGCCAATTGTTATCATATAAAAACATCTGACCAAATATTGCAATAAGCAATCCCCAATATGCAATAAGGAGCGCATTATGCTCAAATTTTAATACAACCTGTTCCTGTCTTTCATCCAACATATTTTTCTTCCAAAAACTATTTTTCTTCATTTTCTTCTTCCTCCCAAAACAACTCATCCAAAGTGGTATTCAGTGCCTTACAGATAGCAATGCATAATTTTATAGATGGATTAAAATCACCTGATTCTATTAACCCGATTGTCTGTCTCGTAACCCCGGCTTTTTTTGCCAGTTCAGATTGCGACATTTCCAGCTCAATTCTTCGAAACTTTAATTTCAAATTTCTCACTTTCCTGAATTCTCCTTTCATCACATTATTATATGCTATTATTTTTTACTTTTGCAAAATATATATTGCATTAAACTATGTGCCCAGTATATGACTACTTTTAGAATATGTCAAGTATATATTGCATTTACTTTTTATATTTTGCATCACATGCACTGCCAGAACATACACATTCCTTTAGTTAATGTTACTATATATTTAAAGTTTTAGAGAATTATGAGGTGTTTTATGGTTGGAAGGAGCGATGCTCCTTTTTTCTGTTTCTGTCTAATTATAGCAAAAAGGATATATCCCTTGTACGGATCATTTTTTTGTTTTTCTAATTTTGTCCGTATAAAGGATGTCTCTTGTACGGATTATTTTTTCATTTTCTAATTTCTGTCCGTATGAAGGATATCTCTTGTACGGACTATTTTCTCATTCTCTAATTATAGTCCGTATGAAAAACCTACATATCAAGTATACCAACTTACATCTACCTGAATAAAATGCAAACCCTCCTTTTCATTATTCTTCCCACCATCTTCCTCACTTTTACTATACCCAATTGGTATAATAAACATTTCATTATATGTATTTTACTATATTGCCACAGGGTGTTAGTATAAAATCATCAAAAGGAAATAAACAAAACAAGAAACCAAAACAAACACAAAAACTCAGAAAGGAGAAAACACTATGTTAAAAATGATCGCAACTTTCTTATCAGAATACTACGGAGAATTCGCACATCGTGAAGCAAAATAACTTCAAAGAAAGGAATCCAAAAAAATACTGAAAAACAGAAAATCAAATAAGTAAAATAAGTAATCTAAATAAGTAAAAACAAAGAACGAAATCAGTTCAAAATAACTTAGAAAGGAGAAAACTCATATGTTAAAAATGATTACAACTTTCTTATCAGAATATTACGGTGAGTTTGCACATCGTGAAGCGAAATGAGAGATGACTTAATTGCAGACAATCAAAAATAGCGGAAATTGTATCGAACCCCATAAACGTTTGATTACAATTTCCGCTATTATTTTGCACTTCTATCTTGCACACTTATCTCTTGCTTTTATCTTTTATGAATTCTGCCCATCAGTTCTGCCACTGGCTGTTATACAGGTTTGCATAGAAGCCACCTTTTGCCAGCAGTGACTCATGATCGCCCTGTTCGATAATATTACCATCCTTCATAACCAGAATGATATCAGCCTCCTGAATCGTAGAAAGCCTGTGGGCTACAATAAAGCTTGTCCTTCCCTCCATCATCTTGGCAAAGGCATTTTGTATTTTCATTTCCGTTCTGGTATCAATGGAAGAAGTCGCTTCATCCAATATCAGCATAGGCGGAAGTGCCAGCATAACCCTGGCAATACACAAAAGCTGTTTTTGTCCCTGGGATAAACTGTCTCCATCTTCTGTTACCAGAGTATCATACCCCTGAGGAAGCCTTTTGATAAAGCTGTGAGCATGGGCTGCTTTGGCCGCTTCCATGATTTCTTCTCTGGTGGCATCCGGTTTTGACATGGTAATATTTTCGCTGATCGTTCCGGTTTTCAGCCAGGTCTCCTGAAGCACCATTCCATAACCTTCTCTCAGATTATGCCTGGTCATATCCATGATATCTGTTCCCGACACTGTAATCGCACCACTGTTCACATCATAAAAGCGCATCAGCAAATTAATCAACGTAGTCTTGCCGCATCCGGTTGGTCCCACGATTGCCACACGCTGCCCCTTCTTTACTTCCAGATTGAAGTCTTCGATCAGCTTCTGCTCCGGTACATAAGAAAAATACACATGAGACAAGGATACCCTTCCGTCGAACTGCTCTATGGAAACCGGATCGTCTGTATCCGGTATCTGCGGCTCTTCTTCTATCAAATCAAAAATCCGGGATGCACAGGCCAGCGCATTTTGAAGTTCTGTGATCACTCCCGATATTTCATTGAAAGGTTTGGTGTATTGGTTGGCATAGCTCAAAAGACAGGATAGCTGTCCTACGGATATTTTTCCCCAGATTGCAAACAGCGCACCCATAATAGCCACACCTGCATACACCAGATTATTTACAAAACGGGTGCAGGGATTGGTAAGGGAAGAGAAAAAGGTTGCCCTCAAAGAACACTTCTGCAATCTCTCATTGATTTCATCAAACCGTTCCAGCACCTGTTTTTCCTGGCCATAGGCCTGTACCACTTTCTGGTTTCCTACCATTTCATCAATCAAAGAGGTCTGCTCTCCTCTGGTTTTTGACTGCAATACAAACATATCATGAGTCCTGGTAGCAATAAATCTGGCCACAAACAGGGAAATGGGTGTAAGCAGCACCACCAAAATGGTAATCCCCACATGAATGGACAACATAAAGGCCAGAGTTCCCAGAATCGTGATCACACCGGAAAACAACTGCGTAAAACCGATCAGCAATCCTTCTGCAAACTGGTCCACATCGGTAATCACCCGGCTTACAATATCCCCATGGCCATGACCATCCATATATTTCAGCGGAAGAATCTGGATTTTATCAAAGGCTTCCTTCCGAACATCCCGGACCACATGATAGGTGATCTTATTGTTGCAGACATTCATCAACCACTGAATCAAGGCAGTTGCCAAGATGACAATCAGCATCTTCTTCATGATTTTGAAAAGTAAAGAAAAATCTACTTTTCCCGTTCCGATCACACAGTCAATGGCATCTCCTGTCAAAATAGGAAGATATAAAGTAAGGGCCACGGTAATCGCTGCCATCAGAATAGACAGCAACAGGAAAAACTTATAATGGCCAATATAATGAAGCACTTTCTGTACCGTTGATTTTTTCGTTCTCTCCATTTACTTATTCCTCCTTTCCTTTCCGGAACTGGGAATAGTAAATTTCCTGATAAACACTGCAATCCTTCAGCAGTGCTTCATGGGTTCCCTTTCCTACGATTTCTCCATCATCCAGCACTAAAATCATATCCGCATACATGATGGACGCGGCTCTTTGGGATACGATAAATACCGTCATATCCTGATCCATCCGGCGGATTGCTTTTCGAAGTGCTGCATCTGTAGCATAATCCAGTGCAGAAGCACTGTCATCCAGAATCAGGATCTCCGGCTTTCTTACCAGTGCTCTTGCAATGGTAAGTCTCTGTTTTTGTCCACCGGAAAGATTCTTTCCGCCCTGCTTTATTTCAAAGTCCAGTCCACCTTCTTTTTGTCTGACAAATTCTGCTGCCTGAGCAGTTTCCAAAGCATTCCACATCATCCCATCGTCTGCTTCTTTGTTTCCCCAGGAAAGATTTTCCCGGATGGTTCCCTTAAACAATACCGCTTTTTGCAGTACAATACCGATCTTGCCGCGAAGAAGATCCAAAGGATAGTCTTTCACATTTTTGCCATGAAAAAGTACTTCCCCCCGGGTAGCATCGTAAAACCTGGGGATCAGATTGACCAACGTAGATTTTCCGGAACCGGTACCTCCGATGATACCGATGGTCTGTCCTTTTTTTACAGTAAAATCCATATCGGTTAGAGCTTCACTTCCGGCATCCTTATAAGCGAAATTAACATGACGAAATTCAATGATTTCCTCTCCCTGCTCATTTTCTATATCGAAATCCTGTTTTTTGCATGAATCCTCATCATATGCTGATTTTTCACATGATATTTTTTCGAAGGACTGGTTTTCAAGCAAGGAAGATTTCATATCCAGCACTGCTGCGATCCGGTCTGCGCAGGCAAAAGCCTTGGTCACTGTAATGATCAGACTGGCCAGCTTCACCAGCTCCACCAGAATCTGGGACATGTAATTGACCAGTGCGATCACCTGTCCCTGTGTCAAAATCCCCACATTGACCCGAACTGCACCGGTATAGATTAAAGCCACAATCGCCACATTGATAATGATATAAGTAACCGGATTCATAAATGCAGTAAAACGTCCTACAAACTCCTGCACATGGGTCAAACCGTCATTGGCTTCCGCAAACTCTTTTACTTCGACCTCCTGCCTGTTAAAAGCACGAATGACCCGGACTCCGGTTAAATTTTCTCTGGTTTTTCCCAGTACCCTGTCCAGTTTTTCCTGCACCTTTCGATACAACGGAATACTGATCAGCATAATTCCGAATACCACAATCGATAAAAGAGGTATGGTCACTACAAAAACCAAGGCTGCCTTTACATCAATGGTAAAGGCCATGATCATGGCACCAAATACGATAAAGGGAGAACGCAGAAACAGGCGAAGTACCAGATTGACTCCGGACTGCACCTGGTTAATGTCACTGGTCATTCGGGTGATCATGGTAGAAGTTCCGATGTGATCCATTTCTGCAAAAGACAGTGACTGTATATGTTCAAATAACGTGTGACGCAGCTTTGTTGCAAATCCGGTAGCTGCTTTCGCTGCAAAAAACTGTGCGGTAACAGAGCAGGTAAGTCCGATCAATGCCAGAAGGAACAACACTCCACCCATCTTCCAGATATAAAGATAATCTCCCGACGCTATTCCACGGTCTACAATCGCCGCTATGACTAAGGGCACAAATAATTCAAAAGAAGCCTCCAGCAGCTTAAACAAAGGGCCTAAAATGGATTCTTTTTTATACTGTTTTAAAAAAACCAGCAGTTTTTTCATATAACAAACCTCTTCAAATCAGATCAATGGCATCCTGTACGGACTTTACTCCGATCAATTTGATCCCTGTAATATCCTTCAAGGAATCTTTATTGCTCTGGGGCAGCACCACCGTATCAAATCCCAGCTTTTTCGCTTCCAGTACTCTTTGCTCTGCCTGGCTGACCGCCCGCACTTCACCGCTTAATCCGACTTCACCAAACACTGTCATTTTCTGATCAATCCCCCGGTTTTTAAAGCTGGAGGCAATTGCCATGACAATGCCCAGATCAATGGCCGGCTCCTGTATCTTCATACCACCTGCCAGATTTACATAGGCATCCTGGTCTCCGATCTGAAGCCCCAGTCTCTTTTCCAGAACTGCCATCAGCAGATTGACTCTGTTTAAATCCGTTCCGATGGCCTGCCTTTTGGGAAATCCAAAATTGGTATGGCAAACCAGTGCCTGAATTTCCAGAAGAATCGGCCTGGTTCCCTGAGTGGAGCAAACCACCACAGAGCCACTGGCATCTTCCGGACGACCATTTAGCATAAATTCAGAAGGATTCTTTACTTCAAAAAGACCTTCCTGACGCATCTCAAACACACCGATTTCATTGGTGGACCCGAATCGGTTCTTTACCCCACGAAGAATACGGTAGGATGCATAACGGTCTCCTTCAAAATACAGAACCGTATCCACCATGTGCTCTAACACACGCGGCCCGGCAACGGTTCCTTCTTTTGTTACATGTCCTACAATAAAAATGGTGATGCCCAGTCCTTTGGCGATCTGCAGCAGTCTCCCCGTCGTTTCCCGGACTTGTGAAACCGAACCCGGAGCAGCAGACACCTGCTCATTATACATGGTCTGAATAGAATCAATGACAACTACCTGGGGCTTAAACTCCCCAATTGTCTCTTCTATGATATCCAGATTTGTCTCACAAAATAAGGATAATGAATCTCCAAATGTTCCCAGCCTGTCCGCCCGCAGTTTAATCTGTTTTAAAGACTCCTCACCGGACACATATAAAACTTTTCTTTCATCCATGGCCAGCATGCGGCAGACCTGTAACAGCAGCGTAGATTTTCCGATGCCCGGATCCCCGCCTACCAGAACCAGAGATCCTCTTACAATACCACCACCGAGTACTCTGTCCAGTTCCGGCATATGGGTTGTAAAACGTTCCTCCTGTCCTGTGGAGATTTCCTTCAGGCGAAGGGGGCGGATTTTAGCATTACCACCAGCTCCCCGCTTTCCGGAACCGGCAGCACTTTGCCTGCGGACCGGCTCCTCCACAAAACTGTTCCAGCTTTTACAGCCGGGGCACTGCCCCAGCCATTTACTGGATTCATATCCACATTCCTGACAGAAAAAAACACTTGTCTGTTTCGCCATATTTCCATCCTTTATCTTATCATTTTCGATATCTGATCTTTTTACCTGCTCCAGATATCTTCTGCTATATCTATATCTTTTCCTGCTTTAGATATCTGTCACTTCACCTGAAAATAAACCTTCTGCTCTTTCCAGCCTGCACTTACCACATCACCGGCTTTCACCCTGCCTGCCAGAATCTCCTCTGCCAAAGCATCCTCGATTTCCGTCTGTATTGCACGACGCAGAGGACGGGCGCCCATCTTCAGATCTGTATGCTTTTCTACCAGATGATTTTTCAGTGCAGAAGTGATTCTTAAGGTAATATCCATCTGCTTTTTGCAGCGTTTTACCAGATTTTCTGACAATAATGTCACAATATCCTTCATATTGTCCTGATTCAACTGGTGGAATACCATGATTTCATCAATACGGTTAATGAATTCCGGTTTGAACAGCTTCTTTACCTCTTCCATGACGTTCTTTTTCATGTTTTCATAGCTTTGCTGCTCTGTAACCTGAGATGCAAAACCAAGATTTTTAGGTTCCACGATTCTTTTTGCTCCCACATTGGAGGTCATGATCAGAATCGTATTTTTAAAGCTTACTTTTCTGCCCTTGGAATCGGTAATGTGTCCATCATCCAGCACCTGTAAAAGCACATTAAACACATCCGGATGGGCTTTTTCGATCTCGTCGAACAGAACCACGGAATAGGGATGCCGACGCACCTTCTCGCTCAGCTGTCCGCCTTCATCAAATCCCACATATCCCGGAGGCGATCCGATCATCTTAGATACCGAATGTCCTTCCATGTATTCCGACATATCTACACGGATCAGCGCATTTTCGGACCCGAACATGGCTTCTGCCAGTGCCTTGCTCAGCTCTGTCTTACCCACACCGGTTGGTCCTAAAAACAGGAAAGATGCAATGGGTCTGTTGGGATCCTGCAATCCTACCCTGCCTCGTCTCATGGCTCTGGAAACTGCGGTAACAGCCTCCTCCTGCCCGATCACACGTTTATGCAGAATGGATTCCAGCTTCAGCAGCTTTTCACTCTCCTTTTCTGCCAGCTTCTGTAACGGAATCTTGGTCCACATGGACGTTACTTCTGCGATATCATCCTCCGTTACCTGATAGGATTTCTCCTGTTTTGCTTTTTCAGCCCGCTCTTTCATTTTCTGATATTTTTTCATGAGCTGTTCCTGTTCTTTTCTCTGCTCACTGGCCTGTGAAAAAGCTTCAAACCGGATGGACCGCTCGATTTTCGTATCATAATCTGCGATCTGTTTTTCCAGCTCTACCAGTTTTTCCGGAGACTTCATCAGTTTCAGGCGTGCTGCGGAAGCAGCCTCGTCGATTAAGTCAATGGCCTTATCCGGAAGACGTCTGTCATTGATATAACGACCGGAAAGGCGCACTGCTGCCAGAATCGCCTCATCTGTTATGGTCACCTTATGATGTTCCTCATATTTTGGTGCCACACCACGTAAGATGGCAATGGCCTCTTCCTCTGTAGGCTCTTCCACTGTAACCGGCTGAAATCTACGTTCCAGAGCAGCATCCTTTTCCACATATTTACGATATTCTTCTATGGTGGTGGCACCGATCAGCTGGATCTCGCCACGAGCCAGAGAAGGTTTCAAAATATTGGATGCATCAATGGCACCTTCTGCACCACCGGCACCGATCAGGGTATGAAGTTCATCCAGGAATAAAAGCACGTCACCCTGCTCTATAACTTCTGCAATGACTTTCTTAATACGTTCCTCAAATTCACCTCGGTATTTACTGCCTGCCACCATGCCGGACAGATCCAATACCAGAACTCTTTTATCCTGCACGGTAAAAGGCACATTTCCTTCTGCGATTCTCTGAGCCAGCCCTTCTACAACAGCAGTTTTCCCTACTCCCGGTTCTCCGACCAGACATGGGTTATTCTTGGTTCTTCTGCTGATGATCTGAATCACACGCTGAATTTCATTTTCTCTTCCGACCACCGGATCCAGCTTTCCTTCCTTTGCCAACCTGGTCAGATCTCTGCTGTACTGTTCCAGTGTAGATCCATTTTTCTTTTTTTGCTGCCCTTTACTTTTGCTCAAATCCGTTTTATACAGATTGATATCCTGCCCCATGACACTGAGCGTATCCATATATAACTTCTGTGCAGAGATACCCATGGTAGTGAGCAGCCGGACAGCTACATTATCCGACTCTTTGATCAGAGCAAGCAGCATATGCTCTGTTCCGATCTTCTCTGCCCCAAAACGCTCTGCCTGTCTGGAAGCTTCCTCCAGCATACTTTTTGCCTTGGGCGAATATCCTTCTCTTTCTTTTAAGACCACACCTGTATCCGGTGCAATGTAATCATGTATTAATTGTAAAAGGCGCTCTTCATCAAAGCCAATGTCCTGAAGCACCATAGACGCCACACAATCTTTTTCCCGATAAAGCCCCAAAAGAATGTGCTCCGTTCCAATATATCCCTGACCGGACTTATGAGCTGCTTTCATGGCATGTTGCAGAACAGCTTTTGCTTTTTCCGTATATGGTAATTGCATATATTGCCCTCCTATTGTTAAAAACAGCCGGCAAAAATAGACCGACTGTTTTTACTCTCACTTCTTATTTATCTTCATTCATATCAATGAAGGAAAAATCCAGATCGTCTTCATCTTCTGTCAGAAAATTCTTAGATTTCCATGCCACATCTGATTTGGAAGATCTTTCCCTTCTGGTTGATAAGGTATCTTCTTCTACCGGTCTTGCTTTTCTAACCGGTCTGTCACCATCTTTTGAAGTTCCTGTCGGTTTTGCTTTTCTCACAGGTCTGCCATCTTCAGATACAGGTCTTTTTCTCGCTGGTCTGTCTTCTTCCGATGCAGGTCTTCTTACCGGTCTGCCTTCTTCCGATGCAGGTCTTCTTACCGGTCTGCCTTCTTCCGATGCAGGTCTTCTTACCGGTCTGCCTTCTTCAGAAGATGTTCTTCTAACCGGTCTGTTTTCGGATGGTGCAGGTCTTCTTACCGGCCTGTTTCCGGAGGTCGCAGGTCTTCTTCTCACTGGTCTGTCTTCTTCGTCATCCTCATCGTCATCATCGTCGTCATCATCGTCCTCGTCGTCGTCATCATCGTCATGACCACGTCTGAAAAGTCCACGACGGGCAGGTCTTTCATCATAGTCGTCGTCATCCTCATCATCGTCGTCATCGTCATCCATGAGGTCATGATATTTGAATCCAAAGAAACCTGCTGCTGCAACAGCAAGTACCAGAAGAACTGCC
>CAMFGH010000081.1 GCA_945949875.1 uncultured bacterium
TATCAGGAGAAGGATAAAATGACTCTTGACCGGAATATGAACATTCAACAATCTACAGTTGCCGATCTTATGCAACTCAAAAAACTGATACAGGAAAACAACCAGAAAATGGGTGCATTTGAAGTAGAATATGAGGGCTTTCGAAAGATTTATCAGTTCGTTTCTCGTTCTGTGAAACGCTCGAAAAGAAATGTGCAGATTGTTCTATTTACGATGTACGAGAAGACAGGTGTTATACAGGAAATAGGCGGTCTGGAAATTGCCATGAAGGATATGAATGAGGCGATTGTAAAGTCCCTTCGTAAGGGAGATGTGGCAACACAGTACAGCAGCACCCAGTTCATTGTAATTTTGATGGATACGGATACAGAAAATGGTGTTATTGTGGCAGAGCGGATTCGTAAAGCCTGGTTAGACAATAGTATAATAGGAGCAAAATGTTTTACGCTGACATATGATTTAGAACGTTTTGAAACATCTGAGGAGAAAGAAAACAATGATTAGTTTTACCTTTATTGATTTTGTAATTATTGCAGTAGGTGGATATATTATTTATGCATCCATCCAAATGAAACGTACAGGAGATATTTCCAACAGTGCTCTGGTTGGAAAAGGCTTTGATGTAAAAAAAGCAGTAGATCCCCAGGGATATATTGACTATATCTATATGAAAGCAATTATGATTGGAGTGGTATCCATCCTTGGAGGTGTTTTGGATATTGTAAACGAGAAATATCTTCATATTCCATATCTGGGTATTGTAAGTTCTGTTATCATTTTCCTTGTACTTATTGCATATTGTGTGGTTGCATCAAAAGCACAAAAAAAATATCTGTCACCTAAGCCAAGAGAAAAGAAATAAGATATATTAAGAAAAGAGTGGTTTAAATCCGCTCTTTTCTTATATACAAATTTTTGTAGTTTGGATTGTTTATGTGAAGAAGAATCATAAGAAGATTGAAGAATTGAGGATATAAGAGGAATTCATATGTTGATTTGTGAAAGATTGCAGAAACTCATCAGGAAGATGAAAGAGAAAGGGATGGATTATTTCCTGATTACATCTCAGGATTATCATAATTCGGAATATGTACATGAACATTTTAAAGCAAGAGAGTATTTTAGTGGTTTTGATGGTTCTAACGGAAGTCTGTTAATCAGTGAAAAGGAAACCGGATTATGGACAGACGGACGGTACTTCTTACAGGCTGAAGAACAGCTTTCCGGAACGGGAATCACTTTATATAAAATGGGTAATGATGGCGTCCTTACTATTTTGGAGTATTTGGAAAAAAACATGAAAGAGGGGGAAACGCTGGGGACAGATGGAAGATGTATCAGTTTCTCGTTTGGAGACAGTCTGGAAAAACTATGTCAGAAAAAACATGGCAGGCTGTTGAGTGATACAGAACTTATCTCAGAGGTCTGGATCGATCGGCCGGCTCTTCCGCAAAAAGAGATCTGGTATCTGCCGAAGGAATATGCCGGAGAAGGTACGGATGAGAAAATCAAAAGGTTAAGAAAGTATCTGGAAGAAAAGAATGCAGACTACTTATGGATCAGTAAGCTGGATGATATTATGTGGCTTTACAATATCCGGGGAAACGATGTGAAATGTAACCCGGTTGCATTAAGTTATACTTTGATTGGCAAAAAAGAGGCATTTCTTTATATTGCCACAGATGTACTTACAGAGAAAGCCAGAAAACATCTGGATGGCAATCAGATTCAGTGTATTCCATACCAGGATACTCTGGCACATTTAAGAACGTTAGAACTTAAGAACCAGACCGTTCTTCTGGAACAGGAATCTGTAAGCCACCTCTTTTATAAAGAAATCGAACAAAATGGAAATGTGGTATGCGATTCTCTGCCTACTACAATGTGGAAGGCAGTTAAAAATGAGACAGAACAGCAAAATCTACGGGAGATTTATTTAAAAGACAGTGCGGTTGTATGTAAATTTCTATATTGGCTAAAAAAGACTGTTCAAAGCGGTGAAACAGTCACCGAAATGTCTGCAGCTGCAAAGTTGGATCAGATGCGGGAAAGTATCCCCGGATTTTTGGATCTGTCTTTCGATACTATTACCGGTTATGCAGAAAATGGTGCCATTGTACATTATGAAGCTTCGGAAAAGACAAATCGAATTATAGAGCCCAAAGGGATGATTCTTGTGGATTCCGGTGGACAATACTTACAGGGGACAACAGATGTGACCAGAACCATCGCACTTGGAGATGTGACGGAAGAGGAAAAGAGGCTGTTTTCGGCAGTGGCGGCTGGAACGTTACGATTGGCTGATGCGGTTTTCCTGTATGGATGTACCGGACGAAATCTGGATATATTGGCAAGAGAGGATTTGTGGAAACTGCAGCTGGATTATAAGCACGGAACGGGGCATGGTGTCGGATTCTGCCTGAATGTCCATGAAGGACCACAAAGGTTTTACTGGAAATATACAAAGGATATGGCAGAAGCGGTATTGGAACCGGGCATGCTGATCAGTGACGAACCGGGAGTATATCTGGAGAATAAATTTGGTGTCAGAACGGAAAATATAATTATGGTTCAGCCTCTTGATGAAAATGATTATGGAAAATTTCTCCATTTTGAAATGCTAACCTTTGTACCTATTGACAGGGCAGTTCTGGATAAGAAATATTTATCAGAAGAAGATATCTGCAGAATCAATGCATATCACAAAGAGGTGTTTGAAAAAATCAGTCCATTCTTATCCGAAGAAGAAGCAGCGTGGCTGAAAAAGGAGACAAGGCCACTTTAGGTGGTTTTTGTATAAAAGGGATGATTTTTTGTTGACTTTAGTTTTTTCTTAGTATACTATATTTGGTGATTGGGATTTTTCCCGATTCTATTATGTGATTAATTTATTAACTATATTATGAAAGAAAGAGGTATGTGCAAGATGGCAGCAATCGATTTAAGCAAGTACGGCATTACTGGCACAACAGAAGTTGTGTACAACCCTTCTTATGAATTATTATTCGAAGAAGAA
Source organism: uncultured bacterium (assembly GCA_945949875.1). Lineage (GTDB taxonomy): Bacteria > Bacillota > Clostridia > Lachnospirales > Lachnospiraceae > 1XD8-76. The sequence goes on from CAMFGH010000081.1 coordinate 3,017, forward strand.
ACAAAAGCTGGTCTGGAAGGCTATGAAGTTGGACAGAACACAGAATTAGATACTGTTAACGTTATGACAGGTATCTATACAGGACGTTCTCCTAAGGATAAATACATCGTTATGGATGAGAACTCCAAAGATACTGTTTGGTGGACATCTGAAGAATATAAGAACGACAACCACCCAATGTCTGAAGATGTTTGGGCAACTGTAAAAGATATCGCTAAAAAAGAGCTTTCCAATAAGAGACTTTTTGTTGTTGATGCATTCTGTGGCGCAAACGCTGATACAAGAATGGCTGTTCGTTTCATCGTGGAAGTAGCTTGGCAGGCTCATTTTGTAAAGAACATGTTCATCGTTCCTACAGAAGAAGAACTGAAAGACTTTGAACCTGATTTTGTTGTTTACAATGCATCCAAAGCAAAAGTTGAAAACTATGCAGAACTTGGTCTTAACTCTGAAACATGTGTAGCTTTCAATATCACAAGTCGTGAACAGGTTATCATCAATACATGGTACGGCGGTGAAATGAAAAAAGGTATGTTCTCTATGATGAACTACTACTTACCACTGAAAGGTATCGCTTCCATGCACTGCTCTGCAAACTGCGATATGGATGGTAAACACACAGCTGTATTCTTTGGTCTGTCCGGTACAGGTAAGACAACACTTTCTACCGATCCAAAGAGACGTCTGATCGGTGATGACGAACATGGCTGGGATGACAATGGCGTATTCAACTTTGAAGGTGGCTGCTACGCAAAAGTTATCGGTCTTGATAAAGAATCTGAACCTGATATCTACAATGCAATCAGAAGAGATGCTCTTCTTGAGAACGTTTCTGTAGATGCAGAAGGTAAGATTGATTTTGATGATAAGAGTGTAACAGAAAACACACGTGTTTCTTATCCTATTTCTCATATTAACAATATTGCAGCAGAAGTTAACGGTATTTCTGCAGGTCCTGCAGCTGACAACGTAATCTTCTTATCAGCAGATGCTTTCGGAGTACTTCCTCCAGTATCTATTCTGACACCAGAACAGACACAGTACTACTTCCTGTCTGGTTTCACAGCAAAACTTGCTGGTACAGAACGTGGTATTACAGAGCCTACACCTACTTTCTCTGCATGCTTTGGTCAGGCATTCTTAGAGCTTCATCCTACAAAATACGGTGAAGAACTTGTTAAGAAGATGAATGCAAATGGCGCTAAAGCTTACCTGGTTAACACAGGATGGAATGGTACAGGTAAGAGAATTACAATCAAAGATACTCGTGGTATTATCGATGCTATCTTAAATGGTGATATCAAGACAGCTCCTACTAAGACAATTCCTATGTTCAACTTCGAAGTTCCTACAGAACTTCCGGGCGTTGATCCTGCTATTCTGGATCCTAGAGATACTTATGCAGATCCTACTGAATGGGAAACAAAAGCAAAAGATCTTGCTGCAAGATTCCAGAAGAACTTCGCTAAATATACAACAAATGATGCTGGTAAAGCACTTGTTGCTGCTGGTCCTCAGTTATAATTTAGTTTTTGACTTGATACTCAAGGGGTGCATGAAAATGCACCCCTTGTTTTGGGGTTCAAAATAATACAAGATATACCAAATATTCCCGTATTATCCGGTTGTAAAAAAATGAAAAATTGAATATAATAGAATTAACCTGAGATGTTCGATAATTCCTGTGTATTTGAACCTACATTTACTTTAAACGGGATTCCTATATTATCGCATGGATGTCAGGCCTCCGGGCCATTTTATATGGTTTAAGCAGTGGAAGGCAGAAGTGTTGTTTGCGGTCACCCACCTGGCTTTGGCTAGGAGTCAATTTGCAGGAACCGACATTTTGGGGATAAAAAAGCGGCGTAGAGCCGCTTTTTTATTTTGCAAAATGCCGGGGCGTAAAAAGTGTCGCAATAGACTCTTTTTTATTCATAGGAATGATTTCAAGTATAGAGGAATAGGATGGATTATGAGTAAAAAATATAAAACCATCCTTTTTATAATTGGATATATAATTGTCATTTCTTTATGGATCAGATTCTGTTTTAGCAGGTTGCCCTTAGATGAACAGGATATTTCTCCCGGTATTCATGGCACAGATTCCGGATTTCTGATTGACTACGAAAGAGATAGAAACAACGGAGAGAGTGCTCAGGAGTCTGATAGTAACAACAAGACAGATAAGAAGGAAAACAGCAGCTTGGAAAACACGGAAGACTATAACTGGGAAGATAGTAAAGATAAAAATGCTGATGAAAGTTATCCGATGGATGATTCCGAAAACACAAATAAAATTTCTAAACTGGAATCAAAAGAAATAGATTCTTTATATGGTGATTTTGACAGCACAAAACATGATGATATGATTCGGATTTTGATAAAGGCTGATAATGGCAGTATTTTTCATGATCATATCATCTTAAAATATGATAATGAGGAATTGCCCATAGAAAAGAATGCCTCTTTTTTTTCGAAATCAAACAGAATTCGTATCCGGCTCTTTGATTATCAGGAAAATCAGGAAATGAACGAGAGACAGGATATTATAATTTGCAGTATTACAAGAAATGGACAACATCCCTGCTATACAGGATGCTTTGAAATCTATAAACAGGAGGAAGGATTGATTTTGATCAATGAAACTTCTCTGGAAAACTATGTAAAAGGTGTGCTGCCCGGGGAGATGCCTTCTTCTTATCCATCTGAAGCATTAAAAGCCCAGGCAATATGCGCCAGAACTTATGCCTGTATGAAAGAAGAAAATCTCTGTTATCCCCAATATCAGGCTGAGGTAGATGACAGTACCTCATGCCAGGTTTATGGGTATCAGATCGGTACTGCCCGGACAGACCTGGCTGTAGATGAAACAAAAGGTATGATATTATTACGCCCAAATGAAGGATTGGAACGTTGTTATTATTATTCCACATCCTGCGGCGTTTCGGTTCCGGAAAAGGTGTGGCATGGTGGCGAAGATGAGGAAACAATCTGCATCCGTAAAAGTGATGATCAGATTCAGGAAATGAATCAGAATTTTGATGATTATATATCACAAAAGCATGAGAGTCATTTGGAGAAAGACGAGCCTTTTTACCGGTGGAGTTACACCGTGGAGAAATATGATAAAAGTATGTTAATAAAACGGATTAAAGAACGATACAACGTTAATGGCAAACTGATTCAGACAACCAATGATATGAAACTGGATAAAACAGGTAAAATAAAAACAATGAGAATTGCGGAACGTATCAATAGCAGTATTGCTGATTGCCTGGAGATAGTATGTGAAAAAGGTTCCATCTATATCTGGGGAGAATACAATATACGATATGTTCTGGCTCAGGGTGGAGATGCTAAACTGCAGGATGGAAGAGATTATGAAATACAAAATATGCTTCCCAGTGCATTTATTTCGTTACAGTCTGTTTGTAATAATAAGGGAAATATGCTAGGATATTCCATAATTGGTGGTGGTTTTGGACATGGTGTTGGAATGTCACAAAATGGAGCAAAATATATGGCGCAGGCCGGGAATATATATGAAGAGATTTTAAAAACATATTATTCCGGATGCGTCTTGGAGAATTTAGATGATTTATAAAACCTATAAAGTCCTGTATGATTTCAAAGAAAAAATGAACGAAAAGAATATCAGTTCCTATGCGGCCAGTACTGCATTCTTTCTGTTTGTTTCCATGATTCCGATTTTCGCTCTGATCTGCACTGTGATTAGTTTTACCAGTCTGTCAGAAGAAGATTTCGTTTTCTTAATTATGGAGATGTCTCCCGGTGTTGTAGGTTCTTTTTTTGCTTCTCTGATAGAGGATATTTATGCACAGTCTGCCGGAGCAATTTCCATTGCAATTGTGGTTACCATCTGGTCTGCCGGCAAAGGCATGATGGCACTTATGAGAGGATTAAATGTAATAAATGGAGTGCAGGAAAATCGTGGTTATTTTATTACAAGAGGGATATCGGGAATATATACGGTTATTATGATTCTGTCTGTATCGATCACCATGTTATTTATGGGGTTTGGTAAGGAAATATTCGGCCTGTTTATGAAAAGCTTTCCCAGTGCTGAACACATTTTTGAAAAGATATCTTATTTCAGATTTTTATTTTTCTGGATTATCCTGTCTTTGTTTTTTGCCTTGATTTATACTTATGTACCAAATAAGAAGATGAGGTTTCGAATGCAGATCCCAGGTGCAGTATTCAGTGCTATCGTCTGGACCATTTTTTCATGGGGTTTTTCTGTTTATATTCATTTCTTTGGAGGATTTGGAGGATATGGTTCTCTTACTACTGTAGTCATTGTTCTTTTGTGGCTGTATTTTATGATTTATTTCATTTTGGTGGGAGCACATATTAATCGGTACTTTGGACCGGTATATCATTATTTTGGGAAAGAAAAGAATAAGGCTTGAAAATTTTGATGTTTTGTTCTAATATAAAACATGCGGTTCAGGTTTCTTACCTGAACCACATGTGCTAGAATGGCGCAGTCGGTAGCGCAACTGATTCGTAATCAGTAGGTCGAGGGTTCGAGTCCCTTTTCTAGCTGGAAGGCTGTCGCTTTAGCGAATTTTAATTCGTGAAGTGGCAGCTTTTTTGGACTTCGTATTCGTTATACCAACGTCTTATTTCTGAGGATATCTTACACGGGTCCTCTTTTTTTGTATCTGTGTTCCAGAATCTGAAGGACAGAATAAAGAACCACAGCAATAAGACACAAAATGAACATGGATGTGATGACCATGGACATTTTAAAGACCTGGCTGCCATAAATGATCAGGTATCCCAGTCCCTTTCTTGCGGCGAGAAATTCACCAATTATGACACCTACCAGTGCCAAACCGATATTCACCTTCATTGTTCCCAGAATGACCGGTACATTAAATGGAAGAACGACTTTAAAAAGCTGATCTTTCTTTGTGCCTCCAAGAGTTGTGATCAACTTAAGCTTTTCTGGGTCAGTTTGTCGAAATGCAGTGTAAAGACTGATGATTGCACCAAATACAGCAACAGAAATACCGGCTACTATGATGGTATTCATACCGGTGCCAAGCCATACAATAAATAAGGGTGCCATAGCCGACTTTGGTATGGAATTCAGAATAACCAGATAGGGATCCAAAACTTCGGATAGAAGTTTGTGATACCAAAGTAGCATTGCAGTCAGCATACTGACCAGAAGCACAAGGGAAAAACTGATCATGGTTTCAGCCAGGGTGATACCAATATGACTCATTAAGTGACTTACTTGATACAGCTCCTTCATACATATCAGAATTCTGGATGGACTGCTGAAAAAGAAGGGATCAATATAGTTCTTATCCGCAGTGATCTCCCATAGTGCGAGAAATAGTATCAGAATAAGCAGCCGCACAAAATGAATCAGATAATGATGAGATCTATGGTTTTTTTCATAAGCTTGTTGATTCGTCATATCCTTCCAACTCCTTCCAGATCAAGTTAAAATATTGTCGAAATTCCGGGGCATTCCGGGAAGCAATCAGGCTATCGTCCTGTAAGGTGAGACGGATCGGAATCTGCGAAACCACAGTGGCCGGCCGTCTGCTCAGAATGATGATATGGTCTGCAAGAGCTATAGCCTCTGAAATATCATGTGTCACAAGAATCGCTGTTTTGCCCTGTTTACGGATGATTCTGGCTATATCTCCGGAAACGGAAAGCCGGGTCTGATAGTCAAGAGCACTGAAAGATTCATCCAATAATAACAAATCCGGCTCCAGTGCCAGAGTACGGATCAGAGCCGCTCTTTGTTTCATACCGCCGGATAATTCGCTGGGGCGTTTGTTTCGAAAACTCCAAAGTCCATAATCTTTCATGTATTTTTCTACCAGAAGCTTTGTATGCTTATCGTATTTATGATTAATTTCCAAACCCAGTATGATATTTTTATAGATACTCCGCCATTCAAATAAATGATCCTGCTGAAGCATATATCCGATTTTGGGTGATTCAGATCTGGTCAGCATAGGAAACAGTATTTTGCCGGAATCTGCATCCATCAGACCGGCAATCAAGGAAAGAAGGGTCGATTTTCCACATCCGCTTGGACCTACAATAGCTACAAAATCCCCTTGTTTTATTGAAAAAGATATATCTGTAAGGGCTACCGTTTCACCTTGCATAGAGTGGTAAGAATAATTTAAATGCTGAACGCTTAAATAGATGTTTTCCACAGTGGCCTCCGTAGTTTTTTGAAAAGATATATTGTATTTTATGTTTTTTGCGAAAAAGGGTGCTATTTTTGTCAAATTTAGGTTTGACTTTTCTTGTCATAATAGAAAAGATATGCTAACATTACTTTTGATTATCTCGTTTGGTTTTCTTTTTCAGCTTGAAAATCATTCAGATACAACATTCTTGTTATCGGAGGAAATATCTATGGCACAGTTATGGGGCGGTAGATTTACAAAAGAAACAGATGAGCAGGTATACCAGTTTAATGCCTCCCTTTCTTTTGACCGGAAATTATATAAAGAAGATATTACAGGAAGTATCGCACATGCCAAAATGCTTGCAAAGCAGGGTATTATTTCCGAACAGGATAAAGATGATATTCTGAATGGATTGAATGGCATTTTAAATGATATTGAAAACGGGACCCTTGATTTTGATCCGGCATATGAAGACATTCACAGTTTTGTGGAAGCAAATCTGATTGATCGTATCGGTGATGCTGGGAAAAGACTTCATACAGGCAGAAGTCGAAATGATCAGGTGGCACTGGATATGAGGATGTATACCAGAACACAGGTAGCACAGACGGATCAGCTTTTGAAAAACCTGTTGGAAACTATTTTACGGATCATGGAAGAAAACCTGGAAACCTATATGCCGGGCTTTACCCATTTACAGAAAGCGCAGCCTGTTACATTAGCCCATCATTTTGGCGCTTATTTTGAGATGTTTAAGCGTGATAGACTGCGTATGCATGATATCTATGACAGAATGAATTATTGCCCCTTAGGTGCAGGAGCACTTGCAGGGACTACCTATCCCCTGGATCGGGATTATACAGCAAGTCTTCTTGGGTTTGAAGGCCCTACCTTGAACAGTATGGATTCTGTATCGGACCGGGATTATCTGATCGAATTTCTTTCTGCGCTTGCTACAGTCATGATGCATCTGAGCAGATTCAGTGAAGAAATCATTATCTGGAACAGTAATGAATATCGTTTTGTGGAAATTGATGATGCATATTCCACCGGGTCATCCATTATGCCCCAGAAAAAGAATCCAGATATTGCAGAGCTGGTTCGTGGGAAAACCGGACGTGTGTATGGAGCTCTTACCAGTCTTCTTACGACCATGAAAGGAATTCCGCTGGCATACAACAAAGATATGCAGGAAGACAAAGAAATGGCCTTTGATGCTATGGAAACAGTTCAGAATTGCATTGTACTTTTTGACGGAATGATTTCTACCATGAAGTTCCGGAAGGAGGTTATGGCAGAAAGTGCAATGAATGGATTTACCAATGCTACAGACGCAGCAGATTATCTGGTTATGAAAGGGGTTCCTTTCCGGGATGCCCATGGTATCATTGGCAGACTGGTTCTTTACTGCATTGATAAAAATACATCCATTGATAAGCTTTCCCTGAAGGAGCTGAAGAGTATCAGCGATGTTTTCGAAGAAGATATATATGATGCAGTAAGTTTAAAAACATGTGTGGAAAAACGTCTTACCATTGGTGCCCCCGGTTCTGAAGCAATGAAAAAAGTGATTGCTGAGGAAAAACAGTTTTTGTTAAATCTTCCGGTTCTGGAAGTAAAATAGAGAAGTAATATAGAAGGGAAAGAGGAGAATTATTATGAATGAAAAGTTGAAAGTCGGTATTTTGGGCGGAACGGGTATGGTTGGCCAGAGATTTATTGCTCTGCTGGAAAACCATCCATGGTTTGAAGTAACAACCATTGCAGCAAGTCCAAGATCTGCAGGAAAAACATATTTGGAAGCAGTTGGTGACAGATGGAAAATGACAACACCAATGCCGGAAAGTGTAAAAAACATTGTTGTCATGAATGTGAATGAAGTAGAAAAGGTAGCTTCCGAAGTAGATTTTGTCTTTTCCGCAGTAGATATGACAAAAGAGGAAATCAAGAAAATCGAAGAAGAGTATGCCAAAACAGAGACACCGGTGGTTTCTAATAACAGTGCCCATAGATGGACTCCGGATGTACCAATGGTTGTACCGGAAATCAATCCGGAACACTTTGATGTTATTGAATTCCAGAAAAAACGTCTTGGTACCACAAGAGGCTTTATTGCAGTAAAACCCAACTGTTCCATTCAGAGTTATGCACCGGTGCTGACTGCATGGAAGGAGTTTGAACCGGTTGAAGTAGTTGCAACAACTTATCAGGCGATTTCCGGTGCCGGTAAAACCTTTAAAGACTGGCCGGAAATGGTTGGAAATATCATTCCGTATATTGGCGGTGAAGAAGAAAAGAGTGAAAAAGAACCACTTCGTATCTGGGGAAAGATTGAAGATGGTGTCATCAAACCGGCTACAAGCCCGGTTATTACCTGCCAGTGTATCCGCGTTCCTGTTTTGAACGGTCATACCGCAGCTGTTTTTGTTAAGTTTGCTAAAAAACCTACCAAAGAACAGCTTATTGAAAAACTGGTTACATTTAAGGGTGCTCCACAGGAACTGGAATTACCAAGCGCACCGAAACAGTTTATACAGTATCTGGAAGAAGACAACAGACCACAGATCAGTCTGGATGTGGACTTTGAAAAGGGTATGGGTATCAGCGTAGGCAGACTCCGTGAAGATACAGTATATGACTGGAAATTTGT
>CAMFGH010000082.1 GCA_945949875.1 uncultured bacterium
TGTTGATCCATGTTATACAGATATCTATGTAGAGTGTATGTCTCGTGACCGTGTAGAAATTGACGGGACAATGAATCATATGTATTTCATGTTCAGCCATTCAACTGCTGAGGAGATGTATAATGGAAATATGAAGGAGATCACAAGTCTGTATAGTGATGTGGCAACAGATACTTCTTATGAAGATTCTTGGTATGCACGTATTTCCAGTAACGCATATTCAGACGGAAGCAATTTCTACTATATGTATGATTCCAGCGATCAGCTTTCTATGATGAGAGAGTTTAGAGAGTTGCAGAATAGTACAGAAGGTTCTGATTTTAGTGAAGAGGATTTTGCAGCTTTGATGGAAGGTGCTGATCCGACTTATAAACTAGTTTATCATCCGATTACGGAGAATGATATTAAAGATGGTGGGGCTGACTCTGATTACACCACATTGATCGAATTCAATCATGAAGAGGAAGAAGAGTCTTCTGATGCAGAGGAAACTGCTGATACAGAAGAAGGAGAGGGAACTACGGATACAGAGGAAGAAGGATCTGTTGCATTAGTTTACAATCCGGGAACTAATGAGATGGAAGAGAATGAGCTCCTGACTGAATTATTTGCTCAGTATAAAGATGAGTGTGACATTTATCCATCTATCAAAATGACAACTGCATTATATGATGGCAAGCTATACTTCAACTTAAGCAATTGTATTCTGAGTTATGATCTTGAATCTGGTGCAGTTGAAAAGGTAAGAGAGTATAATACCGTATATGGAAAACGTGATGATACGGTTGCTTTTGGAGGTATGGGATTCAGCGTTGTTGACAGTGCAGAGGAAGAAGCTCTTTCTGTTACTAACCATCCGATTGCAGCATTGACGATCAAAGATGACGGTCAGATGTATGTATCTATCGCAACAAACTATGCGTTTATCTCTGGTAAGAGTAGTGTAGATGACTCTTCAAGCTATGGATATGAGTTTGAGGAGAGTAATTATAATCCTGATTATAGTACATATATGACGGGTGACAGTACGCAGATGGAGCAAGCGGGATATAGCGAAGAGACAAACGACAATGATGAGTTCATGTGGAGTGCTGTTTTTGTAGATACGATGGATATGACTTCTACATGCTCTCATACTTATGAGTCTGTAACAGTTGAACCGACTTGTGGACGTGATGGATTTACAGAAAATAGATGTACGAAATGTGGTGCGGCAGAAGCTGATTCACGTGTAGTGGATGAAGGCTCTGCACTCGATGCACATCATTATGTTCACTTCGATGAAACATATTATACAAAAGCTGATAATGGCGAACGGAACACAGGTGAATGTTATGTCTGCACAGTATGTGGATTTGCAATTGAAGAACCTGATGAGCCAAGAGATGATGCAGAAGAAGAAGAGATAGAGGAATACGAAAAAGAAAAAGCAATCTGGGATAACGCTGTAGAAACAGCTGGACATTCTTATGAGCCAACAGATGCAACCTGGAGTGAGGATTCTACTTCTGTAACATTCTCTAAACTGGAATGCTCATCTGTCTGCCCGGATAGAAAAGCATATCTGGATTGCCTGTTAAGTGATGAGACAATCTCTGTTGAATGTAAAGAAACAACTGCAGAAGCTAAGGTTACAGGTTACGAAGGCGAATGTACTACAGGTACAAAAGTTGTTTATACTGCAACTGGTGAAACAGAAGATGGTTATGGATATACCGTAAGCCATAAAGTGGATCAACCTGCCGGAGAGCATAGCTATGAAGGTACTTTCCATTGGACTGAAATCAAAGATGATGAAGGTAATGTAACGGGGTATGAAGATACCGTAACTGCAGATCTGGAATGTGCTGTTTGTGGTGATAAAAGAGAAGGCGTTGAAGCTGTAGTAGAAAAAACAAAGAATGAGCCTAAGTGTGAAGAAGATGGTGCAGATGTTTATACAGCAACAGCAACCGTAAAAGATGATAATGGAAATGTAATTGGAACTGCTACTGATAAAAAAGAAATTAAAATCGATGCAATAGGGCACAAGTGGGAAAGCGAATTTACCTGGACTGAAATCAAAGATGATGAAGGCAACATAACAGGTTATGATAAGACAGCAACGGCAACTGTAACATGTGCTAACTGTGGAGAAAAATATGAAAATGTTGAAGCTACAGTAGTATTAGATGAAGAAAATAGTAAAGCAGCTACCTGTAAAGAAGAGGGTAAGGATGTTTATGTTGCAACTGCAGTAGTGAAAGATGATGAAGGCAATGAAATTACGACAGTTACAGATACGAAAGAAATTATTTTAGCTGCTGATAAACATCCATATGAAGGTGAATTCAAGTGGAGTAAAGTTGTTGATGAAGATACTGGAGAAGTGACCTATACAGCCAAAGCAACATTGACTTGCCCTGTTTGTGGTGATGAACAAAAAGACGTTGAAGCTGAAGTAACATATGACGACGAGAATAGTTATGCGCCTAAGTGTGAAGAAGAAGGTAAAGATGTTTATGTTGCAGTAGCAACTGCCAAGGACGAGAATGGTAAGGTTATCGGATCGGCTACAGACACAAAAGAAGTTACAATTGCTGCAACCGGACATGATTATGGTGAATGGACGACTACAAAAGAACCTACATATAAGAATGAAGGAAAAAAAGAAAGAACTTGTTCAGTATGTGGTGATGTAGACGAAGAAGCGATTCCAGTATTAGAGGCTAAAAGCATTATTTTAAGTGAAGAGCAGCTTGCACTTGAAATTGGTGAAAGTGCTACATTAACAGCAACATGCGATCCTGAAGCTGTTGATTCAACGGAGATCGAGTGGAAGAGTAGTGATGAAAAAGTTGCAACTGTTAAAGCTGGAAAAGTAACAGGAAAGAAAGAAGGAACTGCAACTATTACTGCATCTGTTGGTGGAAAGAAAGCAACCTGTAAAGTAAGTGTTACTAAAGCAGGTGTTGAGTACAGAACACATGTTCAGACTTATGGCTGGCAGAATTGGGTATCCAATGGAGAGATGAGCGGAACTACTGGTGAGTCCAAACGTTTAGAGGGAATTGAAATCCGACTGTCAGATTCAAAATATGAAGGAAGTATTCAGTACAGAACACATGTCCAAACCTATGGTTGGGAAAAAGAATGGACAGCAGATGGAGAAATGAGTGGAACATCTGGTCAAGCTAAGAGACTGGAAGCAATCCAGATTAAACTGACTGGCGAAATAGCTGAAATGTATGATGTATATTATAGGGTACATGCACAGACTTACGGCTGGCTTGGTTGGGCTAAGAATGGAGAATGTGCTGGAACTGCCGGATTAAGCAAGAGATTGGAAGGTATCGAAATTGTATTGGTTAAGAAGGGAGAAGATGCTCCTGGATCTACAGAAGATGAGTACATTACAGCTTCAGGAGAAAGCAATGAGAATCTTATAAGATATCAAACTCATGTTCAGACTTATGGCTGGCAAGACTGGAAGTATGATGGTGTTATGAGTGGAACAACCGGACAGTCTAAGCGTCTGGAGTCTATTAAGATTCAACTTGTTGATCCAAAATATGAAGGAAGTATTCAGTATAAGACACATGTACAGACCTATGGCTGGCAAGACTGGGTAGAAGAAGGAGATGCAAGCGGAACAACTGGTGAAGCAAAAAGATTGGAAGCAATCCAAATTAAGCTGACAGGCGAGATGGCTGATAAATACGATATATATTATCGTGTGCATGCACAGACCTTCGGCTGGCTTGGATGGGCAAAGAATGGTGCGAAAGCCGGAACTGCAGGATATTCAAAACGATTAGAAGGTATTGAAATTGTGTTGGTAGAAAAGGGAGGAAAAGCTCCTGGAAGCACTTCAGGTGCATACAAAGAAAAGTAAATATTTTTAATCGATGAAATATTAATTAAAAGTTATAATTTAGTTTGCCGAGAACTGCTGTGTTATGCACAGCAGTTCTTTTTGTGACAAAATAATATAATTTGTAGATATTAAATAGGTTCAAGAAGAAATGTGTGGTATGAAATAAAAGGAATATTATTAATGTAGTTTGTTGTGAAAAGGCGGAGGAGTAAAGTAAGATGAAAGCGACATGGAAACGGGTGATCGCACTGATTCTGGTGTTGGTGATGGCTCAGGTACAGGGAATCAGTGTCCGGGCAGAAGCAAACAAAAGTAATCAGAATACAAGTAGTGTGATAACCGAAACTTATATCAATCCACTATATGCAGATGAGATTCGGGAATCTGACTTAGCCAGTCCGGATGAAGCATCGGCGATTGCGACATATGCAAATGAGGAATATACAGATTCCGTGGAAGAAGCCGGGGCAAAGATTCGTGAAGGAATGAAGCAGAGAGAAGAATCGATCGTTATATATTTCCAAGCCCCGGAATATAGCAAAGAGCTATTAGTAGAAATTGCGAATCAGGCGCTTGTACATACAGGGAATCCTACAGAAGGAGATTATCTAAGATGGCAGTACGGTAGTTGGACAAGCAGTACTAGTTATTATACGAAAGACAGTACAGATTATATGACTATTACTTATACATACACTTACTATACAACCAGTGAGCAGGAAGCTGCTGTGGATGAAAAAGTGGATGAAGTTCTGACGGATTTAGATGTAACGAATAAAAATGATTATCAAAAGATTCGAGCAACTTATGATTATATTTGTGAACATACAGTTTATGATTATGATAATCTGGAGGATGATGAATATAAGTTAAAATACACTGCCTATGCGGCGTTGATTGACGGGAAGGCAGTTTGTCAGGGATATGCATTATTATTTTATAGATTGGCATTAGAATTAGGTGTAGATAGCCGTTTGATTTCCGGAACGGGGAACGGTGGAGCACACGGATGGAATATTACGGAACTAAATGATGTTTATTATAATCTTGATACCACCTGGGATGCAGGAGAATCAGAATACAGCTATTTCTTAAAATGTGATGCAAACTTTAAAGGTCATGAACGTGATGAAGAATATGCGACAGAAGAATTCTATGCATCTTATCCGATGGCCGAAGAAGATTATGTAATTCCAGAAATCTGTGAACCGGGACAGCATCAATATGAAGCAAGCTTTGAATGGACAGAAATTACGGATGAAAAAGGGAATGGAACAGGTCAATACAGTGCGACAGCAACTCTAACCTGTACTGTCTGTGGAGACGAGGTTGGAAATTTGGAAGCAGAAGTTGCTTACGATGAAGAAAATAGCATTCCCGCAACCTGCGAACAAACAGGACAAGATAGTTACATTGCAACAGTGACTTATGAGGAGAAGACTTATACAGGTGAAAAGGAAGTAGAGATCCCTGTTGCAGATCATACCTGGGAAGAAGAGTATACGGTGGACAAGGAAGCAACATGTGAGGAAGCAGGAAGCGAGAGCATCCACTGTAGCGTGTGTGGTGCGATCCAGGAAGAAAGCGTGCAAAAGATTCCGGCAACCGGTCACAATTTTGGAGAATGGGTGATAACGAAAGAGCCAACGGAACAAGAGGAAGGGCTTCAGGAAAGAGCATGCCAGAATCAAGGCTGCAGTAAGAAAGAAACGGAAACGATTCCAAAGCTTGCCACAGTCAGTGTCCAGTATAGAACGCATGTGCAGACGTACAGCTGGGAAGAGGAATGGAGATCAGATGGAGATTTAAGCGGAACGGAAGGGCAGGCGAAACGTCTGGAGGCCATTCAGATTCAATTAAAAGATCAGAAATATACCGGAGATATTGTGTATAAAACGCATGTACAGACGTATGGCTGGCAAAGCGAAGTGAAAAATGGAACAACCAGCGGAACGGAAGGAAAAGCAAAGAGATTAGAGGCGATCAAGATCTATCTGACGGGTGAGATGGCAGAAAAATACGACGTTTATTATTGCGTCCATGCACAGACGTATGGCTGGCTTGGCTGGGCTAAAAATGGAGAATATGCCGGAACAGCTGGATTAAGCAAGCGTTTGGAAGGTATAAAAATTGTATTAGTAGAAAAAGGCGGAAAGGAGCCACAACAAGAAGGAAATACGGATGCAGCATACGTTACAGCGAATTCCGCTTCTGGAGAGAAGAGCACCAATTATGTGACATACAGGACGCATGTACAGACGATAGGATGGCAGGACTGGAAATATGACGGCGTAATGAGTGGAACGGAAGGACAGTCAAAACGTCTGGAAGGCATTGAGATCCAACTGGCGGATAATCTGAATACGGATGAGAAATATGAAGGTGATATTGAATATCAGACGCATATCCAGGGCTATGGCTGGGAAGAGGATTGGAAAGGAACATGGGCCAAGAATGGTGCCTTAAGCGGAACGGAAAGCCAATCCAGGCGGCTCGAAGCAATATGTATACGTTTGACGGGCGAGATGGAAGCGCATTTTGACGTCTATTACCGTGTCCATGCGCAGACTTTTGGCTGGCTTGGCTGGGCAAAAAATGGTGCAGAAGCCGGAACTGCCGGATATGGAAAGCGATTGGAAGGAATCGAGATCGTACTGGTGGAAAAGAACGGAAAGGCTCCCGGAGATACTGCAAACGCATTTAAAGAGAAATAGAATTGGAAAATTGGTATGAGAAAAAGTCGAGCTGGTTTCCGGAATGCGGCTGATCTGAAAGAAAGACTAAAAATAAGAAGTCTTGCGGATATTTTCAGCAAAGAAGATGCATGATAGAAAACGAAAGGAAAGGAATTAGTATGAAGAAATATGATGTCATAATTATCGGAGCCGGTCCGGGAGGAATCTTTGCAGCTTATGAACTGCTGCAGAAAAAAGAAGGGATTTCTGTTGCCGTATTTGAGGCCGGTCATTGTCTGGCAGGGAGAAAATGTCCCATCGACGGGGAAAAGATAAAAAGCTGTGTTCACTGTAAGACGTGTTCGATTATGAGTGGTTTTGGAGGCGCAGGAGCGTTTTCTGATGGAAAGTACAATATCACCAATGATTTTGGCGGAACTTTGTATCAACATATTGGTAAGAAAAATGCAATTGAACTGATGGAATATGTAGATAAAATTAATCTGCAGTATGGCGGGGAAGGAACGAAGCTGTATTCAACGGCTGGTTCTGGGTTTAAGAAGATTTGTATGCAGAATGGTCTTCATCTTCTGGAGGCATCTGTGCGTCATCTGGGAACGGATATTAATTATGTAGTACTTGAAAATCTCTATGCTGTGCTGGAAAAACAGGTTGATTTTTACTTTGATACACCGGTAGAGACTCTGGAAAGTCTTGAAGACGGGCGGTTCCGGATCAGCACGGAGCATGAGCAGTATGAAGGAACGTACTGCATTGTTTCCGCAGGAAGAAGTGAAAGTAAATGGATGGAATCTGTGTGCCGGAGTTTGAAGATTCCGACGTTGTCGAACCGGGTGGATATCGGAGTCCGGGTGGAACTTCCGGCGGTCATCTTCTCGGATCTGACGGATGAACTCTATGAGAGCAAGATTGTCTATCGGACCAGGCAGTTTGAAGACAATGTACGTACGTTTTGTATGAATCCGCGAGGCGTTGTAGTAAATGAGAATACAAATGGGATCGTAACGGTAAATGGACACAGCTATGAAGGAGAAGACAAGAAGACGGAAAATACCAATTTCGCATTGCTGGTTGCCAAGCATTTTTCCGAACCATTTAAAGACAGTAATGGTTATGGGGAGAGTATTGCACGATTGTCTAATATGCTGGGCGGAGGTATCATTGTGCAGAGATTTGGAGATCTGGTCCGCGGCAGACGAAGCACGACTTCCAGGATTGAAGAAGGATTGGTTACAC
Organism: uncultured bacterium; assembly: GCA_945949875.1. Taxonomy (GTDB): domain Bacteria; phylum Bacillota; class Clostridia; order Lachnospirales; family Lachnospiraceae; genus 1XD8-76. Next base: position 7,789 of record CAMFGH010000082.1, read on the forward strand.
CGACACTGGATGCGACGCCTGGAGATCTGAGTCTGGTCCTTCCGAAGAGAATACTGGATGGTATCATAGAGATGATTTATGCACTGGATAAGATTGCGCCCGGGACTGCGAATGACGATACTCTGTTATATGGAGTCGAAGTGAAGTTTTACAATATGGAAGTGTCTGTAGATGAGAATCTGGAAACCATGTATCCGGGGCTTTACATTATCGGTGACGGAAGTGGGGTAACACATTCCCTTTCCCATGCATCAGCCAGCGGGGTATATGTCGCAAGGCACATTGTAGACAGAGAATTGAGATAAGGCGGGTAAATGGGTTATGATATTGTACGAAGGCCGTCCGGAAGTATCCAGTGGACGGCAGGAGAAAGAAATGAAGGTATACGATCTTCTGGATTCATTGGGAATCACTTATCAGCGGACGGATCACAAAGCGGTAGCGACGATTGAAGATTGCCTGGAAGTGGACCGGATACTGGAAGTCCGTATCTGTAAGAACCTGTTCCTCTGTAACAGGCAGAAAACGGCGTATTATCTTCTGTTGATTCCGGGGGATAAGACGCTTAAGACGAAGGAATTGTCGAAGCGGATTCCGACCTCACGGTTATCCTTTGCTTCAGGAGAGGATATGGAACGGTATCTGAATGTATCACCTGGGTCAGCGACAGTCATGGGACTGCTCTTTGATCCGGATCATAAGGTACAGCTTCTGATTGATGAAGAGGTGCTGAAGGAAGAATATTTTGGTTGTCATCCATGTGTAAATACTTCCAGCATCCGGTTTCGAACGGAAGATATGCTTCAGAAAGTTCTGAAGGCAGTGGATCATGATTATATTACAGTGTCATTGAGTGATGGCGGGGAGGAAAAGTAAGAGTGAACTCAATCTCACCGGGGTGGATCGATACGGCCTATACGGAATATGAGGGTCCCGATGCCACCCAGCAGCCGGTACATAGAGTCGGCAACCCGATGGATATCGCGAACATGGTGCTGTATCTGTGTTCCGAAAAGGCAGGATTCATTACCGGAGAAAATGTGTGCATAGACGGAGGCATGACGAGGCAGATGATCTATCACGATGATTATGGGTGGAAACTACAGGAAAATAGATGAAAACTAAAACAGGAACTCAAATTTTGACTTAAATTTGAGTTCTTGTTTTAGTTTCTGTGGGAATATTGATGTAAATGGTTGCATAAACTAAAATATAGAGTTATTATCTAAAATAAAGGAAGGAGAAACTAAAAATGACAACGGAAGAGTTAATTGAAAAATTAAATGAAATACAAAAAATGAAATGTGAAACTCAAACACTTGAGTTAAAGAGTGCAGAGCATGGATGTCCAAAGCGTTTATATGATTCCTTGTCCAGCTTCTCCAATCAGGATGAAGGCGGAATCATCGTTTTTGGAATTGATGAAGAACACGATTATAAGGAAGTAGGAGTTTACAATCCACAGGATATTCAGAAAAAAATAAATGAACAATGTCTGCAGATGGAACCGATTGTGCGTCCGCTTCTTACCGTTGTGGAAAAAGATCATCGTTTTTTTGTGTCAGCAGAAATTCCAGGCATTGATCTGGTAGACAGACCGTGTCACTATAAGGGTCAGGGGCGACTGAAAGGTTCTTATACTCGAGTTGGCGATAGTGATGAACCAATGACCGAATATGAAATTTATAGTTATGAAGCATTTCGAAAAAAATATCAGGATGATATTCGGACGGTAGACAGGGTAACTATGACATCTTTAAATCGAAGTGCACTGGAAAAATATATACAATTGCTAAAAAGCGGGAAACCGAATCTGGCAGCAATTGCGGATCAAGATATTTATGAATTAATGAGTATTAAAAGAAATGATGAAATTACTTTGAGTGCAACATTGCTATTTAGTCTGTATCCGCAAGCCTATTTTCCGCAACTTTGCATAACAGCAGTTGTAATACCAGGGAAAGAGATTGGAGAACTGGGAGAATCAGGAGAACGGTTTTTGGATAATCAGCGGATAGAAGGCAACATTCCAGATATGTTGGACATGGCAATAAAATTTGTTCGAAGGAATATGAGAACAAAGACCATTATCAATCCTGATACAGGGCAAAGAGAAGATCGGACGGATTATCCAATTACGGCGATAAGAGAAGCGGTAGTTAATGCTTTGGTTCATCGTGATTACAGTATTTATACAGAAGGAATGCCAATTCAGATTGTGATGTTTGAAGATCGAATGGAAATATCTAACCCCGGCGGACTTTATGGTCGGATTCGGATAGATCAATTAGGGAAAGTTCAGCCAGATACCAGAAATCCGGTTTTGGCATCCGCCCTGGAAGTGTTGGGAATTACTGAAAATCGGTATTCTGGAATCCCAACAATTAAAAAAGAAATGAAAAAATATTGCCTGCCGGAACCTAAGTTTGCCGATGAGAGAGGTAAATTTGTTGTTAAATTTTATAAAGAAGTTGCGGATGATGAAAAGATAGTAGTGAATGAGGAAGAAGTGGAAAATTTAATTATGTTTTGTAGAACACCGAGAACCAGAAAAGAGATCTGTGATTATCTTGGGTTATCTTCTGTAACATATGCGATTCAGACCCATGTAATGCCATTAGTAGAAGAAGGAAAAATTAAATTAAGTATTCCAGAAAAACCGAAGAGTTCAAAGCAATTATATTATAGTGAATAAAAACTGAGAAAAATGGTTCCTACGCAGCGTAATAGTCTATGCTATAATTACCACGAAGGAGGAATGCCGAATGATGACAGTAAATGAAATTTCCTTTAAAAGATATCAAGAAGATTATAGAAAGTCCTTCTTTTGACAGGGGAAAAGCACTTGATCAGCAGATCACGCTGTTAAAATTGAAAAAGGAACATATTGAAAATCTGATTGAACTTGCTCGTGGAATCAAAAGGAAAAATTTATTGTATTTTTTTAGAAGTATGATAATATAATAATAGATAAAATATTAGATATTTTGATTTAAAAAACGGTATTTTGGATATTATATTATCTGTAAAGGAGAGCAAAATGGAACAGTTTATATGGGAGACTCCGGAAGAGCTTGATAGGAAACTGGCAATGAGGGTACGTAATATAAGAAAGCGCCGTTCAATTTCACAGCAGAAACTATCAGACATAAGTGGGGTGAGCTATGGCTCTGTCAAGCGTTTTGAGACTACAGGCCAGATTTCGCTTTTAGCACTTACGAAGATCGCAATAGCTCTGGATATTGCGGATGAGTTAAGAAATATTTTTACGCAGGTACCTTATAGAAATATAGAGGAGGTTATCAATGAGACAAGGTAATGTGCTTCGAGTATTTTATAAGGAACGCTTTGTCGGAACTTTGGCTATGACTGCCAACCGTAAGGCTGCGTTTCAATACAGTGATGAATGGATGGAAAATGGATTTTCTATCAGTCCGTTTTCTTTGCCGCTAAAAAAGCAGGTGTTTATCCCAACGAAAGATTATTTCAGCGGTTTGTTTGGTGTTTTTGCGGACAGTCTTCCGGATGCATGGGGAAGGTTGCTTCTGCATCGTCTGTTAACGGAGCATAATCAAAATATCGATGATCTTACAGTATTAGATCGTCTGGCCATTGTCGGGAATTCAGGTATGGGAGCACTGACCTACGAGCCTCAGAAAGAGATTACAAATGAAAACACTACAAACAATCTGGATGAACTGGCTGAACAATGTCGAAAGATTTTAAATACTGAATTCTCTGGCAAACTGGATGAACTCTATGTGTTGGGAGGCACAAGCGGTGGAGCCAGACCTAAGATTATGACTGAAATCGATGGAGAGAACTGGCTCATCAAATTTCCTGCCCATATAGATGGGGAAAATGCAGGAAAAATGGAATATGATTATGCATGCTGTGCAAAAAGATGCAAGATTGTGATGAGTGAGTTCGAATAGTACCCAAAGTGCTTAAAACCGCTAATATTAGCGGTTTTTTTGATGTCTTAGGATCCTGTGTGAAGTACTCCCCATGTCAAGGACATTAATTTAGGGATCGACCCATATTATGGAC
>CAMFGH010000083.1 GCA_945949875.1 uncultured bacterium
AAACAAAGAGGGAAGTTTTTCTTTGGAAGTAAAATAGCTGCGGTAAATTTCCGTAAACTCTTTTGTTATACAAAAGGGTTGGGAAGTTATGCTCCAAATCCACTACTGGGATAAAAAGGAGTAAAGATATCCACATAAAGTGGCGGAAAAGAAGCAAAAAAGTCTTTTGGCAAACAAGAAAGCAACAAATGTAACTGAAAAAATCATTTCATAAAATAAGGGACGGATGTGGCTAAAACTTTTGGCCCCAGTATCTGGACAAAAGAAACGTCCCCTCTGCGCTCCCTGCCGGAAAGATACTGGAGCTATGAAGAAATTAACAGAAGGAAATCCGTTTAAAGTCATTATACTTTTTTCTATTCCACTGCTGATAGGACAGCTGTTTCAGTTGTTCTATAATCTGGTGGATACCAGAATTGTGGGAGAAACATTGGGTGAATCAGCACTGGCGGCGGTAGGAGCTACTACCACACTGAGTGATCTGATCGTTCAGTTTATTGTAGGCGTCACAAGTGGCTTTGCCATTTTGGTGGCGCATTTCTTTGGCGCAAAAGACCGGAAAAACCTGAAAAAAACCATCGGTGGCACCTTACTGCTTGGTGTCCTGGCAAGTCTGCTGATTACTGTAGTTTGTCTGGTGCTTTTGGATCCGTTTTTACGTCTTCTTAATGTAGAAGATGCCATTTACACAGATGCAAAAGGGTATATCAGAATCATCCTGGCGGGACTGATATTTACAGCGTTGTACAATATCTGTGCAGGAGTTCTCAGAGCAATCGGTGACACCATCACGCCACTGATCTTTTTGATCTTTTCTGCCTTTGTCAATATTGTTTTGGATTATACACTGATTTTGTATGCTCATATGGGAGTGGAAGGCGCTGCACTTGCAACGGTGCTTTCCCAGGTACTGTCTGTGGTGCTGTGCTTTGGTTACATACGTAGAAAGTATGTGGATCTGATTCCGGGTATAAACGAATTAAGACCGGATAAAGAACTGTATCATAGACTTTTACAATCCGGTATTTCCATGGGATTCATGTCCTCTTTTGTAAATCTGGGAACATTGTTTTTACAGACCTGTATCAATACCTTCGGCGCAGTGATCATCGTGTCTCATGCGGCATCCCGTAAGCTGACCAGTATTTTTATGCTGCCATTTGGAATTCTGAGTATGACAATGGCCACCTATTGTGGGCAGAATATGGGAGCAGGAAGATATGACCGGATACGGACCGGCATCAAGGATGCACTTATTATGGCAGGTATATGGTGCATTTTTGTGGTATTTATCACCTACCCATTTACACCTAAATTGGTACATATGATCACAGCACTGGATAACCCTGTGATTTTACAGACAAGTGCGAAATATCTGAGAATCAATAGTACATTCTATTTTATTACCGCAATCATTTGCCTGTTCCGAAATGCCATGCAGGGATTCGGAGACACAAAAACACCTATTCTCTCCAGCCTTTTGGAGCTTTTGACGAAGCTTTTGATTGCATTTTTCCTGGCACCAAAAATCGGATATTTCGGCATCATTATATCAGAGCCGATTGCCTGGGCAATTATGGTGATCCCACTGATTGCCAATATGCTACGCTGGGAACGGATGCATCGGAGTTCATAATGATAGTTACTGCCTGAATTCATATTTGGAGTTTCAGGCAGTATTTTTTTGGTATAAATTTCATATTAGGAAATTGATTACTGCCGGATAGCAGAATAAGTGGGTCTGGGTAGTAGCATATGAATCTTCAGCTTCTATTATGGCTGAAAATGCCTTATAAACGAGAAAATCATACTGCTGGAATGAACATGAGTCACTTCAAGCGGTAAATAAACTTCAAACTGGTTAAAAAATGGGATATTTGAAGTGCATTTACTGCCTGCATCTGGATGTCTGTATATAAGCAGTAATCTTTTTGAGATAGTGGATTAGGGGAAACATTTCTAATACATTCAGGACAAAAGGGCTATTCTGTAGACAGAGGGCTATTCTATGGACAAAAGAAACGTCCCCAATGGCACTTGACGCAGGTAGTGGAGTGTGATACTCTTCCAATATCAGCCACATTCAGTGGCAGTTTCTATATGAGCCGCATTCAGTCGGCAGTTTTGTTTCAGGGGCAGATCGCCCACAGTTTTCAAGTATTTCAATTTTCTTAAAAGAAGGGAGGCTGGAAAGAGTTTGCTTACAGCAGTTTATTATGAGAAGGGGACAGATGCGTCCGTCTGTCAGGATGCCCTTTTGCTGGAATATGTACAAAAAGGAAAAAAGGAAATCCTGCTTGCAGTAGTCTGTGACGGAATCGGAGGGTTGCAGCAGGGGGAATTTGCCAGCAGTTTCGTAACAGGACAATTAAAAAGATGGTTTTACCACGATTATTTGAAACGGATCGGCCCGGGCTTTACGAAAAAGAAAAGGATAGATAATGTCACCAGAGTATTGCATGAAATCAGCAGAGAACTGGTGCAGTATGGTAAGCAGGAACACATCCGCTTAGGGACAACACTTACCATGATGATCTTCTGTGGAGAAAAGTATCAGTTGTTTCATATGGGAGACAGCCGCGCCTATCTGTTTCCGGCAAGCAAAAATATGGGACAGGGTCTGTTATGCGGCCAAAAAAACGGACTGAAAAATGATTTGAAAAGTGATCTGAAAAGTGGTCTGTTAAACAGAAAAAAGGACTGTCGCCTGACCAAAGATGATGTATATGAAAAAAATGTATTATGCCGATGTATGGGAAGCTTTGGCTGGCAGGGAATTTTCATAAAACAGGGAAAAATACCCAAAAACGGAATTGTGTTTTTATGTACAGACGGTTTGATAAAACAGGTTGATGACAGGGAATGGAGAGCGGTTCTGAATGGAGCGGTAATCGAGACAGAAATGAAGTTGGAGAAACGGATGAGAAAACTGGCCAGAGAAGCCAGAGACAGAGGAGAAAAGGATGACCAGGCCGGGATTGCCATTGTAAATCGCAGGAAAGAGTAAAAATCAAGGAAGAGAAAAGGCATGAAAGATTTGAAGAAAATCCGGAAGTTTGGAAAAGGAAGATTAGGAAAGATAAGGAAGGCAGAACATGGAACGTTATAAAATCATAAAACAATTAGGCTCAGGTGGAATGGGTCAGGTTTATCTGGCTGAGGACTGCAGAGTGGGACGGAAAGTAGCTATGAAAATAATACAGCCGGTGAATCTGTCCTTTGGGATTGAGATGGAGATGCTCAGAGATTTGAAATCAGAGCTGTTCCCTGTGATTTACGATGCCTGGATCGAAGAGAACCGGGGGATCATTATTATGGAGTATGTGGAAGGAAAGACGCTGCAGGAATATATCAACGCCCGGAAAGAGAATGAAGAGGAACAGAACAAAGAGGATCAGAATGAAGAGGAGCAGATTGAAGAAGAACAGATTTTTGAGTGGGGCAGACAGATTGCACAGTTTTTGAAGCAGATTCATAATCTCCATCCGAAGATTTTATATCGGGATCTGAAACCGGAAAATATCATGGTATTGCCGGATAAAAAGCTGAAAATCATTGATTTTGGTGCAGCTGCCATTATGGAGAGAGACAAGCTAAACGGTGGAAAAAGAGTTGGGACCTATGGTTATGCCTCGCCGGAGCAGTGGAGTGGGCAGATGGTGGATGAGAGGACCGATATTTTCAGCATGGGTGCAGTGATCCTGGATATGTTTCGGGGATCCTGTGAAGGAATCATGGGAAGCGATATCCGGATGATTGAGCAGGAAAGATATGTGCCGGAAGGCATGAAAAAGATCATTCTGAAATGTCTGGAGTCCGATGCAGAAAAACGATATGCATCAGCAGAAGCATTTTTGAAAGACTGGAAGTCATACAAAAAAGCAGAACAAAAAAGTTTGATTGGATTTTTCTTTTTCTATTCTGTTTTGATCAGTTGCCTGATATATGCGGCATACGTGATATGGTGTTTTCCTTCCAAATGGAAGCTATGGACGCTTTCTATCAGTATTTATCTAGGCCTTAAAATGGGGCAGACCTGGTATAACAGCAGAAAATACAGTTGGGTGCAGGTAAAATCCGTCTGGTGCAGGGGATGATCGTTTCTCCGGAAACAGGATAATATTTCCGACAAAGAATCAGATGATAATTCGTATTCGATTTGCTGTGACATTGCTACGCTCTTGTGATAAAATCAGATTATTGATGAGTACAAGTCGAGCTTCGAAGAAGCAGTTTTGAAAGGAAAGTGTGTTTCGGAAAGGAAGAAAAAATGACCTACAGAGAACAGACGAAGGAAATAAAAATCGGAAATGTAAAGATTGGCGGAGGCAATCCCATTGCCATCCAGTCCATGACCAATACACCTACAGAAAATGTGGAGGCTACTGTTGCCCAGATCCACAGACTGGAAAAAGCCGGATGTGAAATCATCCGTTGTACAGTCCCCACTTTGGCTGCGGCAGAAGCCATAAAAGAGATCAAGAAGCAGATTTCCATTCCACTGGTGGCAGACATTCATTTTGACTATAAAATGGCCATTGCAGCAATGGAAAACGGGGCAGATAAAATCAGAATCAATCCAGGTAACATTGGCAGTGTGGACCGGGTAAAGGCAGTAGTAGATGTGGCAAAAGAAAGAAATATTCCTATCCGTGTGGGGGTTAACAGTGGCTCTCTGGAAAAGGATATTCTGGCAAAATACGGTGGAGTGACTGCAGAGGGCATTGTAGAAAGCGCACTGGATAAAGTGCACATCATAGAAGATTTAGGCTATGAAAATCTGGTGATCAGTATCAAATCTTCCCAGGTCATGATGTGTGTAAAAGCCCATGAGCTTCTGGCCGGAAAGACTCCGTACCCACTTCATGTGGGAATCACAGAATCCGGTACAGTAACCAGCGGCAATATTAAATCAGCCCTTGGACTGGGTCTTATTTTGAACAAGGGTATCGGTGATACCATCCGGGTATCCCTGACAGGTGATCCGGTAGAAGAGATTCGTTCTGCGAAGCTGATCCTTCGTACACTGGGACTTCGCAAGGGCGGTATAGAAGTGGTATCCTGCCCAACCTGTGGCAGAACGAAGATTGATTTAATTAAATTGGCAGGTCAGGTAGAAGAGATGGTGGCTGATATTCCACTGGATATCAAAGTAGCTGTTATGGGCTGCGTCGTAAACGGACCGGGAGAAGCAAGAGAAGCGGATATCGGTATCGCCGGAGGCATCGGGGAAGGACTCCTGATCAAAGGCGGTGAGATCGTAAGGAAAGTTCCGGAAGGAGAGCTTCTGGAAACCTTGCGGCAGGAATTATTACACTGGGGAGAATAGGTAACAATGAAGTCGTTTTGGGAAGTTTTTCCGTCCTTACAATGTAAGGATGATATGAGAGCATTGATGGAACAGGTTTCTGTGGAGAGAATATCAACCACAAAAGCCAGGGATTTTCTGCGCATTTATATCCTCTCAGAGCGACTGATCGAAAAGAAAAAAATCTGGTATCTTGAGAAAGAAATCAAAAAACAGCTATTTCCACAGTCCAATATGGTAATAAAGATTTATGAAAAATTTCATCTGTCTTCCCAATATACACCGGAAAAACTGATGCAGGTTTATGAAAAGAGTATTCTGGAGGAACTGCGGGATTATTCGCCTGTGGAGTACAGTATTTTTCGAAATGCAACCATAGCCTACCCGGATCTGCAGACCGTAAAAGTGACTCTGGAAGATTCGGTTATGGCAAAAGGAAAAGCAGAAGAAGTGATTCATATTCTGGATAAGATATTAAATGAGCGCTGCGGATTTTCGGTACATATCGAGACGGGATATAAAGAAAAGAAAGAAAATACCCATCTGGCAGAGATGGAGCGGAAAGTAGAAAACCGCGTGGCAGAAATTGTTGCAGCAGCGAGAAATGCAGAGGGAGTAGAAGATGCGGAAGGGATGGCGTCTCCGGATGGAAACCCGGCAGAAACTCCCGGAATATCTATGGGCGCAGGTGACAATGCAGGTCAGAAGGCAGATCAGAAGGCCAAGCAGAAACCGGATCTGAAGCCCGATAAAAATGCGGAACAAAAAGCAGAAACGAATGCCTTTGCAAAAACAGCTAAAAAAGGAACGAAAAAATCGGATAAAGAGTATGTGCCTGCACTGAAAAAGTCAAATAATCCGGATGTGATCTTTGGAAGAGATTTTGAAGAGGATAGTATCCCGATTGAAGAAATCACCGGAGAAATGGGTGATGTGGTTATCCGCGGTAAGGTACTGTCTTATGAGGATCGTGAAATAGCCAAGATCGAAAAGACATTGATCACCTTTACTGTGACCGATTTTACCGATACCTTAGGTGTAAAATTGTTTGTAAGAACAGAGCAGCTGGATGAAATCAAAGGCAGTCTTCAGGCTGGTAATTTCCTGAAGATAAAGGGCGTTGCCATGATGGATAAGTTCGACCATGAACTGACCATCAGCTCCCTTATAGGAATCAAAAAAATCCCGGATTTCACAGTGGCCAGGATGGATACCAGTGTAAGGAAACGAGTAGAGCTTCACTGCCATACCAAGATGAGCGATATGGATGGGGTTTCCGAAGCAAAGGATATCGTAAAACGCGCCTATAAATGGGGAATGCCTGCAATTGCCATCACCGATCATGGTGTGGTTCAGTCCTTCCCGGATGCAAACCATGTCTGGGAAGATCTGTGGAGAGCAGAAGCAGATAAAAGAAAGCAGGCCGGTGATCCGGACCCGGATAAATTTGATTTCTTTAAGGTCATTTATGGAGTAGAAGGGTATCTGGTAGATGATCTAAAGACTGTAGTCAGTGGCGAAAAGGGCCAGACGCTGCAGGATACCTTTGTAGTATTTGATATTGAGACAACGGGATTTTCCCCTGTAAATAATCGAATCATTGAAATCGGGGCAGTCAAAGTGGAACAGGGAAGCATTGTGGACCGGTTTTCGACCTTTGTGAATCCCCAGGTGCCGATTCCGTTCCGAATCGAACAGCTTACCAATATCAATGATGAAATGGTAGTGGATGCACCCACTATTGAACAGGTGCTTCCGGAATTTCTGGAATTCTGCGGAGATGCTGTAATGGTGGCTCATAATGCAGAATTTGATATGAGCTTTATCGTGGAAAATGCGAAACGCCAGCAGATTCAAAAGGAATTTACTTATGTGGATACTATGGGCATCGCCAGATTGCTTCTGCCGGGACAGGCTAAGCATACCCTGGATGCAGTAGCTAAAACATTGAAAATTTCTCTGGAAAATCATCACAGAGCAGTAGATGATGCAGAGTGCACGGCAGAGATTTTTACAAAATTTATAGAGATGCTGAAGGAAAAGAACGTGGAAACCCTGGGGGATTTACAGGAAATCAGTAAATCCAATCCGGAAATCATCAAAAAGATGACTACCTATCACGTAATCATACTGGCAAAGAACAATGTGGGAAGAACCAACCTCTACACATTGATTTCCAAATCCCATCTGGATTATTACAGTAGACGACCAAGAATACCAAAGAGCGAGCTGATGAAATACCGGGAGGGACTTCTGGTAGGCAGTGCCTGCGAAGCAGGAGAACTGTACCGGGCACTTCTGGATGGGAAACCGGATACGGAGATTGCCAGAATCGTTCAGTTTTATGATTATCTGGAGATTCAGCCTCTTGGAAATAACAGATTCATGATTCTGTCGGATAAAGTGGAAAATATTAATTCCGAAGAAGATATCCGGAATATGAACCGAAAGATCGTGGAACTGGGAGAAGCATTCCACAAACCCGTGGTTGCCACCTGTGACGTACATTTTCTGGACCCGGAAGATGAAATATACCGTAGGATCATTATGGCCGGTAAAGGCTTTTCGGATGCGGATGAGCAGGCACCACTATACTTACGTACTACGGAAGAAATGCTGGAGGAATTCCAGTATCTGGGCAGCGAGAAAGCAGAAGAAATCGTCATCACCAATACCAATATGATAGCAGACATGGTGGATACCATGTCCCCGGTACGACCGGATAAATGTCCTCCGGTTATTCCCGATTCGGATAAAACCCTTACCAAGATCTGCTATGACAGAGCCCATGAATTATATGGGGAAAATCTGCCCAAAATCGTAGAAGACCGTTTGGAAAAAGAACTGAGTTCCATCATTAAAAATGGCTTTGCGGTTATGTATATCATTGCACAGAAGCTGGTGTGGAAATCCGTGGAAGACGGATATCTGGTAGGTTCCCGTGGTTCGGTAGGATCCTCCTTTGTAGCGTTTATGTCCGGGATTACGGAAGTAAATTCCTTAAGTCCTCATTACCGGTGTCCAAACTGTTTTTATTATGATTTTGATTCCGAAGAGGTAAGAGCCTATGGAGGTGGCGCCGGATGTGATATGCCGGATAAGCTGTGTCCGGTTTGCGGAGAACCTCTGGTAAAGGATGGATACGATATCCCATTTGAAACCTTCCTGGGATTTTTGGGGGATAAAGAGCCGGATATTGACTTGAACTTCTCCGGTGAATATCAAAGTAAAGCCCATAAATATACCGAGGTTATTTTTGGGGCGGGGCAGACCTATCGTGCAGGAACCATTGCTTCCCTTGCCGATAAAACAGCCTTTGGTTATGTAAAAAAATATTATGAAGAAAGAGGCATTCATAAGAGGAATTGTGAGATTGACAGAATTGTGCTGGGATGTACCGGTGTGCGCAGAAGTACCGGCCAGCATCCGGGCGGTATCGTAGTACTTCCGGTGGGTGAGGATATCAATTCCTTTACTCCGGTCCAACATCCGGCAAATGATATGACAACGGATACCATCACCACACATTTTGACTATCACTCCATTGACCACAACCTGTTAAAGCTTGATATACTGGGGCATGATGATCCTACCATGATTCGTATGCTTCAGGATCTGACCGGGCTGGATCCGACCACGATCCCGCTGGACGACAAGGCAGTTATGTCACTGTTTACTTCGACGGAAGCACTTGGCATCACGCCGGATCAGATCAGTGGTTGTCCGGTAGGTTCACTTGGTGTGCCGGAATTTGGTACAGATTTCGTTATTCAGATGCTTCTGGATACACAGCCTAAGCAATTTTCAGATTTGATTCGTATTTCCGGACTTGGTCATGGTACCGATGTATGGCTGGGAAATGCTCAGACCCTGATCGAGGAAGGTAAGGCTACCATTTCTACTGCCATCTGTTGTCGTGATGATATCATGATTTATCTGATCTATCAGGGGGTTGAGCCGGCTCTTTCCTTTAAAATCATGGAAAGTGTGCGTAAGGGAAAAGGGCTGAAGCCGGAAATGGAAGAAGCCATGAAGGAAAAGAATGTACCGGACTGGTATATCTGGTCCTGTAAAAAGATTAAATATATGTTCCCCAAGGCACATGCAGCAGCCTATGTTATGATGGCATGGAGAATCGCATACTGCAAAGTATATTATCCTATGGCATATTATGCGGCGTTTTTCAGTATCAGAGCCTCAGCCTTTTCTTATGAGATCATGTGTCAGGGACAGGCTCATCTGGAAGCAGTTATGGCAGATTACAATAAACGAAAAGATACGCTGACCAAGAAAGAGCAGGATACGGTCCGTGATATGAAGATCGTCCAGGAGATGTATGCCCGGGGATTTGAATTTACACCGATTGATCTGTTTAAAGCCAATTCCAGGCTGTTTCAGATTGTTGGAGATAAGATCATGCCATCTCTGAACAGTATCGATGGTTTGGGAGAAAAGGCGGCAGATGCGATTCAGGAAGCCGCTAAACAGGGACCGTTTTTATCCAAAGATGATTTCAGACAGCGCACCAAAGCAAGTAAGACCATTACAGATCTGATGGATTCCCTGGGAATTCTGGGGGATCTGCCGGAAAGTAATCAGATTAGTTTATTTGATTTTGTAAACTGATATTTGTCTGGCTTCTGGCTGATACATTGAGAAATGTCTGCGGACATGGTATAAAAATATGTAGAGGGAAATATGAAATCGTAGACAGGAAGGCAAAATAGATGAGTAATTTTTTTTCACTGAATAATCCGGTTTGGAATTTTTTGGGGAAACTGGCAGACGTGTTTGTTCTGACAGTGTTCTGGTTTGTCTGCAGCATACCGATCGTAACCATCGGAGCCTCTTCTTCGGCCATGTACTATTGCTGCCTGAAACTGACCAGAGACGAAGAAGGGTATATCTACAGACAGTTTTTCAAAGCATTTAAAGATAATCTGGGTAAGGGCATAATCATCGGTGTTCTGATGCTGCTTTTCGGCGGTATATTAGGATTCAATTTGTGGTTCTATATGACGGTAGAATCCTCCTTCAGTAAACCAATGTTTGTCATTATGCTGATGTTTCTTTGGGCATACCTGATGGTGCTTCATTATGTGTTTGCAGTGCAGGCTCAGTTTGAAAATACCATAAAAAATACCCTTTTGTTTTCCTTTGCGCTGGCAATTCGAAAGCTGGGATGGACCGTGATCATGCTGTCTGTAACAGTGCTTATTGTGGTTGGCGGATTTACTGTATTTTTGCCACTCCTGCTTCTGGCGCCGGGGCTGGTACCGTTTATAAACAGTTATATTTTGAATCGCTGCTTCAAACCATATTTAGAAGCAGCTGAAGAGGAGTCGGCAGGAGAAGGAATGACAGAAGAGTAACCAACAGTAGAAGGACTGGCAGGAGAGCAACCGACAGTAGAAGGATTGGCAGGAGAATAACCGGCAGTAGAAGGACTGGCAGGAGAATACTTACTGCTTGTAAGTGAATTGCGTGTAATGTGGGCAGTAAAATCATAGCAAACATTCCAATTTCTCACTGTTTTTTTACTTAATTACTGCTTAATAGCTATGGAAGCATAATTCAGACAGTAAAATAGATTCATTAAAAAGCTATTTCAATGCAATGTTATAGTGTAGGCAATAAAATATTACTGTCTGAATACTTTTATTCTGGGATACAGGCAGTAAACAAGTGCTTGATAAAGAAATCGTCGGCTCAATACGTACTGCTTGGAAACTACTGAACAATATGCAAGTAGTAATATTCAATTGATATGGAACTATTGAAGTAACTTTATAAAAAATATAACTTTGTAAAAAACACTTGCATTATTTACAATCTTATAATAAAATAATCGAGTGTCAGCCACATGGTTGTCACTCACATGGCTCGTTGGTCAAGCGGTTAAGACGCCGCCCTCTCACGGCGGAATCAGGGGTTCGATTCCCCTACGA
>CAMFGH010000084.1 GCA_945949875.1 uncultured bacterium
AACCGACCTAAAATCATCTTGCGGCAGAGAGAAAAATTCTACTATTTTTTATTAATATTTGTATTCTTTATTTCTATCTTATCATGGTTTTCCAGTTTTTTATGAATTACCCATGACCTCTATTTCTTGCTTATGATGTGAAATATTTAATTTATCTTTTTACCATTATACGCCGCAAGCGGTTTGTCATGGGTAATCACAATTTTTCTTTTTCCACATGATACCTAGCCTGATTCCTGTCATGGGTAATTACATTTTTCTCTTTTTTCACATGATACCTAGCCTAATTCCTGTCATGGGCAATTACATTTTTCCTTCTTTCCCATGATGCCTGCCTGATTCCTGTCATGGGTAATTACATTTTTCCTTCTTTCCCATGATGCCCACCTAATTTCCATCATGGAAAAATCTTATTTCTACTATTCCACATGACTTTGTACATAATTTGATCCTATCATAAGAAAATTATTTCCCTTACGCTTTTCTTACACTTTTCTTACGCTTTTCTTTCCCTTTTATCATCCTACCAATCATGCTCGGCAAGCCAAGAATTCAACCGTTTCTCATTTCTCTCCTTTATTTGATCCTCTTTCTCAGGATCCTCTTTCTCAGGATTCTCTTTTCCCAGATACTTTTTTCCCGGATCCTCTTTTCCCGTATCCTCTTTTTTCAGAACCACTTTTCCATGATAATCATCTGAATCTGCCCGGTATTCCCCTGCAATTTTTCCATCCACCAGGTACAATACTCTGCTGCAGCAGCTGGCCACCTTACTGTCATGGGTCACAATCAATATACTCATGCCTTCCCAATTTAGTCTGACAAGTTCCTTCATAACCTCTTCTGAAGCAGATCTGTTTAAGGCTCCTGTTGGCTCATCTGCTAATAAAATCTCAGGATCATTCATCAGTGCCCTGCAGATGCACGCTCTTTGCAGCTGCCCTCCGGAGACTTCTGAAATTTTCCGGTCTTCCAATCCGGATATCCCTACTTTTTCCATGAGTTTTTTTACTTTTTCAACAAGCTCCTTTTCTCCGACTCTATTTTTCCGTTCCAACTGTTTCTGATATTCTATGGCAGGCAGAATGATATTATCCAGGATACTCAGATTAGGGAGCATGTTCATCTGCTGGAACACAAAGCCCATTTTCTGCAGTCTCAATCTCGCACTTTCTTCTTCGGAGCAGTTTGTGATATCCTTTCCCTGGAAAAAGATTTTTCCCTCAGATACTTTATCCATACCGGAAAGCATATACATAAGCGTTGATTTTCCGGAGCCGGAAGGTCCCATGACTGCAACCATTTCTCCCTGCTTCATGGCAAAATCAATCCCCTGTAAAATATTCGCTTTCTTGATACCTGTCGTTTTAATCATCTCTATTCCCTTCCCTGCAAACATTCCACCGGTCTTATATTCCGGATTTCTCTTGTTCCAATATACATCGCCGCAAGTCCTGCTGCCAAAGCCAGAGCCGGTATGATACAGACAGCTTCCCAGGGATTCACCACAAACCGGAAGCCATCTGCTCCAAGTGACTGCAGCGCCATGCCGCATAACTGTTCCCCGGCAAAATTTCCAAGCACCATGCCAACCAGGATTCCCGGTATCATATACCTGGCTGCCCGAACCAGATAGGTATTTCTGATACCGCCGGACACAAATCCCATTGCTTTCTTCATCGATATCTGAATTCGTTCCTTTGCAACCAATAAGCGTAGGAACAATGCAATGACCAGAATCATGATCAGTGCAGCTACCAGTTTTATCATCACAGATACTTTGCCAATCTGGGAAAGTGTCTGCCCATAGGTTCCTTCTATGTGGTCGTGGATATCAGCGATCTCCACGCCTTCTATCTGATAATCCTTCCTCCACTCTTCCTGACTTGCTTCCGGATCCAGTGTAAGATACACAATACTCCACATGATTTGCGGAGAATCATATTGAATATAGGAATTCACCTTGGCTGATTTTCCGCCATTTGTAATATCCGAATAAATTCCGCAGATCACATAGTCTTCATATGAATTTCCCGGTTTCAAACTGACGGTATCGCCCACGTCCAGATTCATATCCTGAGCCAGCAGGGAGGAAAGTGCAATCTCTCCCGCCTTCACAGGTGCCTTTCCCTTACTGTAGGAAACAGGGAAAATAGTATGATCCCCCTGCTCTACCAACAGATTTCTCATCTCTCCATCAGAAAGCTGTGCCGGTATCTGACTTGTCTGGAACATGCTGAATTTTTCTACCCTTTCGTCCTGTTCCAGCAGTTCCCTGAGATTCTCCTGTTTGCCTGAAATATCCTCTGTCTGACGGATATCCATTCGAATCTGGCTGTTTCCGATTCCCATATAAGTTACAAACCGCTCCGACGACATAGTACTGTAAAGATTCGCCGGAACCAGCATCAGAAATACCATAATAGCAGCCACCAGGAAGATACAGAACATTCCGTCCTTTTTTCTGCCTGTATCACATTGCCCGGCAAGCACCTGAATTGCAGTCATTTCATTTAGTTTTTTCAGAAGTCTGAAAAGATAAAGTAAAATAACCCCTGCCAGCACCACAGCGCCAAATGCTGCTATCAAAAGCACCTTGATTCCATTCTCTCCGGTTCCGTAAAGCTTTCTCATCTGCTCTGATAAGGGGCGGGATACCAGAAGAGAAGTCAGAAATCCAACCCCTGTACCGATTCCTGTCAAAATGACATAACGCCGGATAAACATGGCTCTGATTTCCTTTTTCGGTATTCCTACTGCCTTTAACAAACCTACTTCTTTCTTTTCATCCTCCATTTTTGTAAGAAGCATAAAACGAATGCACACAAGGGAAATGAGCAGGACCATCAGACTGATCAACACCAGAATAAAGATCATGATTCCGTCCGATAAAGCATTCATCATGCGAATCAACGGTCTGGTAATGGTGGGTCCGTTTCCCGGCAGATTCCCATTTTCATAGGCAGTCTGAAAACTTCCGATATCAGCCTGGGGCTTTAACAGAAATTCAATCAGATATTCTTCCGAACCATACTTCTGCAGTCGTTCATAGTCACTTTCTTCAACCAGAAATCTTTTGGAGGATGCCATCATGGAATTCATCTGGGAATCCCTGATAAAACCGGCAACCGTAAGGGTTTCTTTTCCGATATAAAATAAATCCCCCACCTGCACATCATATTTTTTCTGATAACACGCCGGAACCCATACCATTCCTGGCTCTACCTCCGGTTCCTGATTCTCTGTGTTAAGAAGCAGATCAAATCCTTTCGATTGAACGCAAATCCCATTATCCTGAGTACTGTCTTTCAGTGTTTTTTCTCCGAGAAAAAGGATACTGTTTTCTATATTTAAAAAGCGGCAGATCTGCCAGTCTTCTACATCCTGTCTTCCCTTCACAAATGTTTCTATCTCAATAGGATCCAGTTCCCCAGTATGCATCTGCAGGAAATCCGGCGTTTTTGCCATTTCCATCAAATGATCGATTGCTCCGGTCAAATTGGAAATCAGCAGAATAGAAAGGGAAAACAGCATGACCGTAATCGCAGTAAAACAGGAAAAAATCATGGGCCCAAACTGGTCTCTTTTCCACGCAGACAGAGTCATCCTTGAAAAAATATTCTGTTTCATTTCATAAGCTCCTTTCTGTTTTTGCTTTCATTTTTGCTTTTATTTCTGCTTTCGCTTACTTCCAATTCTGCCTTTTCTTACAATTCTGCCTTTTCTTCCATTTTTTCAACTTTCATTTCCATTTCTATGATACCTGCATCTCACTCCCCTGCTCTAATGCTTTGATCTTTTTCATTCCAAGCAGACTGACTGCCACAACCACAAGCAGGATTCCGGATACTTTGATCATAAAAGCAGCACCTCTTCCGACGCCCTTTCCGCTTATCATTCCGGCCATATCTGCAAGGATTCCTGAAAATCCGTACGCAAAGACATATCCCAGCTGAGACAGAAATCCAATAAATCCCCAGGTTCTGCCCTGCAGTTCATCCGGAATATTGGTTCGCACCAGATAATCCAGACAATTATTTGCAAAAGGAAGCATGGCAAAAAAGGCAAATCCAAATATGCAGATCAGATATATATTTTCCCAGATTCCGAAGAAAACCATAAATATACCGGCCAGAGAAAGGCTCAGGCTCAGCACTCCGGTATAGTTCTTTTTTATTCCAAACATGCCCAAAAACAGACTGGATACCAGCATACCGCAGGCACACACTGTCTCACCGATTCCCAGTGTTTTAGAGTCTGCAAAGGCCAGGATCAGAGGTTCTGCAAGGACCTGGAATACTCCAAGGAACAGGGTCATAACTGAAGAAACCAGAATCAGAAGGAAAATGCCTTTTCGTTTCTGTACCGATGACCATCCTTCTTTTATGCTTTCCATAAACGGTACCCGGACCTCATCTATTTTTGTTTCAATTCCATGTCTGACAACTGCAGTGGAAGCAATGGTCCACACGAACGTACCTATGTCCAGTACCAGCAAAAGCTTCACGTTATAAGCTGCAAGAAGGATTCCAGCCAGTGCAGGAGAGATCAGGTATCTTGCACTTCCAGCCAGGCTTACCAGCCCACTTGCTTTGGAAAACTCCTCTTTTGTCAACAGGTCTGATACTGTCGCACGATAAGAAGGCTCCAGTAAAGAAGAAAATACCGCACTGATAAAAACGCCCACACAGATTTGTGTAAGAGACGCGCCGCCCCGGAGCATGCAAAATAGAATATAGCCGATTCCAAGCGCAGAACACCCATCTCCCAGCATCATCAAAACTCTTCTGTCATAGCGGTCGGCCAGCCCTCCCGAAGGTACACTCAATAAAATAGTGGGCAGGAAACCAAGAAGGGTAACAAGGGCCATACTTGCTGCACTTCCCGTCTGGTTAAATACATATACCCCCAGACCAAAACTTGTTAATCCACCTCCGATGGATGATATAAATTCTCCGGACCAGAGAAGAAGAAATTTCCCAAATCCTCCCATTTTTTCACCTGTACTCATATGCTTCCTCCTTTACAGACCGACTACCTGTCGGTAATAATCTAACACAGTTTCTTGCCCTTTGTCAATTATATATTCCTCCGGCAGAAGGAATTTCCTATTATACAAAAAAATCCCGAAAGAATATGGCTTTATCAGCCATACCCCTTCGGGACTTCCGTTTCAATCATAATTACTTATTCAAATCGCTTCTCAGCAAATACTATATGATTCACCATTCATTTACTTCTCATCAAATGCTATATGATTCACCATTCATTTACTTCTCAGCCAGATATTCAGCTGCGATCTCATCGAACTGAGTCCGGTTTTTTGCAATCCAGCTATCATAATCCAGGCCGCTGTCAGCTACAGCTTTTCCCAGTTTTACCAGAAATTCCGGAATCTCTTCTTCCAGAATGGCACCTACTTCCGTGCCCAATACTTCTGCTCCCTGCTTTTCACAACCGGCAATTACCATAACAAAGGCAGAGGCCGGTTTACCATCCACACGTTTCATGCCGCCCCGGAATCCGATTTTTCCAACCTGATGGGTTCCGCAGGAGGATGGGCATCCGGAAATGTGAATCTGTGGCAGTGCGCCATCCGGAATTCCTGCTTTTCTTACCCCATCCACACAGGCGTGCAGAAGTGCCTGGGAATCTCTTACGCCAACCTGGCAGGTGCTTGCTCCGATACAGCTGACGGATGTCTCAAAAATGGTTTCCGCACTGTCTGCTGTTGCCTTCAAAACTTTTTCCGCTTCTGTTCCGGTTAAATTAACAATATATGCTGCTTCATCCGGTGACAGACGCATCTCCACATCTTCCATATCAGCAATGATATCACTGAGTGCACACAGACTGTCCATAGAAGGCTGTCCACCAATCGGATGCCAGATTACGGTATAAAGTCCATCCTGTTTCTGCCCTATAATTCTATTCCCAGAAATGACACTTCCGTCACCTTTCTTGGCAGTTGTTTTTTCCTCTACTTTGATTCTTAAATCTTCTCCGCTATCCAGAACTTCCTGCAGTTTTTCCAGATAAGCCTTTTTATATTCTTCTGCTCCACCCAGAATTTCCTGCATATATCTGGTACGTGCATGTCCACGATTTTCATAATCACCATAAGCACGGAAGGTAAGCCACATTGCTTTGATATAGTAGCAGATCATCTCGGGATCGATACCCTCTGCCACTTTCACACCCAGACGTGGATTGTTTCCAAGTCCACCTGCGCTGTACACATCAAATTTCTTCTCTGCTGTAGCCACAAACCCCAGATCACGGAAGGTTGCATGGGTAAGGTTCGCAGGAGAATTGGAGAAGCATACTTTCAGTTTTCTCGGCATTTTTTCTGCTTTGATGAACTGCATCAGAAAAGCACCGGCTGCCTCTGCATAAGGAAGCACATCAAAATACTCCTCTTTCTCCACACCTGATAAAGGAGAACACATTACATTTCTTGGAAAATCACCGCCACCACCAATGGTTATGATTCCATTGTCGATGGCTTCTTCCATGATGTTGTAAACCATATCTTTATCCAGATCATGCAGCTGTATGGTCTGGCATGTCGTAAAATGTGCCCTTGGGACATGATATTTCCGAATCGTCCCTGCAATAAAGGCCAGCTTTTCTTTGGTCACACGTCCGGCCGGCATACGAAGACGCAGCATGCTGGCTTTACCACCCTTCTGTGCATAGCTTCCGTAATATCCGGAGAATCCTTTATATTCTCCCATCTTTACTTCACCGGCATAAAAGGCTTCTGTTTTTTCCCGAAATGCGGGAAGATCATTTTTCCATGTTTCTTTATCCATTATCTGCATTTTTTCTCCTTCACTGCATCTGGTGCAATGTATTTTTTATTCAGCAGTTTCCTTGTTTAACTTCACGGTTTCTTTCATAGCTGTTGAGCAGGCAAGGTCACCCAGCACATTGGCACAGGTAGCTCCCATATCACAAAGTGTGTTTACACTGATATACACACCCATAATACCCGCCGGCAGGCCTGCGATGGCAGAAAGCGCTGCGAAACTGGCAATGGCACCACCCGGAACACCTGGTGTACCAATGGAAAGAAGTGTGTTACTCAGCATGATGACAACCATCAGTCCAAAATTTACTTCCACACCGCATGCGTTGGCAAAGAATACGATCATAAAGGACATCAGAATGGAAACCGCATCCATATTGATGGTTGCTCCAAGGGGCAGAGACAAAGATGAAATCTCATTTGGGACCCCCAGTTCATCCGCACATTTCTTTGAAATCGGAAGCGTTGCAGAACTGGAGCATGTGCCAAATGCATTCAGTGCTGCCGGCATAACCTTGGAGAAGAACTCTCTCATGCTGACCTTACCGATCAGTTTAACCATACCGCCATATATTACGATTACATATATAAGCATTGTCACATAAAGCGCAATCAAAACACCGGCCAGTGCCAAAATGGTCTCTGTACCGTTTGCATAAACCACACCGGCAATGGAACAAAATACACCGACTGGTGTAAAATACATTACCACTGTTACAATCTTAATAGCGATTTCATTGATGGATTCACATACTTTTACAAAAGGCTCTGCTTTACTTCCGATTGTAAGTGATGTGATACCAATAATAATAGCAAATACCAGTACCTGAAGCATATCCCCGTTTGCAAAGCTGGCGATTGGATTGGATGGGATAAGTCCCTTTACCGTATCCAGAAGGCTTGTAAACTGTGTTGCTTCAATATCTGCTTCTGCCATGGTAATGTTTACTCCCTTACCAACCCCTAACATTCTTGGCAGGAACAGACCAAGCAGGCTGGCAAATAATGTTGTCATGCAATAGTAAAGAACAGACTGAAAACCAACCCGTCCTGTTGCAGATACACTGCCGATACCCTGAATCCCTACGATCAGGGAACAGAATACAAGCGGATAAATCATCATACGCAGTGCATTCATATAAAGTGAGCTGATCAGATCAATCACCGGTAAAAGTCCATCGTATCTGCCCGGCATAAAAATACCAAACAGGATACCCAATACCAGTCCTATAAAAATGGCAAGTGTTATATGCTGTGCTTTCCCTTTTTTCTTTTCTTTTGTTTGTACTTCCTGTGACATATTTCCTCCTTTGTGCATACACTTAAGCTACTTTTCTCCCCTTTTGTAACCTTATATATTTTATCTAATCGTTGAAATGCTGTCAACGAAAAGCAGCGGGTTGTCGTGGGGACGTTCCCACTACGACACATGAAACATATAGTAATTTTGATATTCGATCATGTCAAAATCATAACCGGAAAGGGACAGATTTGATATAAAATCATGATTTTCCTTTCGGACAATGTATGCATTATGACTTTCTATCGGAGTATAATAGTCTATTTGCAAATGATAACGTCCATGGCCTCCATCCTCATTATGCCAGCTTTCCTTTTCGTAAGGAGAAACCGGGAAATAGAAATAATAATACTCTTCCGTATTTACGCAATCCACATAGATTTCATCGATAGATGGGTCATTTTGCGCAGAAATAATGGCTTCTTCTATCGGTATGAAATAGAGTGAATTCGGATAAGTGTACATGTCAGACAAGGAGTACATTGTATAATAGAATCGGAAAAATGAAAGAGCCCATATAAAATAGCTGGCCCCCAATACTCCTATAAAAATATACCTGTAGGAATGCACAAATTGATAAACAGCATATATTCCGGATATCAAAAAATATAAATAGGAAATAAAGAAGTAATTTGCACGATAAATGTAATGGGTACCAACAAGTCCAATTGTTATCAAGCCACATATATAAAAAATAAGATACAATGCACCATAATGAAAGCAGCGATTTCTAAGGGAAACTGCAAAGTGTTTCACAGAAACAAAAAATCCTGCTATAATGAATGGGATTGATGTTAAATACATGGTATAAAATTTGTCAACAGCGTCTAATGGGTAGAAACTGTTTGTTAATGTGATTTTGATGATATCTATTACATTTTCCAGAAAATTGGAACTGACCACATCATTCATGCGTTCTGTGGCAACCGGAGATATTGTAAAGCATAAGAATTTCATTGGCTCCAGCTGGAAAAGAAGGCTGCAGGCAAATATAATAACAGGCAGCCCGGTAAGACATACGCAAACAGCCAATATAATGCTGCGAAGAAATGTAATCTTTTTTGTATATAGCATATAGAGAGTACTAAAAATCAGGAAAAGCGGAACCACAAAATAGCTTAAGGCATAAGAATACAAAACGATGCCAAAAGCAATACCGCACATAATCAGATTGGGCAGTTTTTGTGTCTGAATATATTTTGCCAGTAAATAGAGTGCAACTGTAGAGCATCCAAGCATAAGATTGCAATCAAGGGCAAAACGTCCATGCATAATGAAATACGGACAAATCGCCAGAAGAATAGCACTCATCAAGGTGATTTTTCTGTTTTGGAACAGGAGCGATATGCTCTTACATCCGAAAATCACCACTAACATACTGGAAATCAAGCCTGGTAGTCTGACCAATAACAAAGAAACATTTCCCCTGCCAATTGTTTTGATGAGAAGAACAACTCCATACGTATAAAGAGGACTCTGTCCCCCTTCAAAATTTTGTGCATAAAAGGGCATCTGATTGAGATATCTGTCCACTCCATAATGCGCGATACACCAGGCATTATATCCCAAACTGGCTTCATCAATGTATATAATATCCGGGATTCCAGCTAAACGATAGGCTCTCAGGAAAAATGCAAATAGAATAACAATAGACAGAACAACATAATAGAAATTTTTATACAGGATTTTTTTCATATTGCCCCCTTGAAATGCCTGATTTTAGCTATAAAACCGGCTTTTTGCTCTTTACAATTCTAGCATGGGCAAAATGTTTTGTCATTACCATTTGTTGGAGGAACATATGATAACCATAAAAAGAGGTCCACTCCGAAAAAAAGATATTGCAAGATGGATTGTAACCGGAATCCTGACAATCATATTACTGGTTTATATTTGGGCAGCATATCCCGGATATGTTTTCCATGACTTTTTTCTGAGTAAAACTTTGAGCAGCAGATACACCTCGACGGAAGTGCTGTCCAGTCAGTCGGTGGCCACACAGTATTTTGTACCGCAGCTTCCCCGTTTGTACAGTATTCAGATAGCTGCAGAATTTGATGAAGAAAAAGCAACCGGTGAAACGGTTACTTTTTCATTATGTGAAGAATCCGGGAATGTACTTTTTACCCGTGACATTGCATTAAGTGAAATGGAAGCCGCAACATATTATGATATTGTAGTGAACCAAAAAATGGAACCGGGCCGGACTTATTTTTGGAACATAACTTCTCCCCAGGATCCCTCTTCTGAATGGAAGGTGATGTACACAGAATATGTGGAGGATCAGGCACCGGAAAATAGCCTTTTCTGTATAGACAATATTCCATATGGAAATGAGGCCGCCCAGACCATTTCACAGTACAATTACTATCAGCATCATGATAAATCCCTGATAATTGCCGGTTTCTGGATGATGGGGATTCTGGCTTATATCATATGCCTTGAGATGATAAGACGGGTATTTCGGTAGCGCAGCGGGGACGTTCCTTTTGTCCATAGGATAGCCCTTTTGTCTTTGCATTTTAAGA
>CAMFGH010000085.1 GCA_945949875.1 uncultured bacterium
CAAATCAAAAAATCTTTCAAAAATCTCTTGACTGTTTATAGTTTGTCACCTCAATATCAGGATATATTTTTTTCATGGAGTCATTATAATAGATTACTCTTCCGTTTCGATTGACTGCCACAAGCCCTTCCGAAAGAGTATCCGCAACATAATCCCGAACCAGGGAAAGTGTATCCATGATCTTATGCTTAAATATGGCAACAAACATAATGATGCTGGCAATCAGATACCCAATACAGGTCGTATCGTATCCCGGAACAAGATTTATCATACATAATGCAAATCCAAGAGACATGACAACCGTTGCTGCGAAGAAATACCATAATGTTCTTTTATATTTTTTACTCAGCTCCTGCTGAAGTCTCCTGATCAGCACGAAAAATCCTACCACGATATAGCTTTCGACCAGCAGCATATAGCTGTTATATATCATGGAATGTCCAAATACATAATGTGGGAAAAAGCCATCACTTACATATGTTTTTGTTGCATAATACAAAGAATGTCTCGAACTGGTAAGTACCAGAATAAAAATGGAGCTGTGAATTGCTGCCAGAATGGCGTAAACCTTTTTCGGCAATTTTATTTCGCACATTTCCATTACCATGACAAAGAAGGAAAGCGGAATCCAGACTTTTCCAAAATAGCAGAATTGCACTCCTCTCATGGCTTCCCTGGCAGTTTCCGCTGTCATCTCCATCAAATAGCCCAGGTTATTAATCAATGCCGCCACACAGTATAGGAAAAGATGGGATTGCTGCTTCGTTTTCCATTCCAAAAAAATATATATACTTTCCAATCCCAGCAATGTAACGCTGATACACTGAAGTATAAGTAAAACTCTCAGCACGCCTTCTCCCCCTTCCACGGTTTGATCATGCTTTCATTGTATCAGTGGTTTACAAAAAATCATACACTTTTTGCTAATTTTTCTACATTTTTCAGACATTTATGAAGATAATATGTCGTATAAATCATTTTTCGATACATAAGGTGTTTAATCCCCTGTTTTACAGCAGCCGCCTTTCTGCATCTTCAACATTTTCATAACCATATAGTTTTGCTGTATTGTCCATGGTCATATAAGCCAGATTCTTATGTTCTCCGGAAAGGGCAACGATAAACCGGGCATATAAATTCAAAAGTTCCTCGGAGTAGGTGCCCAACTCGCCCCTCAGATAAGTTTCATAAGAAGTCTCATATGGGGTGTCTTCATAGGTGTGAATGAGGCGGGCATTTCCTGCCATTTTCGGATAATCCTTTGCAAACTCCTCCATCCAGTCCACCTGTATTTTTATGATAGACTCCATGATCTGAATTCTCTCTTCCGAAAGCGCCGGAAAGGCATCTTTTATCTCGGCATATCTCTCCGGAGCAGTGCTTTCCATCATACGTCCGTATTTTTCTGTAATCAGGTTTCTTCCTTTTTTCCAGGAATCATTCAGATGCCAGAGATATTCATGCAGCATATCATCGGTCCAGGTCATATACTGGCTCTTTCTCATAATGGAAAAGGTGCTCCAGTCATTCTGGCAGCCTGCTCTGCCACCCTCATTTTTGACCAGATCAAATTCCATCCACTCGAAACGGACGATCTCATCGATCAGCTGCTCTCTGGTGGGTTCCTGATTCATTTCGGTTTCCTCGATTGTTCTATTTTCCATTCTTGTTTCCTCTCCTGCCCTATTCTCTATTCTAACTTCTGCCCTGCCATCTGGCTCTGCTGCGGTTTCTGCGATGCTATCTGGCTCTGTTGCGGTTTCAGCCCTGCTATACATATGTCTTATGACCTCCTGCCCCTGCACTTCCAGATAAGGATCCGGACTGCCCGACAATCCCATTTCCTGCAGGGTGTGCACAACAAGCTTTGCAACGATCTCGATGGTCTGCGCAATCATATCCTTTGGGTTGGGGGTTCCATTGTATGTGTAGTCCTTCCATGCTTCTCTCTGGGATGGCATATCGCAGACCGCTTCCAGAATATCCCCGACTTCCGGCAACACAGCGAGCTTTTTCACCATGGCATGCTGCCATTTATAGTAAGGTGCATACTTCTTATTTAAAAGGAATACCACATGCATGATGCTTTTCATATATTCCGAAAGTGCAAGGGAAGCAGTAACATAATCTCCTCTAGCCATTGCCCTGCCATAATTATACTGTCCGGTCTGGGCTGCATAGATCAGCTCCCTTGCCAGCTTTTCCAGCCAGACAAAGTCCGGATAATACTGCAAAAGCTGCTCTCTTTTTTCTGTAAAAATTCCGGCGGGGTCTGTAAAAATCTGGCCATTTACTGCAGTAGCAAATGCGGATTCTTCTATCTCATTCCATTCCTGCTCCGACTCAGGGAT
The DNA here is from genome assembly GCA_945949875.1 of uncultured bacterium. GTDB lineage: Bacteria > Bacillota > Clostridia > Lachnospirales > Lachnospiraceae > 1XD8-76. The sequence continues at coordinate 2,352 of CAMFGH010000085.1, forward strand.
GTCCTTTCCTCCCAGAACCCTTTTATAAAAATCACCGATTCTGCAGACACCGCACCTTCCATTTCCCTGGGCTGTATCCACACGAATATATCCTGCAAATACCTTGGGCAGTTCATCATATGCCTCCTGCAGTGCTTCACCGATTTCTGCAGACACCGAATCTGTTACCCATAGTGCAAATCCGGGACCGCAATCGTGATCCAGTGAGATTTCATCTTCCATCCCAAAACATTCGGAGCCTTCGCCACACAGTCCCACTGCAATTTGATCCTCATACTCCCCAAACTGCTCGTGAATCATGGGCTTTCCGTATTTTTCATAATAAGCCCGGCAGACATCCAGCATGGATTTGTATTCCGGCTCGCCACTGCGCCTGTAGGCTACTTTCAGGTCTTTCTGGATATTTTTAAAATTCTCCGTTATGCCATAGCACTGATAAACATTCAGCAATGCTTTCTCGTAATAGCAGATCGACCTCTCATAGTCTTCCTGTTCCAGATACCAGTAGCCCAGTGCAGATGCCAATCCGGCATAATGCTCGTCATTTACATCCACTTCCGTGAAAATCTTTTCCGCTGCATCCAGCTGGGATTTTGCCAGCTCCCACTTTCCCATTCTGCAGTATGCCTGTCCCAGATTGGTATAGGTGACTGCGGTTTGTATTTCCGATCCCGGAATCTGCCCAATGATAGATAATGCCTTTTTCAGATACGTTGCTGCCAGCTCCTCTTTTCCCTGTTCCTGCTGCAAAAGGCTCATATTATTATATAAGCCGGCCATCCGGTAATCCGCTCCATCCAGCTTCTGCTTGTAAATGTCCTCCACAGTAAGATAGCACGCTTCTGCTTCCCCATATTTCCCCATGGCACGATACACAGTAGCCACGTTGAGGAGTGTGGTACCTTCTTCAATGGTTCCCGAAAGGCCCATCTTTTCCAGCAGATTTTTCACTCTGCTGATCGTCTGTAATGCTTTTTCATGCTGTGTCATCACACGATAAAAGCCCAGCTGTTCATTCAAAATCCCCAGTGCGACACCATCCTGGCCGGAAGCCATAGCCATGTCATACTGCTCTTCCATAAAGGCTTCAGCCTCCTGCATCTTTCCTTCCGTATATAAAGCATCCAGCTGATTTATAATTGCATTCATATCCATCATGGTCATTCACTTTCCTGATTTCTCTTTTAAGTCTTTTTTCAGAGTTCTGTTAGCAAAAGAAGGGACCGCTCTCCAGCTGTCCCCTCTTTTAAGTAATTTTCTTTTAGTAATTCTCTTCTCTTAATTCAAAGTAGCTCTGTGGATGAGCACAAACCGGACAAACTTCAGGTGCGTTTGTTCCTACTACGATATGTCCGCAGTTGCGGCACTCCCATACCTTTACTTCACTCTTTGCAAATACTTCCTTCATTTCCACATTCTGAAGAAGTTTGCGGTATCTTTCTTCGTGTGCTTTTTCAATGGCTGCTACACCACGGAATTTTTCTGCAAGTTCCGGGAAGCCTTCTGCTTCTGCTGTGTTTGCAAAGCCTTCATACATATCGGTCCATTCGTAATTCTCACCGTCAGCTGCGGCTGCAAGATTTTCTTTGGTATCTCCGATACCGTTTAATTCTTTGAACCACATTTTTGCATGTTCTTTTTCGTTATCAGCTGTTTTTAAGAAAAGTGCTGCAATCTGTTCATATCCTTCTTTTTTTGCTTTGGATGCAAAATATGTATACTTATTTCTTGCCTGGGACTCCCCTGCAAAAGCCGCCTCCAGATTCTTCTCTGTCTGTGTTCCTACATATTTGTTTGGCATGATTTATCCTCCTTTGAATGTAAAATTCTTATCTATAAATATAGCTCAAAGTTAGTTCGTTGTAAACTTGATTTTGCTAACAAGCGCTGGATGCATAGGCAGAGTTTGCTTCCCGTACATGGCCTTCATACTCGCTATTCAGCAGTTCAAAAGCTTTTCTAACCTCCTCCGGAATGTCCACATGGGCAATAAAGCCTTTTCCCTTTGGTCCATATCCGTTTACATCATCGGAAAGCCGGGGAATCTCTCCCATTAGAAGGGTAAGATAACGGTCCATGTCCCACATGCCATGGATGTCTTCCGAATAAGCCAGACCATTTTCTCCATTTACTACATGGGCCTGGTAGGCAGCATAATTGATGATGGTATACTCTTCCGGATGGTCCAGCTGTTTTCTAAGGCCTGCCTCCATACGATGCTGCATGGTGGCATCCTGAGTTAAGATGATACTGTTCCAGAAAATCTGATTTTCCTTAAGCGTACGAAGCATATAAGTAATATTATTCCCGCAGTTGGTAGAATCGCACTCCAGATAGTCCACCTGCAATCCATATTTTCCCTTCAGATAGGCCTCAAATACCTTTGCTTCCGGCAGTCCATCTGTCTGGATCTGAGGGAATTCTGCATGTACTTTATCCCGCAAGGTTTGTGTAGTATGCCCCTCACCGCCTACGATCAGATAATGTCCGGCAATTCCCTCCCGGATTGCCGCAGCAAGGACATCCCCGCCACACAAAATACTTCCTCCAAACAGCACCATCACATCAGCCTGCTCGATTCCATATGTTTTACGCAGTTCTCCTTTGGTCAAAGATGCCACATCCCGCTTTCCGCAAAAAGCTCCTAAAACATTCATACACTCTGCAATTTTTGTTTTCATAGGTTCTTTCCTTCCTCATCCACCCCTTCAAGGTGGTCCAGATATGCAATCAGTTTTTTTCTTCTAAGCCAGCATGCTCCAAGAATCCCAATACATAATATTGCCAAAATCACGATTACACCATATCTTTTTTCCTGAAAGCTTGCTCCGATCAGCAGGCTTCCAAACATGGGTGGGGTTCGTCCTATAGAAGACACCAGCAGAAATGGCAAAACATGCATTTCTGATATCCCAGCCACATATCCGATCAGATCTTTCGGCAACCCCGGAATCAGATAAATCAAAAGAACCATCAAAAGTCCTCTGCCGCAGTTTATTTTACGTTTATAATTCTCAACCTTATCTTTGCCAAACAGCAGTTTCACTGCATCAACTCCCAGCACTTTGGCCAGGTAAAAGGAAATAAAAGCCCCGATGACTGCACCGGTGATGGAAATCAGATAACCACCAAGGGTTCCAAACATATAGCTGGCCACAAACTGAATGGGCTGTCCCGGAAGAAAACAGATGACAACCTGAAGAATCTGTAAACCTGTCAGAATCACAATCGCGGTAAAGGGCTCATCCGAAAGCAACTCCGGCAGTCTCTTTAGCCATTCCTTGTTGAACAGTGTCTCTCTGCAGGTGAAATACAGGATGACCGGGATGATAACGAGGATAGAAAACAATATAAATAATTTTATGTATGCAATTTTCTTCTGTACTATCCTGCCCATGTTCTTTTTTCCTGTTGTAGTGACCTGTCTTCCGAAGAGCTGGTGAATCAAGTAGCACCAACTCTGATATATCCATTATACACGGTCAGGCACTTTTTGTACTCAAAAAACACAAGAAACCGAAAATCCAAGATTAGGTCCTGTTGATTTTCCTGTATTTCCCAAAGTAGCAATGACATCTCCCTCTTTTACCTTCTGCCCCTCTTCCACATACATTTCATCCAAATGCCCATATACACATGTATAGCCGGCATCTGTTTGAAGAAAGATAACATTACCAAGATTCTCATCGAATGTATTTTTTATAATAATCCCATCAGCTACTGCATAGACCGGATCTCCTACAGAACCGGGAATGTTCACGGAATATTGTATACCATCACCATAAGTTGTGGATCTTCGGTCACTGATTTCTTTGCTAATGGTAGGCCAAAGCATCTGTTCTACAACATTGTCTGCAGTATTGACTTCGATTTCATTGGGATCAATATAGGTTGTCCCATCATTGGAATCCGTTCCGGGACCCCCGCTCAAATCAGTTTCTAAGTTCTCTTTTGATGAATCAACATCCTTGGTCACTTCGCTATAAGAATCCAACTCATCAGTATGCTCCACAGCGTTAGTCTCTTCATCAGGCTTTGTAGTGCCATTCTCTTCATACCTGGCATTTGTCAAAAAACAGACTGCTACAACTATCACAGCCGCAATCGCACTAATAACAGTCCAAAATGGCGGCTTTTTATAATTTAGTACAGAACGAATCCTTTGTTTCACGCCTACCTCCCCAAAAGCAAGTGGACAAGCCGGAATCACTTTTTTCGGCACAGTACATTCCAGCAGCGCATTCGAATAGGATACGATGGAATCCTTATCCACACCTTTAATTACTTTTTCATCGCATGCCAATTCCATATCCCTGCAAAACAGAACATACGCCATCCATATTACCGGATTAAACCAATAAATCGTCAGCAAAATAAATGCAAAAGGTTTCCAAATATGATCCCCTCTGTTCAGGTGCGCTCTTTCATGTGCAAGGACACTTTCAAGGGTCTGTTTCCTTAAAGATGAGGGCACATAAATCTTTGGCTTGATAATACCAAGAATAAATGGCGTATCAATTTCATCGCAGACATACACATTGCTTTCATCTCTTATGGCGAAACGAACCTTTTTGTAAATACCCAGATAACCGGCAACAGCATATACCAGCATACAAGCCATTCCCAAAATCCATTTTATAGTGAGCACAGGTATATAGCCGGTGATCCGGCACTGTGTAACGGAGAGACCGGAATCTCCGGCGACATCCGATTGCAGCACCGGAACGAAAAACTCAACTTTTGGCTTTTCCGGCATCTCATTATATTGAAAAAACTCCGTCTGCTTCGTATTCTCATTTTTCAACAAGTTAAAAACAGATAAATTGCTCTCGAATGAAATCGGACATACTAATCTTATTGCAACCAAACTCCATATGAAACAGCGAATCCACTTTGGTGCATTTTTAAAAACCAACCGTAATACCACGATCATCACAACCAAAACGCTGGCCTTGAGGCTCATGTTCAGGATTGCCACAAAGAGTTCATTCATTACAAATCCCCCTCCTTAAACCGGTCAATCATCTTTTGAATTTCTGTAATGTCTTCCGGAGACAGATTTTTACGCGAGGTAAATGCAGCAAGAAATGCAGGGAGGGAACCACGAAATGTATTTTCCACAAACTTTTCACTTTGAGCTGCTTCAAATTCTTGCTTCGTCATCAACGAGGATACCATTCCTTTCTCATTTCGAAAGAGCCCTCTCTCACTCAGTCTCTTAAGCATGGTATAAGTCGTAGATTTCTTCCAGCCAAGCTGCTTTTCAGCGAGTTTCACTAACTCTCCCGATGTGAGCGGTTCATTATTCCATATGATGTCTGCAAACTGAGTCTCAACGACTCCCAGTCTTAATTCTTCCATTTCCATATCTCCTTTTAGTCTACAATCAGTCGACCTTCCTTAATACGAGTCTACTATGTGTAGACTATCCTGTCAATAAGCAATTTATATTGGTGACATTTCTTATACGAAATTAGTCTTAGCCACATCTCTTTGAAATAACTCTTACATTCTATTAGATAAATCTCTATTTTCTACGCAAATAAATCAGCTCAGAATTTCCCATTACACCATCTTCGTCCGCTATGCCTCTTTTCAGAATCACCAGATTATTTTCGTCTATGCATGCAAATTTCGCTCCTTCATCAAACCATTTCTCATCATAACCATGAATTGTACATTGTATGTCTCCTGTGTCTGCATCCGTGATGCAAATCCCATCATATCCGGTTAACATAAATTCATTTTTACTTATCTGTACCATGTCATCAAAAAATACTGTCACCTCTGCACTGATTAGTTCCGTCGTCTTCTCGATGAATAATGTGTCCCTATCAACTTTCAGTAGTTCCAACTGATTTGTATTTTTACTTTTTCCCAGCATATACAAATAACTATCTCGGCCAATACACATTGCGCTCCAGTCAGAAACAACATCATCCTCTGACTCCACTCTGCCTTTATAAACACCTTGCTTATCAAAAACATATGCCAGCACATTTTTCTCAGAAAAACCACGGAATTTTAAGTATAATGTTCCATCTTCAGACACTGCCATTTTATATGGGAAATACTGACTTAATGGATTTCCTGAATAGAATATCCCTCTACATGGAATAGGACAAAAGGAATTCGATATTTCTCATCCAGTTCCATCAACTTTTCGTATAGATCCGAACTGTTTTTCTCCCGGTTTTGCTCAGCCATATACGGTTCAAAGGGAATCTGTTCTTTACTACTGCGAAGTATTTTATAACATTCATTTATCAGAATTCTCGTCAGCCAGGTTTTGAAAAACTTTTCATTTCTCAGCGTATCCAGCTTTTCATATGCGTTTAGAATTGCACTTTGTATGGCATCTGCGCAATCTTCATCCTGGTGAAGAATTGACTTTGCAACACGGTACATACTTTTTCAGCCTGAAAAACAGAATCCGCAAATTCTTCTTTCGTCATCCTTGTTCCTCCAAATTTTGTCCCATAGGTTTGTATGATGTTTTTATCATCTACTTATTAGATGGAAAAAGCAGGTGAAAGGTTACAGATGTGGCAACAAAATGCCCCCAACACAATAGTTGAGGGCAAATTTCTTAATATTATTTATTTTGACGAGTTTTCTCTTCTAATAAAAAAATCCAACCACAAGATACAAAGCACAAGCTGCTACAGCAAAACACAGAGCATAAGGAAGCTGCGTCTTGACATGGGACACAACATCACAACCCGTGGATGAGCAGGCCATAATGGTAGTATCCGAAATAGGTGAAGTATGATCACCAAAGACTGCACCTCCGGCCACTGCACCTACAATCATAGGAATCGGAACATTCAGTGATAATGCCATAGGAAGCATCAGGGGCATCATAATGGCAATGGTTCCTGCACTGGTCCCTGTCGAAAAGGAAAGCAGGCAGGTTAGAAGAAAAGCAATTGGCGTAAAAATAGTCGGGTTCAGCAACCTGATCAAAACGCCGGACAAATAATCTGCAGTTCCCAGTTCACCCAGCAGATTACTGAAAGCATAGGCCATTACCATGATGACCACAATGCCAAACATATTCCCGCAACCGGTAAACAGATTTTCAGTGCTCTCTTTCAAAGTGGCCTTTTTCGTAACAGCCAGTGCCACCATCAAATAAAGGCATCCGGTAGCGATTCCGAAAATCAGACCTGTTTCAGCATCTCCGTTTATCATGTTGCCTTCTCCACTATATAAAATATAGGCAACAGTAACTGCAATCATGAAAAGCATAGGAATTAGAAGATAACGGGCTTTTCCTGTGACATCTTCGTCGGTTTTTGTCTTTTCCACGGTCTTGACAATGGGAACGTTTTGGGCCACATACTCTGCTTCTGCTCTTTTCATGGGACCAAAATCAAAACGGGTCAAAATAAAAACAGCTACTCCAAATACAGCTAACAGACAATAAAAGTTAAAGAAGATACCTTGTACCATCTGCTGAGTCGGATTTGTGATTCCCTGGGCCTCGATAAAACCGGCAATGTAAGGACCGTACGCTGCAATGGGAATCAAAATAGACAGGGGCGTTGCGGTGGAATGCACAATCCACGCTGTCTTTTCCGGTGATATATGGAAAGCCTTTGTCAGGGGTCTGGAAATGGAACCGGTAATCATCACACTTAAGGTACCATCAATAAATACCAGAATGCCTACCAGCCATGTAAAGAGCTCCGCTCCCACCCGGGATTTGATGACGCTTCTTTTTTCAATCATCAGCGTCGTAAATCCCTTCAGACCACCAGCTGCTTCAATCATATAAAACATACCGCCAAGCAGCGTCAGAATGATAATAATAGAAGTGCTGGAAGCCGAAGAAAATACATTTACAATCATCTCTTTCGTCCCAATCAGCATTCCGATCAGATTAAAATTCGCCAGGAAAAAATTGCCTAATAAAAGTGCTATGAGAAGTGCCAGAAATACATTTTTGGTTGTCAGTGCCAGTACGATTGCAAAAAGCGATGGCAGTATACTCAAAAATCCATAGTTCATAGAAATCCCCCTTTGATATCTTTTGCTATCCTTCTTGTTATCCTCGCGATAGCCGCTTGTTATTATCAGACTGAAATATTGTCTGCTTCCTCTTTATCATTTATACCATAAATATATCTTCATCTTCCACCTTCCAGAGCACTTAATAGTAATGTTTTTATCTTTTTCTGCCTCATGTATTCTTGCAATCACCTTTTCCTTATCCTCTAAAACAGGGG
>CAMFGH010000086.1 GCA_945949875.1 uncultured bacterium
TCCTTCCTTCTATTGTTGATATGACTCTCTCTTTTTTTGTCATAATAATCCTTCACTGCTGCTTTCACAGCTTCTTCTGCCAGTACGGAGCAGTGAATCTTGTGGGCCGGAAGTCCATCCAGCGCTTCCACCACTGCCTTGTTAGTCAATTTCAGTGCCTCATCAATAGGTTTTCCCTTAATCATTTCCGTGGCAATGGAACTGGTAGCAATCGCAGAACCACATCCAAAAGTGTTGAATTTTACATCGGTAATGATGTTATCTTTTACTTTAATGTACATTCTCATGATATCGCCGCATTTTGCGTTACCTACTTCACCGATACCATCCGCATCATCTATTTTTCCTACATTTCTTGGATTCTGAAAATGATCCATAACTTTTTCACTATATAACATGTTTACGCTCTCCTTTCTCCAGTTCATCCCATACCGGAGACATATTTCTCAGATATTCTACCACTCCGGGAATCTCCTGTAACATATAGTCCACTTGCTCCTCCGTAGTCATCTCGGAAAGAGATAATCTGAGAGAACCGTGTGCCACCTCGTGAGGTAAGCCAAGCGCAAGAAGTACATGGCTTGGGTCCAAAGAACCGGAAGTACATGCAGAACCGGAAGAAGCTTCGATTCCCTTCATATCCAAAAGCAGAAGCAGAGATTCTCCTTCGATTCCTTCAAAACAGAAGTTTACATTACCCGGAAGACGTTTTACCGGGTCCCCATTTAATTTGGAATGTGGAATCTTTTGTAATCCATCAATCAGTTTATCACGAAGCGCTGATACATAAGCTGCATTTTCCGGAATTTTTGCTACTGCAAGCTCCAATGCTTTTGCCATTCCCACAATACCGGGAATGTTTTCTGTACCTGCACGTTTTCCTCTTTCCTGGGCTCCGCCCTCAATGATGTTGGTAAGCAGGATTCCTTTTTTTACATATAAAACCCCAACACCTTTCGGTCCATGGAATTTGTGAGCAGACAGGGAAAGCATGTCAATATTCATGTCCACTACATCAATTGCCAGATGGCCTGCTGCCTGCACCGCATCGGTATGGAACAGCACACCTGCTTCCCGGCAGACTGCACCGATTTCCCGAATCGGCTGAATGGTTCCGATCTCATTATTGGCAAACATGATCGTTACCAGTGCAGTATCCTCACGAATAGCATTTTTTACTTCTTCTGCTGTGACCAGACCATTCTCATGAACATCCAGAAGAGTAATTTCAAACCCTTCTTTTTCCAATTTGTTCAGCGTATGAAGTACTGCGTGATGTTCAAAGGCAGTCGAAATAATATGCTTTTTGCCTTTTCTTTCCCCCAGCTTTGCTGCACTGATGATAGCCTGATTATCCGCCTCGCTGCCACCGGATGTAAAAATGATTTCCTTTGGATCTGCTCCAAGACATTTTGCCACTCTTTCTCTGGCATCTAATAAAACTTCAGCCGCCTTTTGACCAACCGTATGAAGACTGGACGGATTGCCATAGGTTTCTTTCATACAAGTATACATTGCATCCAGAACTTCCGGTGTCATCTGTGTGGTCGCCGCATTATCTGCATAAACTCTCATGATCGATACTCCTTATTTATATTGTGTAACGATTCAAAATCCCATTCACGCAAGCGTGATGTTCACCTTTCAAATATTTTGCATGGCTCAGAATCGTTTCAAATTCCCACTAAACTTGTAGGAATATACTAGCACTATCTATGAAGTTCGTCAAGTAGGAGTATAAAAAGCACCGCCTTTCCTAAGAAAAGCGGTATTTCCAAACACATTCTATTCCAAATATACTCTGTTCCAACCAATCACTTCCCACAGCTATCACAGGATTTACAGGTATGAGGAGAGCCTTCCTGTCTCAGCAAATCCTCTAACGTAACACTTTCCAGATAGGCATCGATCATCTCATCCAGTTTCTTCCACATGGGATAAGTAATGCATTCCTGTTCTTTATCACAACAGGCATGTCCCTCTTCCAAACAGGAAACCGGTGCCAGAGACCCCTCTGTCAGCTTCAATATGGTTCCCACCGTATACTCCTGTAACGGTTTATTCAATTTATAACCACCATTTTTTCCACGAAAAGAATCTAACATACCTGCCTTATTCAACATGGCAACAATAGTTTCCAAATATTTCATGGAAAGATTCTGGCGTTCTGAAATATCCTTTAAGGAAATATAACCTTCCTCGCCATGCTGCGCCAGATCGATCATAACGCTCAGAGCATAACGTCCCTTTGTTGATATCCTCATGCAACCTGCCTCCACGCCATTTTTTCAACACATCAAATCAATTTATATCATTCACAATCCCAATACAGGTCGGGAATTCATCGGATACAAAAAATACGTAATCCTATTATATATATAATCCTATTACTCTTCGATACAATATAACTCTCGGCACATTTTCTTACCGGCTTCTGTTTTGAAAATCTTACGATATGCAGTCAGCGCTGCTTCATGACTTTCATTTCCTTCATACAGATTTACCAGGAAATCTGCTTCCACCAGAATCTGATAATCGATTCCGTCGATATTGGTGTAGGTGTGATGATGCCCCACGATGTAGCACACTCTATCAATCAATTTCTCATCATATCCGATTTCTTCCAGCATCGCTTTTGCAGCTGCCGGACCTTCTTTTTCCTGCAATGGGCCGGCACAACTTCCGTATTTTTCTTCTGCAATACGGATCCCGATATCATGGACAAAGGCAGTGGCTTCCAGTATTTCCTGGGTTCTTGCATCCAATCCCTCTTCTTCACCGATCCACTTGGAAAAGCTGTGTACCTTCAAAAAATGATGGATTCTGCCCGGATCTCCATGATAAAAATGAACCATTTTTTCTTTTAAAATATGTAATTTATCCATAGCCCATGACCCTTTCCGCTATAGCTATTTTCTGTCAGATACAAACAATGTTACTTCTCGATACAAATCGTACCAAATTCTATTTTGCTTTCTTGTTATATAGGTAAACATATGGTACTGCAACAAACAACATACCGCCAATGATGTTACCGATGGTAACCGGAATCAGATTGTTTACGATCATGTTAACCGGATTCAGCATAGCCAGATCTTCCGCTGTGTAACCATAAAGTTCCATTGCCTTCTGCGCAAATGCCGGATCAGCCGCTGCGATGATACCTGCCGGAATGTAATACATATTAGCAACACAGTGTTCATAACCGGCAATTACAAATGCCCAGATTGGGAAGAAACAGCCAAATATTTTGCCAACTGCATCCTTAGAAGCACTTGCCATCAGAACTGCTACACATACCAGAATATTGCATAAAATACCGGATGCTACTGCTGTTCCAAAAGAAAGGTTCAGCTTACCGAATGCAACTTTAATGGTATAAGCACCAAGTGCACCTGCACCATATTTCCACTGCCCGGAATAATATGCTAAAAATGAAACGATCAGAGAACCTACCAGATTTCCCAGATAAACTGTTACCAGCACACGGATCATCTGCATCGCTTTAATACGACCGGTCATCACACCACCGATCATCATACAGTTTCCGGTAGAAAGTTCACCGCCCACCAGCACGATCAGCATCAGGCCTACCGGGAAAATACAGCCTGCAAGAGTTCTTGCCAGACCCACATTTTCAATTCCAAATACAGCCACATTACTGCTGCTGCCGCCAAAGGCAATAAACATACCTGCCATGATTGCTGCTACAAAGATTTTGGCAACAGGTTTCACAGCCTTTGCAGCTGTTCCGTTTTCATAGTTACTCATCAGCGTATCTGCTGCATTCATCAGAGATACCTGCATCTGTGTTTCGTTTGTACTCATGTTTCTTCATTTCTCCTTTTATCCCTAGTTTCAAAGTAATCACTATTTCCTTACAGCCCATATGCAGCATTCTGTATCATATGTGCCAATCACTTCTTTTCCAAAATCAAATCAGCTTCTTCATTCCCGGAATCAGTCTGGCCGCAAAAATCACGACATAACTGATCACAAAAATCACAGCCGAGAAAAGGAATGCTGCCAAAAGTCCTTCCACGCCATGACGAATCAAGCTGTTGTATATGCCCACTTTTTCGTCCAAATCTCGTATGATGATGTGAATAATATAAATCCCAAAGCAGCAGCTTGCCACAGAAAGAATAACTTTTTCGACCATCTTCGGTAGTGTTCTGTTTTTAAACAAATACTTCACTGTCAGGAAAACTGCCACACAGTTTACCAACACAAAATATTCATGGAACTGCTGTGAAACAAACTCATTACAATCTCCGGTCAAAACAATCTTTCGATATGTGAGGTAACAGGTTAGCCCAATCAATAAAATGTTCAAGCCCCAAATGCCTAAAAGGGCTTTCTTAGGTTTCTCCAGTTTCACCCGATACTCCAGAAAATATCCCAAACAAGGGAAGCAAATAATCTGCACCGTAAGCCATCCAAGCTTTGTGTAATCATTGAGTGAAATTTCCAATCCATTCAGCAAATATTCAATAGACGGAAGTAATCCCTGAAAAAAGACTGCCAACCCGAACATGTAATAAAAATGCTTTGTTTCCATATGATTTACCATGGCCCGAAGCATCGGTAAACTCATCAGAAATGCCAGGTAAGCATATAAATACCAAAGATGGGTGGAAAACATATTTCCATATACATTCAGCCAAAATAGCCTCCAGCTGAAAGCTGCGCCCTTGATCACTACACATGTCCAATAATAATACAGCAACGAGCTAAGTAAAAGCACCAGTAAAATTCTGGGAAATCTCTTCTTATATATCACACTGAGCGGTTCATCCTCTTTTGCCAAAAGAAGCGCACCTGATATTGCCAAAAACAGAGGCACTGCAAATTTGCAAAATACAGACACAAAAAGCTCTATCCAGAAATGGGCACTTCCCGGCTCTCTTGTTGAAAACAGAAAGTAACCATTCACACTGGTATGATTAAAGATCACAAAAAAGCAGGCCACTATCCGCATGACTTCGAAATAGATCCGTTTTTCTTTCTTTTCCATTATTTAACCTTTTCTTAGTATTACACAAATCTATCTTGACTTGTGCATTTCTAAACCTCACCAGATTATTACATCTAGCCAATGCCAAATCTAAGTGTACCACAAAACCACTTAGTTTTTCAGCATAAAACGAATATTTTTTATGTTCAAAACCAGTTCTTTCGATGCCGCAAGGCTCTCAAGCATGGTCATAATTTCTGCTTTTTCAACACTCATGGTTTTCAAAACCAGATATTCCTTTGTGGCATCCTGCTGCCCATGCATATAAAATCCGATATTTTCCATGGTAATGTTTTCTTCATACTGTTCCTGCAAAACATCAGGAATATGATCAGCCTGAAGCACTTTCTCCACCAGCATATCAATTGCCCGATCATAATCCATCTCCCCAATGTCCAGACGGATTTTCACCTTGCAATCTGCCTGCCCCACATATGAAATAGCAAAATCCCGTAATTGAACTCGTCCAAATCCGGCTCCTATAGCCTGCTCTATCATAGGCATCACTCTGCCTTTTTCCTTTGCCAGACCATCCCCAATCAACTGAATCTTCTGTTCTTCCGGCAAACTTGTAATCATGGACGCATTGATAAAGGACGGGATTTTCATTCCGCCGGGCATGTGTTTTAACAATCCACTATTCTGCATCTGCTTTGCCATCTCTAATAAATTGGTTAATACTTTATCACAGTCAAACCGGCTGCATTCCAAAACAATTCGAAACATGTTCTCATCTCCAATTTTTTTTGACACTTTCACTGTTTCTATAGTAAACTAAAATGTATAAAAAAACCATACATAGGTATTATTTTCAGGAGGGTTTATCAATGAAATTAACAGATTCTGTTGATGCTCTGCAGCATGTAGGCATCCCATCAAAAGATTTAAAAGAAGCCATCGCATTTTATGAGTCATTAGGCTTCAAAGACATCTATGAAACTCCAAACGGAGAGCAGAATGTTGCATTTATGCAGCATGGCGATCTGGTAATCGAACTGTATGACCATACAGAAGTTGCCGGCAAACCCGGAGCTATCCATCACATCGCTCTGAACTGTACCGATATCGATGCCGCATATGCAGCATGCCAGGAACTCGGATGTACCTTCATGGATCACATAACTCCGCTCCCATTCTGGTCAAACGGTATCAAATATTTCTCCATTCTTGGTCCAAACAGCGAAGTCATTGAAGTTTGCCAGAAACTGTAAGTGGGGACGTTCCTTTTGTCCATAGGATAGCCCTTTGTCCATAGGATAGCCCTTTTGTCTTGGCAAGGAATGCAAAAGCCTATTTTAGAAATTAGAACAACAAAATGCACAAGATAAGATTGTCTGGATGAATGAATACAGACAACTTATCTTGTGCATTTTGTTTTAGAAATATTGTTAATAGGCTTTTACCTCCGGTAGCAAGACAATGGGCTATCCTATAGACAAAAGGGCTATTCTGTGGACAAAAGGAACGTCCCCACTACTCCAGTTCCGCAATCGTCTTATCACCAAAGATACTTGTCCAGTCTTTATTGAAATCCACAACAGCCTGTCCAATAGAAGGCATAGCCAACGCTGCTTCTATAATAGAAGGATCCATGGTAGCAGTCTGTGCTCCTGCCATAAATGCATTACTAACCTGCCCGATATTTTTAAAACTGGCTGCCAGAATCTTAGTATCATAGCCATACATATCGATCATCTGGGCAAAAGAAGAAATCACATCCACCGGATCAATACTTAAGTTTTCCATTCGGTTATAATAAGGTGCGATAAAATCAGCCCCTGCTTCCATTGCCAGAAGTCCCTGATTTACAGTATAAATTGCAGTTCCTGTAACATTCACTCCCTGAGCTTTCAGTGTTTTGATCACTTTCAGACCATCCAAAGTAACCGGCACCTTTACATACACTTTATCATCTACTTTATTTAAAATAGCATCCGCATCCTTCAGCATTCCATCCACCGTAGTAGCAGTTACCTGAATATGAAAAGTTTTCTCCATACCAATGACGCTTCTGATTTCTCTCATATGCTTAAAAAAAGAAATATTTCCTTCTTTCTTTACAATACTTGGATTGGATGTAACACCTGTAATTGGCAGATATTCATTATATTTCCTGATATTTGCAAGATTCGCTGTATCCAATAAATATTCCATAGTACACCTCCGGTTTTTCTTTCAGACAAAAATAGTATAGGATTAACCTAAAAAAAAGTCAATTTCTGTGATAAAATAGAAGCAGTGACAAGAAATACAAACAGAAAGAATTTCCATCTGTTTTTTCTACACTGATGAACGAGAAAACGATTCTAAACAGGAGGATTTTCCATGGCAAAATATTTTATTGCCCATGATCTGGGCACATCCGGCAACAAAGCATCTTTATTTACCACAGAGGGCAAACTGGTCTGTAGTCACACAGCCCCCTATGATGTCCATTTCTTCCATGGGAATTATGCGGAGCAAAATCCTGAAGACTGGTGGAATGCCATTTGCAGTTCTACCAAAGAGATCACAAGAAACATAAAGCCGGAAGATGTGCTTGCCATGTCCTTCTCAGCACAGATGCAGTGCTGTCTGATCGTAGATAAAGAAGGAACTCCTATCCGCCCTGCTATTATCTGGGCTGATGGCCGGGCACAAAAAGAGCAGAAACAGCTGGAAGACCTTATCGGTTTTGACCGCATGTATGAGATTACCGGGCATCGCGTAAGTGCCAGCTACTCCATTGAGAAGCTGATGTGGATCAAAGAAAATGAACCGGAAAACTACGAGAAAACCTATCTGATGCTACAGGCCAAGGATTATATCATCTACCGTCTGACCGGAGCCTTTGTCACAGATTATTCTGACGCTTCCGGAACCAATGCCATGGATTTGAAAAAGCTTTGCTGGTCCGATGAAATTCTGGCCGCAGCAGAGATTGATAAAGCAAAACTTCCTCCACTTCACCCTTCTACGGATGTGGCAGGCTGTCTCACCAAAGACGCTGCTACTCTGCTTGGTCTGACCTCCAGTACAAAGGTAGTCATTGGCGGTGGTGATGGACCATGCTCTGCGGTAGGTGCAGGCTGCATCCATACCGACGAACTGTTTCTGACCTTCGGCACCTCCTCCTGGATTGGTGGTACTACGGAAGAAGTCTTTACTGACTCTAACAAAGTGCTTTTCTGCTTTGCCCATGTAATTCCCGGCAAATATATGCCATGCGGAACCATGCAGGCTGCAGGAAGTTCTTATTCTTATATTAAAAATGCCCTCTGTAAAGAAGAAACCGATGCTGCAAAAGCTGCCGGAAAAGATCCCTATGAAGTTCTGAATCAGATGATCCAGTCTTCTCCTGCCGGTGCCAAAAGCCTGATATTTCTGCCCTATTTGCTTGGAGAAAGAAGTCCCCGCTGGAATCCCAATACGTCTGGAAGCTTTCTTGGTATAAAACCATGCCATGAAAAGGCTGATTATGTCCGTGCTGTGGTAGAAGGCATTGCCATGAACCTGGAACTGATTCTTGCCGCATATCGTAAAACCCTGACCGGCAAAGAACTGATTTTCACCGGTGGCGGTGCCAAAGGCGACGTGGTAGCTCAAATTCTTGCCAATGTTCTGGATGCCACTTTAACCAGACCAAACCATGTGGAAGAAGCCACTTCCATCGCCGCTGCTGTTATCGCCGGCGTGGGGATCGGCGTATATGATGATTTTTCAGCGGTGGAAAAGTATCTGACCATGCAGGATACCATAAAGCCGGAGGCTAATCTTTCCGGTATTTATGAACCCCTAAAAAAAGTATTTGATAAAGCTTATGATTGCCTGGAACCATTGTTTGATGACCTGGCAGAGCTGGAGAACTAGATGCAGCGGGGACGGTTCTTTTGTCCATAGAATAGCCCTTTTGTCTTTTCATTTTAAGACAAAGGGGCTATTCTATGGACAAAAAGAACCGTCCCCAAGTCTAAATCAACCCAAGTTTTCTAAGCCCCAGGTATATTCCATCATGGAACATATCCTCGGTAATATAATCCGCTCTCTTTCTTATCTCCGGTGAGCTGTTCCCCATAGCCACCTTAGTTCCTACCACATCAAACATGGACAGGTCATTATCGCTGTCACCAAAGCAGACCGTATCGGCTTTATCATATCCGAGCACGCCGCACATGACAGAAATAGCCATCCCTTTGGAAAAGCCTTTCAGAATATACTCAATGGTTCCTCCGGCAAATCCCTCTTCGTGTTTCACAAAGTCGTAATATGGCTCCAGTTCCTGCCATGCCCCTTTTTCATTGGATTCCGGCAACACCTTTGCGCTGATTTTTGCAATATGCAGATTGCTTTCATTCCCGGTAATAGGCTGATATTTATCACCCAGCTGCTTTGTGATCAGGCTGGCAAACCAGTCCAGATCATCCGTATATTCGTCCTGGTCATAGTACATGTACTGTGTACCTTCCAGTACCGGAACGATATGGTTTCTGCGCAATATCTCTACGGTTCGCCCAGCCACCTCCGGATCCACTTCTTTATCCAGCACTACTTTTCCCCGGTACTCCATATAGGCTCCGCAATTTGCAATAATGCCGGTAAGGGCCATTTCTTTCACCTCATCCGGGATAAAAGCATATGCCCGTCCGGTACAAAGAAAGGCTTCATGCCCGGCATCTGTCAATTTTTTTATCGCATCTTTTGCACTGTCCGGAACTCCCTGTTTGATATCCAAAAGAGTTCCGTCCGCATCAAAGAAAACAATCATTTTCTTCCAGGTCCCTTCTATAGCAGATAAGTAGGTAACTCACAATAAATACGACTTACTGCCTCAAATTTCTTTTCGTGAATATCATCAGAAGAGATAACAGATGCTGCCACAACAGTATCTTTCCTGGCCGGTGATTTTGCCGGTGCTTTTTTAGCAGGTGCTTTTGCTGCCGGTTTTGCAGCTGGTTTCTTGGCCGGTGCCGCTTTTTTTACCGGTGCGACCTGTTCTGCTACTGCCGCTACCTCTGCTACTGTTTCTTTCTTTCCTTCCTTTACAGCCTCTTTTGCCTGTGCTGCTCTCTTAATACTTCCTTTTCCTACTGACATGTCTCAACAACCTCCTTCGCTAAATCGGTATACTCTTTTGCACTTCTACTGCTTTTTTTATAAACAAGAACAGGTTTGGAATCATCCTGCGCCCATTCAATAGAACTATCCACATGAATATAGTTTTCAAAGACCTTGACATCCTCCAGTTCCTGCAGGGTCTCCAGGGTCTGCCGGAAATAATTCTTTCTTTCATCCACTTTGGTAATCGCAATGCCCATGATCTGCAGGTCCGGTGCGATTTCAGAAACAGATCCGAGAAAATCAAACATATTGGCAAGTCCGAAAAGTCCCCATGGGCTGGATTCCACCGGAATGATCATCCGGTCGGAAGCACATAATATATTCATAACCCATCCACCCAGAGTAGGCGGTGCATCGACCAGAATAAAATCATAATAATTCTCTTCTTTGATGCTCTTCAAAGCTTTTTTCAATATGAACTCTCTTTGCCACTTTGCA
>CAMFGH010000087.1 GCA_945949875.1 uncultured bacterium
GAAAAGGTGTCTGTCACCAGATCATGGTGGAGGATTTTGTAGAGCCTGGACAGTTTATCATGGGTGCGGATTCCCATACCTGTTCTTATGGCGCACTGGGGGCCTTTGGAACCGGCATCGGTTGTACAGATTTCTTATATGCCATGGTTACAGGAACTTCCTGGGTACTGGTTCCGGAGACCATTCGTTTTGAATTAACAGGAAAACTTCGAGAGGGCGTATATCCCCGTGATCTGATCCTGACCATCATTGGTGATATCGGAGCCAATGGTGCAAACTATAAAATCATGGAATTTGCAGGAGAAGGTGCCCACAATCTGAGCGTAAATGACCGTTTTGTACTTTGTAATCTGGCAGTAGAAGCGGGAGCAAAGACTGGTATCGTGGAGCCTGATGAAAAAGTAGTGGAATTCATGAAAGAGCATGGCAGAAGCTATGACAATCTGTTTGCCAGCGATCCGGATGCCAAGTTCCAGAAGGTATATCACTATGATCTTTCCAAAATTGAGCCGGTTGTTGCTGAGCCGGATTTTGTAGATAATTTGAAACCATTATCCCAGGTGGGGGATGTGAAAATCGATGAGGCATTTTTAGGTTCCTGTAACAATGGACGTATCGATGACCTTCGTGTGGCAGCAGCCATTTTAAAAGGAAGAAAGGTTCATCCAGACGTTCGCTTCCTGATTGCACCGGCATCCAACGCTGTATACTTACAGGCTTTGCAGGAAGGACTTGTTGATATTTTCCTGGAATCCGGCGCCATGATGATGAATGCCAACTGTTCTGTATGCTGGGGTAGCTGCCAGGGCGTGATCGGAGAAGGTGAAGTGCTGATTTCCACCGGTACCCGTAACTTCAAAGGCCGGGCAGGACACAAGGATTCCAAGGTGTACCTGGGGTCCGCAGCTACGGTGGCAGCATCTGCTGTAGCAGGAAAAATCGTAGGGCCGGAGCAGCTGTCATAAAAATAGGAAGAAAACAATAGATAGAAAGAGGTACAACATGGAAAAATTTACAGGAAAGGTGTGGGTACTTGGAGATGATATCGATACCGATATCATTATCCCGACTGAGTATCTGGCACTGCCAACCGTTGATGATATGAAAAAATATGCATTTTCCCCACTTCGACCGGAACTTGCCGGACAGATACAGGAAGGGGATATCATTGTAGCAGGAAAGAATTTTGGTTGTGGTTCTTCCAGAGAACAGGCACCGGAAATCGTAAAGCATTTGGGAATCCGCTGCGTCATTGCCAAATCCTTTGCCAGAATATTCTTCCGTAACTCCATTAACAATGGTTTATTGCTGATTGAGAATCCGGATCTTTATGACCACATCACAGAGGGTGATGAAATTGAAGTCATCATGAACGAAAAGATTACTGCAGGTGGAAAGGATTATCCGATCCAGCCGCTGCCGGACAATCTGATGGATATCTTAAATGCAGGCGGTCTGGTAAAAGCCATGCAGAAACGGAATGGACTAATATAAGAAGTAATGGAGAAAAAAGAATGGGACATACATTGATTGAAAAGATTATCATGAAGAATACGGGTTCAGAAAATGTCCTTCCGGGACAGATTAAAACAGTTTCTGTGGACCGTGTCATGATTCATGATATATTTATTCCTTTTGTAGTAGATAAGTTTAAAGAAATGGGATTTACCAGGGTTTGGAATCCGGATAAGGTGGTACTGATCTATGACCATCTGGTGCCCA
This sequence comes from uncultured bacterium, assembly GCA_945949875.1. GTDB lineage: Bacteria > Bacillota > Clostridia > Lachnospirales > Lachnospiraceae > 1XD8-76. Next base: position 1,723 of record CAMFGH010000087.1, read on the forward strand.
CCAGTGCAGTGGAAGACGTACGTCATTTCCAGATTGGAGATGCTTTTGTAAAGGAGCAGGGGCTGACACATTTTCACAGAGCAGATGGCATCTGTCATCAGCTGATGCCGGAAATGGGCTATGCAAAACCGGGAAATATTGTATTTGGTACAGATTCCCATACAACCACTTACGGTTGTGTCGGATGCTTTTCTTCCGGAATCGGTTATACAGAAATGGCATCTATTTTGGGAACCGGTGAAATGTGGGTAAGAGTGCCGGAAACCATAAAAGTAGTGGTCAATGGAAAATTGCCAAAGGGCGTGCTTTCCAAGGATATCATTCTGAGATTGATCGGGGATTTACGGGCAGATGGTGCAACCTATAAAGTACTGGAATTTTCCGGTTCCACCATTGATGAAATGAGTGTATCATCCCGAATGACCATGTCCAATATGGCCATCGAAGCAGGTGCCAAGGCAGCACTTTTTGCTCCGGATGAAAAGACCTGTGAATTTTCAAAGGTAAAAAAAGAAGATGTAGACTGGCTCTATGCCGATGAAGATGCTGCTTACTGTAAAGTAATGGAATATCAGGCTGAAGATCTGGTTCCGGTACTGGCATGCCCATCCCAGGTGGATAATATTAAGAGCGTAGAAAGTCAGGCAGGAACAAAACTGGATCAGGTATTTATCGGCTCCTGTACCAACGGACGTCTGGAAGATCTGGCAGTGGCTGCAAAGATTCTGGAAGGAAAACAGGTAGCTCCTTATGTGAAACTGATTATTACCCCAGCCAGCAGAAGCATTTTCAGAGAAGCCATTGCTGCCGGATATATCGAAACCTTTGTGAAGGCAGGTGCCATTGTGACACAGCCCGGATGTGGCTTGTGCTGTGGCAGAGCCTGTGGTATTCTGACAGACGGAGAAAGAGTGCTGGCTACCAATAACAGAAACTTCCTGGGGCGTATGGGTACTTCAAAAGTAGAAATTTACCTTGCTTCTCCTGCAACTGCTGCAGCATCCGCTGTGACAGGTGTGATTACAGCATATGAAGGATAAGAGGATTTTTATTTGATTTGGGTACTATTAACGTTATTATATGGAGTGTTTAAAGGACTCCGGGAAATTGTAAAGAAAAAGGCACTGGGTATTTCTGATGTGATGGAAGTACTGGTAATGTACACACTGATTGGTTTTGTAATGGTGATTCCACAGGCAAAAAATGCAGGTGGATTAGTACCGATTCAATATGTGTACATTTTTATGAAATCATTGGCTGTTTTTTCAGCCTGGATATTCAGCTTTCATGCGCTGAAAAAAATGCCGGTAAGCCTGTATGGAATACTGGACCTTTCCAGAGTATTATTTGCCACATTGCTTGGGGTTTTTGTATTAGGTGAAGTCTTAAAAATCACCCAGGTGATAGGACTGATTTTAGTCTGCAGCGGACTTTTAATGCTGAAATTTAAACCCTTTGGAAAAAGCGGGAGCAGCGAAAATGTGCAGCCGATTTTGGTGGTTTGTGCCTTTTTATCTTGCATCTTAAATGCCATTTCGGGTTTTCTGGATAAGATTCTCATGAAGCAGATGAACAGTTCCCAGCTGCAGTTCTGGTATATGCTTTTTATGCTGCTTCTTTATCTGGGATATTGTGTGGTATTTAAGGTACATATTGATTGGAAAAAGAGTCTGAAAAATCATTGGATTTGGATTCTGAGCATATTATTTGTGGTAGCAGATAAGGCCCTCTTTTTGGCCAATGGCTATCCGGATAGCCGAATTACCGTCATGACTTTGATCAAGCAGTCCGGCTGTATTGTGACCATATTGGGTGGAAAGCTGGTATTTAAAGAAAAGAATATCGGATATAAGCTGGTCTGTGCAACAGTGATCATTGCCGGCATTATGGCCGGAGTATTATAAAAAGAAAGAAGGAAAATGAAATGAGCAGAAAAGTAGTTTTAGCAGGTGCATGTCGTACAGCAATCGGTACCATGGGAGGAGCTTTGAGCAATATGCCCGCTCCTGATATCGCTACTATTGTTGTGAAGGAAGCAATGAAAAGAGCAGGTGTAAAACCGGAACAGGTTGACGAAGTGTATATGGGCTGTGTTATCCAGGCAGGTCTGGGACAGAACCCGGCACGTCAGGCTGCAGTGAATGCAGGTATTCCAATTGAAGTACCGGCAACAACTATCAATGTACTTTGCGGTTCCGGTCTGCACTGTGTGAACCTGGCAGCAAAACTGATTGCTTCCGGTGATGCAGACATTATCGTTGCAGGTGGTATGGAAAATATGTCCAAAGCACCATATTTATTGTATGATGCTCGTTTTGGCTATCGTATGGGTGCAGCAAAGATGGATGATGCACTTCTTCGTGATGCTTTAACAGATGCTTTTGGTGGATACCATATGGGTATTACTGCTGAAAATATTTGCGAACAGTGGGGACTGACCAGAGAACAGCTGGATGAATTTGCAGCATGGAGCCAGCAGAAAGCTGAAAAAGCCATTGCAGAAGGCAAATTCAAAGATGAAATCGTACCTGTTGAAGTGAAGAAGAAAAAAGAAACCATCATTTTTGATACAGATGAAGGTCCAAGAAAAGGTGTTACAAAAGAAAACATCAGTGGTCTTCGCCCGGCATTCAAACCGGATGGTATGGTGACAGCAGCCAACTCCTCCGGTATTAATGATGCAGCAGCAGCTATCATTGTGATGAGTGAAGAAAAAGCGAAAGAACTTGGCGTAAAACCAATGGCTACATGGATTGGCGGCGAACTGGCAGGTGTGGAACCACGTATCATGGGTATTGGACCTGTTGCAGCAACACGTAAGGTAATGGCTAAGACCGGATATAAGATTGAAGACTTTGACCTGATCGAAGCCAATGAAGCTTTTGCAGCACAGTCTGTTGCTGTAGGTCATGATCTGGGCTTTGACTTAAGCAAGCTGAATGTAAATGGTGGTGCCATTGCCCTTGGCCATCCGGTAGGATGTTCCGGTACCAGAATCCTGGTTACTCTGCTTCATGAAATGGCAAAGAGACCGGATGCCAAGAAAGGCCTTGCAACCTTGTGTGTAGGCGGCGGTATGGGCGCAGCTGCTATTGTTGAAAAGTACGAATAGGATGGAAGGAACCGCTATCCGTAGAAATGCGAAATAATCAGGCAATCATAAGATACGGTATTGATGCATGCTTCAGACATTTTTCTATGTTTGAAGCATGTTTTTTCTAATTCTTAATAGAATGAAAGAAAAATTAAGAGAATTTTAATGGAATAAATGGTTTTCGATTACTATAATGAATGCGTAGAAAATGCATGGCAAAATAATGATGAAATTGCCATGAAATTTGCTTAGGACTGAGCATGGAGGAGACTAATTATGAGAAAAAAAGTAGTACGATTGCTGGCTATAGGCATTCTTTCCCTGTCCCTTATGGCTTGTGGAAAAAAGGCGGAACCTGCAGATGTTTCGGGAGAGAATCAGGCAGAGACAACAGAAGAAGCAAAGGAAGATACAACAACAGATAAAGCCAAGGATGCAGAGTCAGAAATTGGAAATCCCTGGAAAGACAGTTCTGCAGAGGAAATCGAGAGCGTATTCGGATGTGTGTTCCAGACACCGCTGGATGCAACCAATGTGAGTTATCAGATGTTAAATGAAAATGAAATGGGACAGATGCAGTTTACCTGCCAGGAACTGGAGTTTACCGCGAGAATCCAGAAGACAGAAGGTTTGACTGATATATCAGGAGCAAATTATGACTGGACTATGGAATCCGATTTAGACTTGGCCGGGGCACCGGGATGCACCATGCGCTATGTTTCAGATAAAGAAATGGTGGATGTGCTTCTATGGTATGATGAATATAACGGAGTGACCTACAGTTTGATGACATCTGCACCGGATTTAAATGAATTTGATATTGTACCGGTGGGGCAGGAAGTATACCTGGGGCCGGATCCGTTGGCTGACGGAGAATGCTTTATGCCATCTGATTTTTTACAGGAGCGGGAACAAAAGGACTGTTTTGAATCCTTTGATGAAATCATATCCCTGCTTCAGCCCGGAGAAGCCTATGCGATCATTCAGATGAAAGATGCCAAGGGAGATCTGCTGGTTATCACAGATGGTACTTATGAGGACGGAAAAGGGAACATGGTAGCCATGGATGGCTATGTATATGGAAAAACGGACCGTGGAATCACCAATATAGGGAATGTATTTAGCAGTGACAAAGCATATCCCTTAGCATGCGACGGGGAAGTGCTATATACAGCCGGGACCCAGGAATATTGCAGCTACTTCATGATGGAAGATGGAACGGGCCTTATGGTAAAGGATTATATCTGTGAATCTACAGAGGATGGAAAAACATCCTATGTGGGATTCCTTCGTTCTGAGAAATCCTTTGATGAAGCATGTGAAACTCAGGTTGAAGAAAATGACGCAGAAAGCTTCCGGCAGAGGATGGATGTATATGCATCAAAACCGGTGATCGAATTTATTGTGGTTGTGTAAAAAATCGTTATTTTTCCCAATATACGAATGTGTGTTCTCATGGTAAGATGTAATAAGTAGAAAACAGGCAGTTGCTTAGAAAAGAGATTAACACATGACAGATTACTTAAATTCATTAAATAGAGAACAGAAACTGGCAGTGACTACCACAGAAGGGCCCTTGTTAATATTAGCCGGAGCCGGTTCCGGAAAAACCAAAGCCCTGACTCATCGTATTGCCTATTTGATCGATCACTGTGGTGTCAATCCATGGCATATTCTGGCCATCACTTTTACCAATAAAGCAGCAGGGGAAATGCGGGAACGTGTGGACAAATTGGTGGGATTTGGCTCGGAAAGCATCTGGGTATCCACATTCCACTCAGCCTGTGTGCGGATTCTGCGCAGACATATTGATCTGCTTGGGTATGATACCAATTTCACCATTTATGATACTGACGACCAGAAGACGATCATGAAGGATGTCTGCAAAAAGCTTCAGATTGACACAAAGCAGACAAAAGAACGTACCATATTGAGTATGATTTCCTCTGCAAAAAATGAGTTGGTTGGTCCTACAGAATTTGCCATGAATTCCATGGGTGATTTTAAGTTAAAAAGAGTAGCAGATGCTTATATAGAATATCAGCAGACACTGAAGAAAAATAATGCGCTGGATTTTGATGACCTGATCATGAAAACAGTGGAGCTTTTTAAATCCAGACCGGATGTGCTGGAAAACTATCAAAATCGTTTCCACTATATTATGGTGGATGAATATCAGGATACCAATACAGCCCAGTTTGAGCTTGTCAGATTGCTGGCTTCGGCTAGGCGAAATCTTTGTGTGGTAGGAGATGATGACCAGTCCATTTATAAATTCCGTGGGGCAAATATCCGAAACATTCTGGATTTCGAGAAGGTGTATCCGGAAGCTCAGGTGATCAAGCTGGAACAGAATTACCGTTCCACCCAGAACATTTTGGATGCCGCCAATGGAGTCATAAAAAACAATGTGGGAAGAAAGGATAAATCCCTTTGGACTGACCATGGCGCAGGAAACCGTGTTCATTTCAGACAATTTGATACTGCCTTTGAAGAAGCAGAATTTATTGCCTATGATATTGCAAAGAAATGCAGAAGCGGTCAGGCTCAGTATGGTGATTTTGCCATACTGTATCGAACAAATGCCCAGGCCCGTATCCTGGAAGAACGTATGGTGGCAGATGGCATGCCCTATGATGTGGTCGGAGGTACCAATTTTTATTCCAGACGTGAGATAAAAGATGTTCTAGCCTATTTGAAAACCATTGATAACGGACAGGATGATGTGGCAGTGAAACGGATCATCAATGTTCCCAAAAGAGGTATTGGGGCTACCACTATTCAAAAGGTGCAAAACTATGCAGATGAACATGGAATCAGTTTTTATGACGCACTTCGTCAGGCGGATCAGATTACATCCATTGGGAGAAGCTATGTGAAGCTACAGCCCTTTGTAAATATGATCCAGGCATTTCGTTCTAAACTTGAATTTTATTCCCTGTCGGAATTGATAGAAGATGTACTGGATACCACAGGTTATTTGGTTGATCTGCAGGATTCTGATGAAGAGGATGCAGATGACCGTATTGAGAATGTGGAAGAACTGGTCAGCAAAGTGGTATCCTTTGAAGAATCCAAGGAAGAACCACCAAGCTTAAGCGAGTTTTTGGAAGAAGTAGCATTGGTGGCTGATATTGATAAATTAGACGATAATGGAAATCATATCGTACTGATGACGCTTCATTCTGCGAAAGGATTGGAATTTCCCTATGTATACCTTTCCGGGATGGAGGATGGTGTTTTCCCAAGTTATATGACCATTATTTCAGAAGACCCTCAGGATATCGAGGAAGAGCGACGCCTGGCCTATGTGGGTATTACCAGAGCCAAGGAAGATCTGACTCTGACCTGTGCAAAAATGCGTATGATACGAGGAGAAACGCAGTACAACGCAGTAAGCCGATTTGTAAAGGAAATCCCGCAAAGTCTTTTGGATGGAACAGTACCTACTGTAAAAAAGATAGAGTTCGACGATTACGATAGTTCTTATATGGGCAAAACCAGCTTATATGGTGGCACCATGCAGAGACAGAACGATTTCTATCAGTCTGGAAATAAGCAAAAAACAGGTTTCTGGGGAACCTATGGTTCTGATACAGGAGATCAGAAAACTGCAACACGCACAGGGACCTCTACTGGAAAAGGAATCGCCAGTCTTTCTGGCATACCGGGGTTATCCAAGGGAGTATCCGGACTGGGTAAGGCTGTGGCAGGAGCTTCCAAGATGGGAGAAACAGGAACTGTCAGGCCAGGTGCATCAGGAGCTTCCAAAGCAAATACTCCGGGAACTGCACCGGACTATGGTGTGGGTGACAGAGTATACCACCAGAAGTTTGGAGAGGGAACAGTACTGCAGCTGGAAGCCGGGCCAAGAGATTATCAGGTAACAGTGGAGTTTGATACAGCCGGAAAACGTGTGATGTATGCAACCTTTGCCAAATTACAAAAAAGATAGAAAAATTGTAGTTTTCATGATTATTTCATCTTATTTTTGTAGTAAACACCTGTATTTCGTGGTATATTAATTATGAGGTTTGGGCATTGCTAAAATGTATAGTGGATCAACATAATGATGGGAGGTATAAAGATGCCAAAGAATTATAATGAACTGATCGATGCAGTAAACAAGATCACAAAGCGTGAAAAAGAAGAAAAAGCTGCTTGTGGATGTAAGGTATGTAAGTGGGTACTTGCAATACTTGGTGTTTTAGTAGCTGTTGCAGGAATTATATATGCGGTTTATCGTTTCAGAGCACAGAACTTCTTAGAAGATTTCGATGATGATTTTGAAGACGACGATTTTGATGATGAGTTTTTCGAAGATGAAGAAGCAGCATCAGAAGAACCTGCAGAGAATAAGGCAGAAGAACAGCCTGCAGAAGAGCAGCCGGTAGAAGAATAAGAGCAGAGTTTCGTTGTTCTTAATTAAAGCGTGAAAGTCTAAACGCACTTTAAGGTGGGAAACATCTTGGAGTGCGTTTTTGTTATGGCGACGAGGAAAATGCGACAAAAATGAGGAGAAAATGCAAGTATGAAAAAAGGACAGATTTTGGAGGGGATGGTAACCAGACTTGATTTCCCCAATAAAGGAATCGTAGAGACAGAAGAAGGTCTCTGCCAGGTGAAAAATGTTTTACCGGGACAGAAAATCCGGTTTGTGGTTCAGAAAAAAAGAAGTGGCAAAGCAGAAGGAAGGCTTTTAGAAGTCCTGGAAAAGGCTCCTAACGAAATAGAAAGCGGATGTCCCCATTTCGGGATATGTGGTGGATGTGCCTATCAGAATCTTTCTTATGAAGATCAGTGCAGTTTAAAAGAAGAGCAGGTTAAAAGACTGCTGGAATCTGTGTTATGTAAACAAACAGAGCCTTATGAGTTCCAAAAGATCAAACAGAGTCCTGCTAAATACGGATATCGTAACAAAATGGAATTCTCATTTGGTGATGAGGTGAAAGATGGCCCTCTCTCACTGGGGATGCATAAAAGAGGAAGCTTTTATGATATTGTTACGGTTTCTGATTGCCGCATTGTAGATGGGGATTATCGCGCTATTTTAACAGCCACAAGAGACTATTTTGAACAGGAGAAGATACCTTTTTATCATCGCTTACGTCATGAGGGATATCTGCGACATCTGTTGGTTCGAAAGGCAGCCAGAACAGGGGAAATCCTGATTGCTCTTGTAACGACTACCCAGATGCAGTTGGATTTGTCCCCTTATGTAGATCTGCTTTGTAGATTATCACTGGATGGAAAGATCGTTGGAATTTTGCATACGCTGAATGATTCCGTAGCAGACGTGGTACAGAGTGATGAGACAAAGATTCTGTGCGGACAGGATTATTTCTACGAGGAACTTCTGGGGCTGAAATTTAAAGTCACACAGTTTTCCTTTTTCCAGACCAATTCGCTAGGGGCAGAAGTATTGTATTCTGTGGCA
>CAMFGH010000088.1 GCA_945949875.1 uncultured bacterium
TCTTAAAATCATAAATGCGGTTCGCATTTCTTCTGGTATCATCACTAATGCCAAGACAATAGCAAAGTGCCTTGTGGTACACATCCTGATACCTCACCTCTTTCAATTTCTCATAGTAGAATTTCTCATGTGCTTCACTGATAAAAATGATTTCTTGGGCTTTTTCAGCTCCTGCTCCTAACGCTGTACTATTCATGTTCCTTTCCTCCACTTCATATTTTTTTGACAATAACGCAAAAAAGGACACTTCTCTAAAATTTCTTTTAGAAAAATGTCCTTATAGTACAAAATATTAACTTGAACTGACTCGATTTTAATTTAAAATCGTTTATTTTAACCCTTTAAGACAGGTTATTTTGTCGTACTCTTGTCGTACCATACAATTTCAAAGTCCGCAAACCCGCATAAAATGGGCATTTATTTGTCTAACGTTTTCATCGTCGGGAACAGCAGCACATCCCTGATCGCCGGGCTGTCTGTCAGCAGCATCACCAATCTGTCAATACCATACCCGATACCACCGGTAGGCGGCATACCGATTTCCAGTGCATTCAGGAAATCTTCATCGGTGTGGTTCGCTTCTTCATCACCGGCATCTGCCAGAGCATCCTGTGCTTTGAAACGCTCTCTCTGATCGATGGGATCGTTCAGCTCGGAGTAAGCGTTACACATTTCCCATGTATTGATATACAGCTCGAAACGCTCTACCTTGGTTGGATCGGATGGTTTCTTCTTGGTCAAAGGAGAAATCTCGATTGGATGATCCATGATAAAGGTAGGCTGGATCAGCTTGTCTTCGCAGAATTCTTCAAAGAACAGATTGATGATATCACCTCTCTTATGGTGATCTTCAAATTCAATGTGGTGTTCTTTTGCCAGAGCTTTTGCTTCTTCATCCGTAGTCACTGTATCAAAATCAATGCCTGCATACTGTTTGATGGCATCTGTCATGGTCATACGCGCAAATGGTTTGCTCAGGTCGATTTCGATACCATTGTATGTGATCACTGCACTGCCGCATACTTTTTCAGCCAGATAACGGAACATACTCTCTGTCAGTTCCATCATTCCTTCGTAATCTGTATATGCCTGATATAATTCCATCAAGGTAAATTCCGGATTGTGTCTGGTATCCACACCTTCGTTACGGAATACACGACCGATTTCGTAGACTCTTTCCAGACCGCCTACAATCAGTCTCTTTAAATATAATTCCAGAGAAATACGAAGTTTTACATCCTCGTTTAACGCATTGTAGTGTGTTTCAAATGGTCTTGCAGCAGCACCACCGGCATTGGATACCAGCATAGGTGTTTCTACTTCCATGAAATCACGGCCTGCTAAGAAAGTACGGATTTCCTGGATGATCTTGGAACGTTTTACAAAGGTTTCTCTGGATTCTTCGTTCATGATCAGATCCACATATCTCTGACGGTAACGGGTATCTGTATCTGTCAGACCATGGAATTTCTCCGGAAGAATCTGTAAGCTCTTTGTTAAAAGAGTCATTTCTTTTGCATGGATGGAGATTTCTCCGGTTTTGGTTCTAAAGGCAAAACCCTTGATACCGTAGATATCGCCAATATCAGACTTTTTGAAATCAGCATAAGCTTCTTCCCCGATAGCATCTCTTGCTACATATACCTGGATACGGCCTTTTAAATCCTGAATATTACAGAAGGAAGCCTTGCCCATCACACGTTTGAACATCATACGCCCTGCAATAGATACGTCAATAGGGCTTGCGTCCATGATTTCACGTCTTTCGTTGTAGTCCTTTGTGATGACTTCTCTGGCCTGCTGTTCATCCAGACCCTCTACATTTGGCTCTACTCTGCCGGCTAAAAGCTCAGCTTCATGAGCTGTATAAAGTTCTTTCACATCATCTGTGTGATGTGTCTGATCATATTTTGTAATTTCAAAAGGATCTTTGCCTGCTTCCTGCAGAGCTGCCAGTTTTTCACGTCTTACTTTCAAAAGCTGGTTGATGTCCTGCTGCTGACCCTGATCCTTCTTTTGATTCTGTGTATCCGCCATGTTTTTCTCCAATCTAATACTTATAGGAATTACTCATTATCTTAGCCCAGCAAAACTGAGTTCGCCTTATTTCAAAATATCAAGAACTTCATATTTGATCTCGCCAACAGGAGCCGCAACAGAAACCACTTCCCCTACGGTTGCGCCAAGTAACGCATGTCCCAGAGGAGATTCATTGGAGATCTGTCCTGCATCGGTATTTGCTTCTTTGGAACCAACGATTCTGTACTCCAGATCCTCATCATATTCGATATCCTTGATTTTGACTTTGCTACCGATACGTACCACATCAGTAGCGTCATCGGATTCATCCACTACTTCAACGTTTGTTAATATAGCTTCCAGTTCTTCAATACGGCCTTCTACCAGACGCTGTTCATCTTTTGCAGCCTGATACTCTGCATTTTCAGATAAGTCACCCTGTGCTCTGGCTTCTTTGATAGCCTGCGCAATTTCTTTACGTTTCTCGCCTTTTAAATAATTTAACTCGTCCTCGTATTTTTTCAGACCTTCGGCGGTCAGGATATTTCTTTTTTCTTCCATCTTTTTTCTTTCCTTTCCATATTGAATCATCTGGTTGTGAACATAATTTAACTAGAGTATTATACCCATTTCCCTGTGAAGTGTCAAGAAACCGGAGCCTTTGCATTTTCTGCTGCCTTCACTGCTGCTCTTATATATTCATATTCTGAAAAATACCTGGCACTGCTGCCTGCCCCGGTAATCTGCAGACTTCTTTCGTGAACCGACCACATATCCACATAGTAGATTCTTTTCGCCCATTTTGTCCACGCTTTCTGTCCCCAGATATCTTTCCCGGTATCATAAACATTTTCTGATTTTCCCATCCGGTCATCTATCACCAGAATCCGTCCCACGTCCTCATCTTTATTTAGTCTTTCATATTCGCTCCAGTCCGAGATCCGGACAAGAGGCATGCCATACTGCTGCCAAAGATGATCCTCCAGACTGCTTATCATAGTGTCATCGTCATGCTCTGACAGAATCCCATAGAAATGATGCACCTTTCTCAGAAAAGAAACCGGAAACCAAAGTTGATCCGGTAACTGCTCATAGTCAAAGTCCATTCTTTCCCCGGACAGATAAACTACCCGATCAGCACTCTTGATTGTTTGAAGGATATGTTTCCATATATCTAAATCCATTCTCTGCCCGCCCATGCACTGTATGGTTTTTTCCGGAAGGATTCCTTTTCCAAACTCTTCCGACACAAAGTAGGTGTCTGCGCCCAGTTCCACACAGGATTTCTGCATAAGCTGCAAAAGCGCCCCTGTATTCCACTCCACATAAGGACTATTTTTATGTGTTCCAATTCTGGATTTTCTCTTCTTATAATATTGGGGAAATACGCAGACATAAATCTGCAGATCATCCTGCTTTATCCGCTGAATTTTCGGAAATTCTTCCGGTTTTTTCGCTTTCCCCAATACGGATATTTCCTGATAGCAGGTTCCCATTTCCTGTGTGAACCAAACAATACGACGCATAATCTGCTCCAAGGCTGTCTTAAAACAGTATATGCATCACTTTTGTAAAACAGTATTCTCATCATGATTTCACTCTCATCATGGTTTCACAAATATTCAGGAATTATTCGATGAAATGAAAATATCTTTCACACATTTCTCCAGTTCTTCCATACTTTCCAGAGAATTGATCATTCCACGCAGTCTGGCAGAATTCGGATACCCCACCGTATACCAGGACACATGCTTTCTCATTTCCCGAACTGCTGTATATTCTCCCTTATACGCCAGCATAAGCCTTCCATGCTCCATGATCATCTGATACATTTCTTCCCCTGTGGGTCTGGGGGGAATGGTTCCGTTTTCCAGATAGGAGGTGATCTCCCTGAAAATCCATGGATTTCCTCTGGCTGCTCTGGCTACCATGATTCCATCGCATCCGGTTTCCTCCAGCATTTGTTTCGCTTTTTCCGGGCTGTCAATATCCCCGTTTCCGATCACCGGAATGGATACTGCTTCTTTTACTCTGGCGATGATCTCCCAGTCTGCCTGCCCCGAATAGAATTGTTCCCGAGTCCGCCCATGCACCGCCACTGCTGCAGCTCCGGCATCTTCTACCCGTTTGGCGATTTCCACTGCATTCACATGCTCCTCATCAAATCCCCGCCTTATTTTCACTGTAACCGGTTTTTGAATAGCCGCTGCAGTTTTCCGTACGATTTCCTCTGCCAGTCTGGGATTTTTCATGAGAGCCGATCCCTCCCCATTGTTTACCACTTTCGGTACCGGGCAGCCCATATTGATATCCAGAACGGAGAAATTGCGGTCTTCTATCTGTTTTGCCATATCCGCTATAATATCCGGATCTGATCCAAAAAGCTGCAGGCTGGCTGGCCCCTCTTCCGGATGAATCTGCAGAAGTTCTTCCGTATTTCGATTATGATACATAATGGCTTTAGCACTGACCATCTCCATGCATACCATGCCTGCCCCCTGTCTGCTGCACAGCAAACGAAAAGGCAGGTCGGAAACGCCTGCCATGGGAGCCAATATCACATTATTTTTCAACGTCACATTACCAATCGTAAGTGTGCCCATATGTTTCTCCATTTCCCTTTATTCTGCAAATTTCCTGCATCCATTCCGGAAGATCTCACCTGCATATCTTCCTGTGACCATTTCGCTAAGATTCCCTTACATATCATCTTCCGACAGAATAGCAGACAAATCTTCTTTCTTTACAAACACCCGATAGTACAAATCCAGAGATTCCAGCAGTTCCTGCTTGGTACTGCGTATTTTACCCACCAAAAGGCCACTGGAGATCTCATCATACAGAAAATCATCTTCTGCAGACTCCGTTTCAATGGAAAGGCTTCCGTCCGGCTCAAATACAAAGGTGATCACTCCACCTACCTCTTCTGTAAACAGTACACAGATGATATGAAGCTCGTCCTGAATGGACTGTGGTATTTTATCAAATAATTTATTATAGTAATATTTTTGTTCGTATGCGCTTGCACCGCACAATACGATTCTTTCCTGTTCCACGCCTGTCACCTCATTATCTCAGAATACTTATTCATAAATGCATATCCCAGATTATGCATATCCACAATGATACATATCTGCAACTATACATATCCATAAAGGCCTCTGACCGAAACCTCTCCGGAATAAACCTTTTCTATGGTTCCGTCTGCCTTTTCCACTAAAAGATTCCCCTGATCATCGATACCTCTTGCCAATCCATCATAGCTTCCTTTCGGATCCAGCACACGTACCTCCTGATTTCGATTCACAAGACATTGGTTATAGGTATCTGACAATTCACTCAGGTCCTCTTTCTGCAGAAACGTTTCATAATTCTGCTCAAACCTGTCCATCACAGCAGCAATGAGTTCTGCCCTGGGAATCCGCTTTCCGGTTTCCAGGAAAAGGCTGGTAGCCATATCTCTTATTTCCTCCGGAAATGTCTGTCCACGCTCCGGCGCCGGCAGGTCTGCTCCGTTATTTACATTGATTCCCACGCCGATGACCAGATATTGAATATAATCCAGCTCAGCTGACATCTCTGTCAGTATTCCACATACTTTTTTCCCGTTTACCACAATGTCATTGGGCCATTTTATGGATGAATCCAGTCCGGTCACTTCCCGGATGGCCTGTGCCACAGAAAGTCCCATGACCAGCGTCAGCATAGAAGCTCTGTCCGGCATAAAATCCGGTCTGCAGACAATGGACATGGCAATCGTCGTTCCTGCAGAGGACTGCCAGCTCCGTCCGCGCCTTCCTTTTCCGCCGGTCTGCATATCAGCCACTACCAGTGTCCCGTGAGGATCTCCCTGTTCTGCGAAGCCTTTCGCATCGGTATTGGTGGAACCGGTTTCCTGATAATAGTACAGCTTACTGCCTGCCCAGCGGGTGCGCAGCCGGCTTTTAATCTCATGTTCATCCATGATATCCGGACTGCTGACCAGTTTATATCCCTTGTTCTGCACTGCTTCAATGACATAACCTTCTTCTTTCAGATTATTCATAACCTTCCAGACAGCGGTACGGGATACCCCAAACCGATTGCACAGTTCCTGCCCTGATATATAATCTTCCCTATTTCTTAAAAGAGTCAAAATTTCTGTTTTCATACTTTGCTTTCATTCCGGCTGTTATTCCGGTATCTCACTAAGTCCCAGTGTTGCTGCAATCACTGCTTTGATGGTATGCATGCGGTTCTCTGCTTCATCAAAAACAACTGACGCCGGTGATTCAAATACTTCATCTGTCACTTCCAGCTCTGTAAAGCCGAATTTCTCACCCTGCTCTTTTCCGATCTTTGTATTCAGATCATGGAATGCCGGCAGGCAGTGCATAAAGATAGCCTGTTTTCCTGCATTGTCCATAATTTTCTGATTCACCTGATATGGCATCAGTACTTTGATACGTTCAGCCCAGGCTTCATCCGGTTCTCCCATGGATACCCAGACATCGGTGTAGATGATGTCAGCGCCCTTCGTGCCCTTCATAGCATCCTCTTCCAGAGTAACGCTGCCGCCAGTCTGGGCTGCGATCTTTTTACATTCTTCCACCAGCTCCGGTGCCGGGAAGAATTCCTTTGTGGTACAGGCTGTAAAGTGCATTCCCATCTTCGCGCAGGCTACCATAAGAGAATTGCCCATATTGTAGCGGGCATCACCCATATAAGTCATCTTCAGCCCCTTGGTATATCCGAAATGTTCCTGAATGGTCAAAAGATCCGCCAGCATCTGTGTAGGATGGAATTCATTGGTAAGGCCATTCCATACCGGAACACCTGCATATTCTGCCAGTTCCTCTACGATTTCCTGCCCATAACCACGATACTCGATTCCTTCATACATGCGTCCCAGTACTCTTGCAGTATCTTCAATGCTTTCCTTTTTGCCGATCTGGGAACCGGTCGGGTCCAGATATGTAGTTCCCATTCCCAGGTCATGAGCCGCCACCTCAAAAGAGCAGCGTGTTCTGGTAGATGTTTTTTCAAAAATCAGTGCGATATTTTTACCCCTGAAATAATCCACCGGTTCACCCTTTTTCTTTTTTTCTTTCAGAGCTGCTGCCAGATCCAGAAGATACTGAATCTCCTCCGGTGTATAATCAAGCAGTTTCAAAAAATGTCTTCCCTTTAAATCCATAATATGACTCCTCTGCATTCTCCTCAAAATTCCAAAGAGTATGCATGAAGCATACTCTTTGACTTATTTGTCTCTATTTTCCTGTATTTATTATCTGTACCTTTAAATCGGTACGGATTCTTTTATGCTTATTTATCTTTCAGAACTTCTGTTACAGAAGATGCAAGTCCTGCAATTCCCTGAATCTCAGATGGAATAATAATCTTTGTTGCCTGGCCTTCTGCAGCTTTTGCAAATGCTTCCAGACTCTTTAATTTCAGAACTGCTTCATCAGCGCCTGCTTCTTTGATCATGCGAAGTCCGTCTGCTTCTGCCTGTTTTACTTTCATAATAGCTTCTGCCTGGCCTTCAGCTTCACGGATCATTTTCTCTTTTGCTGCTTCTGCACGAAGAATTGCGGATGCCTTTTCTGCTTCTGCTTCCAGAATCGCTGCTTCCTTCTTACCTTCAGCAACGGTTACGCTTGCTTTCTTTTCACCTTCTGCACGGGTTACCGCTTCACGTCTTTCACGTTCTGCTTTCATCTGTCTTTCCATGGCATTCTGAATCTCTGCCGGAGGAATGATGTTCTTTAATTCTACACGGTTTACTTTAATACCCCATGGGTCCGTTGCTTCATCCAGAGATGCTCTCATCTTGGTATTAATGGTTTCTCTGGATGTCAATGTCTGGTCCAGTTCCAACTCACCGATGATATTACGAAGTGTGGTTGCTGTCAGGTTTTCGATTGCCATGATCGGATTTTCCACACCGTATGTGAACAGCTTAGGATCTGTGATCTGGAAGAACACAACGGTATCGATTCTCATGGTAACGTTATCCTTTGTGATAACCGGCTGGGGAGCGAAGTCCACAACCTGCTCTTTTAATACAACACGTCTTGCCACACGGTCTATAATAGGTGTTTTAAAATGCAGACCTACAGACCATGTTCCCTGATAAGCACCTAATCTTTCCACAACATAAGCATGTGCCTGCGGTACGATTTTGATGCAGGATGCCAATAATATGATCAATAAAATAACTAAAATAAAAAATACTGCTCCTAAAAATCCCATAATACTGCCTCTCTTCCTTATTATTTTTTTCTTTTTATCGTTTTTCTTTTATTGTTTTACATTGCTTTTCTTTTTATTGTTTATCAACAATTAGTTTTACACCACTGATGCCGCGTATTACAACCACCTCACCAACGGAAATCTTTTCCGAATTATCCCTGGCTCTGGCACTCCATTCCATTCCGTTTATGATGACCTGGCCCACTCCAAGCAGATTGTTTATCTCTCCCACAACAATTGCCTGCTGTCCAATCAATCCTTCTGCATTAGTCTTTTCCCTGTCCTTATTAAAGGATCTCATGGCGATTGGTCTGGTAAAAATAAGCAGAACCAGCGAAATCACTGTAAAGAGCGCTATCTGTAACCAAATCGGTCCATCAAAGGCGGCCACGATTCCGGCAATTAAAGCACCGCCGGCAAACCAGATAGTAGTCAGTCCTAAAGTCAACATCTCAATGACCAGTAAAACAATAAGCAGTACAAGCCATACGATTACCGGATGAAACCCAAACATCTTTCTTTCCCCTTTCTTTTAATCGAATTTACTACATTCCTATTCTACACTATTTACGCACAGGATTCAATGTTTTGAAATAACACATAAAAAGGCACGCTGTCCGGCGT
The DNA here is from genome assembly GCA_945949875.1 of uncultured bacterium. Lineage (GTDB taxonomy): Bacteria > Bacillota > Clostridia > Lachnospirales > Lachnospiraceae > 1XD8-76. The sequence goes on from CAMFGH010000088.1 coordinate 8,878, forward strand.
GCCTTTTTACTCTCTTTATTCTTTTTTTATCAGAAAAATACATGGTTTCCTATTACGATACCATCTTTACTTCCTGCTCTTCTGAAGTGTGTGGCTCCCTGAACCAGATCCACACCCTGGAATGAAGTCTTTGCAGCTTCCCTGCAGGAATCCTTAATATTATTGGATTCCATAAGTGCTGCTACATTGCCACTTCCCGCCGGCGTAAACTGTCCCGGCGCATAAATCACATCAACGATCGTATTTGGATATGCTGCACTTCTCACACGATTCATCACCACAGATCCTACTGCAACCTGTCCTTCTATACACTCGCCGCCTGCTTCACATTGAATCAGTGCTGCTAAAAGCCTTACCTCTTCACTGCGGGCAAGAAGCTCAGCCTCATAAGCTGCGATAATCGCTTCATCGTAGCCGATAAATTCCTGATAGAGATATCCTGTTACGCCATCACAGGAAACCAATGTGTAAATCTTATCATTTTCTACCACGGTACATACGCTGTTTTGGGAAATCTCAGCGACTACACCTTCATTACAATCCGGTAATACAAATAATTTTGTGTCAGTGTTGCACACGATGTAGCTTCCGATTTCATAATCAGCTGCCTGAGCATCGCATTTTGTGGCTCCCATGAGTCCCAGAGAAAGGAAAAATCCCACCAGACCCAACAGCCATTTTTTACTGCTTAACATATTATACTCCTTCATAACCTTTCTATTTTTTCAAATAGATTTATTAATATTATACCAATTTTATAACGAAATATGCTTGATTATTACACCAAATATTTCTTTTGTTACAAAATTGTTACAATAGGTATACTACCAGATTATAATATGATTGTCAAACTTTTCTCCGCTGCCTTGCTGCCTCGTAAACAAGAAGCGCAGTGGCTACTGCAGCATTTAAGCTTTCCAGTCTGCCCTGCATGGGTATTTTCAAATACGTATCTGCCGCATCTGCAGTTTCCTTCTTTAAACCATTCCCCTCATTACCGATTACAAATGCACACCCGGATGTATAAGACAGTTCATCATAGAACTTTTCCCCTTTCAGATGTGCTGCGTAGGTCCGAATTTTCTTTTCGTGCAAGAGGCGTATGGTCTGAATCATATCATCCGCATAAAGAAACGGAACCCGGAAAATACTTCCCATGGTTGAGCGGACTGTTTTCGGATTGAACAGATCTACCGTTTCCCGGGTCATGACCACGCCATTTACCCCAGCTCCTTCACTGGTTCGCATCATGGTTCCCAGATTTCCCGGATCCTGTATATCCTCCAGAAGAACCAGCAGTGGATCCTCCACTGCCAG
>CAMFGH010000089.1 GCA_945949875.1 uncultured bacterium
AGCGGTTAAGACGCCGCCCTCTCACGGCGGAATCAGGGGTTCGATTCCCCTACGAGCTGTTTACTGTTTTATAACAGCCCAACCCGAAAGTGCTGGAAACCTTGTATGAATACAGAGTTTCAGCGCTTTTTTGTTATGGTGACGAGGAAAATGCTCAGCGTGCTTGCACGAATGAGCATTTGACGACCGCTAATCACAGACGAGATTCGCCCTGCGAATCTTGTCTGCGTGTGTGATAATATTCATTTTATTGCATATAATAATATGATACTTGACGTACGTGAAAACGTACGTTAAAATATAAACGACATTTAAATCTCGTCATTCACATTAGAAGATTTAAAATAGGTTTATACACAAGAGATTTAACTACGAAGATTTTAACTACGAAAGTCAAAAATGGTAGAAAATTACAATAACGAATGTACGAGAAGATTTAACAGAAGAATTTCAAAGGATGAGAAGAAAATATGTTTAGAATGGAAAGGGGGAGAAATAAAGTAAACATATTTGAATGAGATTTTATTTTAGTTTAAGGATGATTTTTAAGTTAGTTTAAAAAGGATTTGAAAAGCGAGTTTTAAAGAGAATATAAAAAGGATTTGAAAGGGATAGCCAAGGGAGATTTTTATGTCGACGATTAATATAACAAATGCAAGAAAGGATCTCTATAATCTTGTGGAGTCTGTTAGTTTGTATCATGAACCAGCATTAATTGTTGGGAAAAAAGCAAATGCAGTACTTATATCAGAAGATGATTGGAGTGCGATACAGGAGACTTTATATTTAGATTCTATTCCTCAGATGACACAATCTATTTTAGAGGGAGCAAAGGAGTCTCTTGAAGATTGCATCCCAGAAGAGATGGTAGAATGGTAAATGTATAAGATAGTCTATACAAAACAAGCCGTAAAAGATCTTGAAAATTTGAAAAAAGCTAATATTTGGCAAAAAGCGAAGGCGTTAGTTGATTTGATCCGCGAGAATCCGTATCAAAGTCCACCGAAATATGAAAAATTGGTAGGAAAATTGGACGGAATAACGTCAAGAAGAATTAATCTTCAACATCGGTTAGTATATCAAGTATACGAAAGTCCATTTATGGAAAATGGTTTTGAATATCGCGGTACAATCAAAATCATAAGAATGTGGACACACTATGATGATGTGAGATAAAAAAGAGCACCAACGGGTTGAGTATCTGTTGGTGCTTTTACATGTGGTAAGTAAAAACAAAAAAGCAAATCATCATAACCAATACCAGCAAACCAAGCAAGTATGTGTATGAATTCAGCCTGTAGGACAGACTAAGTCTGTAAACCGCTATAAATGCCAGTATTACGCTTAGGATAAAGGTGGCAATATCAAGAGGTAAGAAGTTTTGTCCCAGGATGCCGGTATAGGTATAAAAAATTACCGGAATTAGAAAGGTGCCAAGTAAGATGCCAAAGAGAAGAGCTGATGTGATGCAGGGACAATCGTCTTTCCATTTTCTATTCATATAGATGGCATAGATAAGCATTGGAAAAAAGCATAATTTCATATGTTCCCATGTGGATTCGCTTACCGGAAAGAAGAACCCCAGGATGTAGTTGTAACCGGACCATTCGTAAATAAAATGGGAAATAGTACCGGTGATGACCACAAATATTGTGCCTATGATGATATCTTTTTTTAACTTATAGATAGTATCCATAATAGTATTCTATGCAGAAAATAATATGGATATTCAGAAGCGGTTCCTCTTAGAAATTATGGTTTATGCGGTGAGAGTTTGTCACCGCTTAAATTATAATGTTTGAGCAGTTTTCCATGTCGAACCAAGTATGATATCTTTCTACATCATATGTAAAAAAGTGAAAATTAAGTGAACATATTTTAAAACCCGGCCGCCATCTGAGCCGGCTGTGTATTCTTATAAGCTCCTAAGGAGAGTAGCTCGTCAATGACATTTCTGACTGTGGTGATTTCATGAATTTCATCCACTCTGCCACCACAGAATACCAGACCATTTTCCACATCCCCGTTTACTGCGTCGATCAGTGCCTTGGTGATACAGTATGGAATCTGTGTGGGGTTACAGTTTTTGATACAGTGGAAGCATTTCTGGATGCTTACCGGTTCTGTTAAAGTACGTTTTATAAATGCATTGTTTAAGGCACGACCCGGCATCCCAACAGGACTCTTGATGATGGTGATGTCTTCCTTTTTCGCATTTACATAGGCCTGTTTGTAATTCGGAGAAGCGTCACATTCCCAGGTCGCAACAAATCTTGTGGCTACCTGAATACCATCGGCACCCAGAGAGAAGATATGATCAGCATCCTCCTGATTCATAATTCCGCCACCTACAAAAACCGGAATATAACAGCCATTTTCTTTTCCAAAAGTTCTTACATATTCCAGGATAGAACGAATCTCAGCATCATAATCCAGAGTATCCAGTTCATCTAGCAGCTCCCGCTTAAAGCCAAGATGTCCACCGGCAAGAGGACCCTCAATGACAATCAGATCCGGGATACGGTTATATTTTTTCTGCCACATACGGACAATTAACTCGGATGCTTTTCTGGAAGAAACGATAGGAGCAATGGCAGCATCTGTTCCGACTACCAGATCCGGAAGATCCGTTGCAAGTCCGGCACCGCACACGATCAGATCCGCACCTGCGCGGGCTGCAGTCATGACATGATCTTTATAGTGCTGCAGGGCATGCATGACATTGACACCTACCAGTCCGTTCCCGTTTGCTTTTTCTTTGGCAAGACGGATATGTTTTTCTATTGCACGCAGATTGCAGTCTGCTGTATCTGTTTCAAAATCCGGCTCATCATAACCGATCTGGGCAGTAGAGATGATACCGATGCCGCCTTCTTTTGCCACAGCCCCGGCCAGGGAACTTCTGGATACGCCGACACCCATGCCACCCTGCATGATTGGAAGAACCGGTTTTTTGTTTCTCAATTTGATAAATTTCATTACATTTCCTCCATTTCATAAAGCATTTCATAAAGCATTTCTCAAAACATTTCACAAAACATTTCATAAAACATATATCGAATATAGGAAAGTTGTTTGCACAATCAAACCTTGACATGTAGTTTTTAAAACTATAACATATAGTAACACTTATATATATTTGATGCAATTTACAAAATGCGGTAAAATGTAAACATTCCGATATTGTATAAGAGAAAGAAGAAAAAATATGCCGAATCCAAAAACAGAAAAAAACAGAGAAACCAGACGGTGTATCGGGGAAGCGCTGCTTCAGCTTATGAAAGAAAAATCGCTGGAGGAAATCAGAATCACCGATATTGTGGGCATGGCCCATGTTTCCCGTATGACTTATTACAAATACTATGACCATAAAATCGAAGTACTTTCCGATTATCTGGATGAGCTGGTACTGGATTACGAAAGAGATGTGGCAGCACAGGCGGATATTGGTGGATTTCAGGAATACGACCATATTCTGCACAGCCTCCGCTTTTTTGGAGAGCATTATGAATTTGCAGAAATTTTGCTAAACGCCAATCTGTATTCCGTTTTTATTGATGCTATCAACCGCTATATGGAGAAGCGGGCAGAGGAGTTTCGCATAACAAAATATGAACTGTTTTATTATGGCGGAGCGCTCTGCAATGTGTATATGAAATGGATCGAAGGGGGACGAAAAGAGACTCCGGAAGAGATTGCACAGCATATCTACCATTTTCTTAAAAGAAGAAAAAGATAGTTCTATTATAGAAATATTTCTGCTATAATACCGAATATATTGAAAAATGTATGGAAATATGAACGACGAAAAAGGAGCATCATATTATGAACGAAAAGAAACCGAGAAAATATTCTTTATCCACCAGAAACTGGTTGCTTTGTAAGGTGCTGATCGGAGCATATCTGATCTGGAATACGTATCAGCTGTTACAGGGAATTTCCAATTATGAAGGAACACAAAAAATGTTATTTCTGGGCTTTTCTGTTGTATTTGCAGTAGTAGGAGCAGGATTGATCATCCTCTCTATTCGGGATATTCTGCAGGGATATTATGTAGGCGGTCCGATGGACACATCAAAAAAGGAAGAGGAAGAGAAGAAAACTGCAGACAAGCCGGTACCGAAGATCACATTTGATGAAGAGGAAATGCCAGAAGCAGCACGAAAGGCAGCTGAAGAAAGAGAAGCAGCAAAGGCTGCGGAAGAAGCCGGAACAGAAACCAAAAAGGAAAGTAGAAAAGAAACCGAAGAGGAAAGTGAATAGAAACCGAAGAATAATCGGCAGTAAAGAGCACTTTTTTTTGACTTTGCAGGATAAAAATTATATAATATATTGTGATTTTTTGGAAATGCTCATCTTTACAAATGTAAATGGATAAATGAAAGAGGCTGAAAGGAGTCGGCAGATTATGAAAAAGTTAGAAGAGTACGTAAGAAGTATACCGGATTTCCCGGAACAGGGTATTATTTTCAGAGATGTAACCAGCGTTTTGCAGGATGCTGATGGTCTGCATCTGGCGATCGATACCATGCAGAATATGATTAAAGATTTAGATATTGATGTGATAGCGGGTCCGGAATCCAGAGGCTTTATTTTTGGTACTCCTATTGCCTATAATCTGGGAAAACCTTTTGTTTTGATCCGTAAAAAAGGAAAACTTCCCTGTGAGACTGTGTCCATTGACTACGAACTGGAATATGGCACAGCAACGATTGAAATGCATAAAGATTCTATTAAACCGGGACAGAAGGTATTGATCGTAGATGACCTTATCGCAACTGGCGGCACCACAGAAGCCATGATCAAACTGGTGGAATCTCTTGGTGGAGAAGTAGTTGGTGTTGTTGTACTTATGGAACTTGCCGGACTCAATGGCAGAGCCAGAATTGCTGATTACAGACTGGATTCAGCAATTGTTTATCCGGGAAAATAATGGGAAATACTATGCAGAGGGAGTCGGGCGCTTTCTCTGCATCCTTTGTATATAATAGTAACAATCTATAATAGAGCCGGTGAGATTATGACAGAAGAAAAGATGACAGATATCAAAAATGATATAACAGATATCAAAAATGATATAACTGATATCCAAAGTGATAGAAGAGACGGAAAAAGCAAAGTTATAATTGATGATGGTCGTATAGAACAAATTGGCGACTACCAGGGTCCTGAAGATTTGTATCAGGATCTGATCAGCCGTGTCCGCAAATATCATCCATCCGATGATATCTCCCTGATTGAAAAGGCATATCAGCTGGCTTATGAAGCACATAAGACCCAGGTGAGAAAATCCGGAGAACCATATATTATTCATCCGCTCTGTGTCAGCATCATTCTGGCTGATCTGGAAATGGATAAGGAAACCATTGCAGCAGGGCTGCTTCATGATGTGGTGGAGGATACTCTTTACACGGATGAAGAGATCACAGAAATGTTTGGCAAGGATGTTGCCCAGCTGGTGGACGGTGTGACCAAACTGCAGCATTTTGATATGCATGAGAATTCGGTTAATGCAGATGCAAAACCGGATAAATTAGAGGTTCAGGCAGAGAACCTTCGTAAAATGTTCCTGGCCATGGCCAAGGATATCAGGGTCATTTTAATCAAACTGGCGGACAGACTTCATAATATGAGAACCCTGAAGTATATGCCGCCGGAGAAGCAGCAGAGAATCGCCAGAGAAACTCTGGATATTTATTCTCCTATTGCAGACAGACTGGGTATCATCCGCATGAAAGTAGAACTGGATGATCTTTCCTTAAAATATCTGGAACCGGAAGTATATTATGATCTGGTGGAAAAAATTTCTGTCCGCAGAAGTGACCGGGAGGCCTATATAGCAGATATCGTGGACGAAGTATCTGCCCATATTGCAAACGCCGGAATCAAGGCAAATATTGATGGACGTGTAAAGCATTTCTTCAGTATTTATCGTAAGATGAAAAATCAGAATAAGACGCTGGATCAGATTTATGACCTGTTTGCAGTTCGTATTATTGTGGATTCCATCAAAGACTGTTATGCTGCTCTGGGTGTGATTCATGAAATGTATAAACCGATACCGGGCAGATTCAAAGATTATATTGCCATGCCAAAGGCAAACATGTATCAGTCTTTGCATACGACGCTGATCGGGAAGGGCGGAAAGCCTTTTGAAATTCAGATTCGTACAGCGGAAATGCATCGTGTGGCAGAGTATGGTATTGCAGCCCATTGGAAATATAAAGAAGCTTCGGATGGCAAAAAAGTAAAGAGCGGTTCCGAAGAAGAAAAGATGGCGTGGCTGCGTCAGATTCTGGAATGGCAGCAGGATACATCCAATAACAAAGAATTTATGAGTCTGGTCAAAAGTGACCTGGACCTGTTTTCGGATCATGTATACTGCTTCACACCGGGTGGTGAAGTAAAGAATCTTCCATCCGGATCTACACCTATTGATTTTGCTTATTCGGTACACAGTGCAGTGGGTAATAAGATGATTGGTGCCAGAGTCAACGGAAGACTTGTGACCATTGATTATCAGATTCAGAATGGTGACCGTGTTGAAATTCTGACTTCCCAGAATTCCAAAGGTCCCAGCCGGGACTGGCTGAATGTGGTAAAAAGTACACAGGCCAGAAATAAGATCAATCAGTGGTTTAAAAACGAATTGAAAGAAGATAATATCGAAAAAGGTAAAGAACTGGTTATGGCATACTGCAAGGCCAAGGCCATTAACCAGAGCGATATTATGCGGCCGGAATATATCGAAGCGATTATTCGAAAGTATGGTTTTCATGATTGGGATGCGGTGCTGGCTGCAATCGGCCATGGCGCTTTAAAAGAGGGCCAGATCGTAAACCGTATGCTGGAAATGTATCTGCGCGATCATAAGAAGATTCTGACAGATGAGGAAGTTCTGGCTTCAGTAGAAGAAAATGCCCGTGGAAAATCCTCTCAGGGATCCAAAGGCGGTATTATTGTCCGGGGAATCCACGATGTATCCGTTCATTTCAGCAAATGCTGTTCTCCGGTGCCGGGGGATGAGATCGTAGGATTTGTGACCAGAGGTCGTGGTATTTCCGTACACCGTACGGACTGTATCAATGTGATCAACCTAAATGAAATCGACCGGGCAAGACTGATAGAGGCAGAATGGAGTATGCCGGAAGGCGAAAAATCCGACGAAAAATATTTCGCAGAGATCACCATTTATGCCAATAACAGAAATGGACTTCTGGCGGATATTTCCAAGACACTTACGGAAAAAAATATCGATATTATGTCCATGAACACCAGAACCAGTAAACAGGGCATTGCGACGCTGGTGACATCCTTCTATATCACAGGCAGGGAAGAACTGAACCGTATTATCGATAAGATTAGAAATATTGAAAGCGTGCTGGATGTACAACGTACAACAGGTGGCTGATGCTTAAAACTTCACAAAAAGGAGTAATTCTATGTCAGATATCAAAATCGGAAAAATAACCATGGGCAGTGTGGCAACCAACTGCTATTTTGTATACCGTGAAGGAACAAACAAAGTGCTTTTCTTTGATCCGGCGGATCAGGGAGATTATCTTTATACTGCACTGAAACAAAAAGGGTTTGAAGTATCAGCTATTTTGCTTACCCATGGGCACTTTGATCATATCTGGGGGGCACAGAAACTGCGTGGACTTTCCGGAGCAAAGATTTATGCCTATGAAGGAGAAGAAAAACTTCTGATGGATGCCCGGATGAATGTATCCGAAATGGCAGGCAGAGCATGTACCGTAAAGGCCAACAGCTTTTTTAAGGATGGGGAAGAAGTAACCCTGGAAGGCATGACCTTCCGCGTGATTTCCACACCGGGCCATACATCCGGTAGCTGCTGCTATTATTTTGAGGAGGCAGGCATCCTGATCAGTGGTGATACCTTGTTTCAGGAATCTGTAGGAAGAACAGATTTTGCTACGGGCTCTGCTTCAGACTTGGTGCGTTCTATTCGTGAGAGGATTTTTACCTTGCCGGATGAAGTTCGGGTTTATCCGGGACATGGGGAATCTACTACTGTTGGATATGAAAAGATTCACAATCCATTTTGCCAGTAATTGTTTTATGCATGATCTGCAGAAGCAGGAGTTTTCTCAGACCAGGTGAAACAATCAGATGAAAAGAATCAGGAGTGGCAGCAATGCTTATAACATGTAATATAGTGGGACTGGAGTATGATATCCATTCCCTAACCAAAGCTTTTTTTCCGGGGGAGGACGTAAAGGTACTGACCCCGGAATCTGTGATTAAAGACAAAAAACTGCAGCAGGCAAAGCCGGATATGGTGATGCATTTTACGCCGGACCAGGTGGAACTGTCTGTTTACGTAAAAAATGGTCAGGATGAAGAATGGGAAAGTAACGAAAATCACCCGGATTCCGGGCAGGAAAATGACGAAAAACTTCCGGAGAAAAGGCAGTACGTCTGGAACACAAGAGGGCTGTTTCCTGACCTTTTAGAATCTCTGGAGCAGGGGACAGGATACAAGAATTCGGCTTATAAAAATAAGTGGAAAGGCTTCTTTTATCAGAGTCTTTGTGATCTGACCGGCAAAACCCTGCCCTGGGGAAATCTGACCGGTATCCGTCCTACGAAAATCGCCATGACCATGTTGGAAGAAGGAAAGACGGAAGCGGAAATTGCCAAGTTTTTGAAAGAAGAGCATTTTGTCAGCGATGAGAAGATTGCTCTCAGTATCGATATTGCAAAGAGGGAAAAAGGTCTTTTGGATACCCTGCACTATGAGGATGGATATTCGGTATACATAGGTATTCCGTTTTGTCCTACTACCTGTCTGTACTGTTCCTTTACTTCCTTTCCCATTTGCAGCTGGAAGAAGAGAATCGACGACTATCTGAGTGCAGTGGAAAAGGAAATCGATTTTGTCGCGGAGTTTTACCGGGACAAAAAACTGGATACCATCTATATCGGTGGTGGAACCCCTACCACTTTGGAAGCCGAAGAACTGGACAGACTGCTGGGGAAAGTGAGGGCTTCTTTTGATTTCACTTATGTAAAGGAATTTACTGTGGAAGCCGGCAGGGCTGACAGTATCACCAGAGAAAAACTGGAAGTACTCTATAAACATGGTGTAGACAGAATCTCGGTGAATCCCCAGACCATGCACCAGAAGACCCTGGATATCATCGGCAGACGGCATACCGTGGAACAGGTTCGGGAGGCGTATCAGCTGGCCCGTGAAATCGGTTTTTCCCATATCAATATGGACATCATTCTGGGCCTGCCGGGAGAAACTGCAGAAGATGTAGCCTATACAATAGATGAAATAAAGAAACTTCAGCCGGATTCTTTAACCGTGCATTCCCTGGCCATCAAACGTGCCAGCAGACTCCATCAGTGGATCGAAGAGCATGGCATTGCTACGCTGAACAATACCGATGAGACTATGTCGATTGCAGCAAAAGGTGCAGCAGATATGGGAATGAAACCTTATTATCTGTACCGCCAGAAGAACATGTCCGGAAATTTTGAAAATGTGGGATATGGAAAAGATGGGGGAACGGACATCGGAAAATATGGACTGTATAATATCCTGATCATGGAGGAGAAACAGACCATCGTGGCCCTTGGAGCCGGTACTATCACCAAAAGAGTGTACCCGGATGGACGGATTGAACGATGTGATAATGTGAAGGATGTTGCCCTATATATCGAGAAAATCGATGAAATGATTGAGAGAAAAAGAGGACTCTTAAGTTAATAAAATGAAGTTGATTTATTGATGATTTTACTTCATTTAGTGCAACAAAATACCCCAGGTGCAACAAAAGTGCAACAAATTTTTGGGGAATGATGCGTAATAATGCGCAATTGTGCCTAGAGAACAGTAAAATAATTTTTTTTGTCCATGGAAAAGGACATTTCGTAAAACACTTGAATTACGGAATGTCCTATTTTTTTGGCCATGGCATCAGTAACTGTTGATTATTAAATTAAAAGGAGGAAGGATCCTAATGCAATCAAATCTCTTGCAATAGATTTGATTAAAGCTTGCCATATATACAGGAAAAGAATAGAATTTATAACTGTTTCGTATTAGCCATAAATGAAAAAAAATTGATTTTGGCTAATAGAAACAGTATAATAAGTACATACTGTTAGTGAAAGGAT
>CAMFGH010000090.1 GCA_945949875.1 uncultured bacterium
GCCTCATCCCATGACAGATAATATTCATCCATAAGAACACGCATCAGTTCCGCAATGGCTACTGTCGGATGGGTATCATTCAGCTGGAATGTTACCTTTTCATGGAACTTGCGAATATCGTCGTGCTTTCTCATATATTTTGCAACCGCTTCCTGTACGGATGCTGAAATAAAGAAATACTGCTGTTTCAGGCGGAGTTCTTTTCCTGCATAATGATTATCATTGGGATACAGTACTTCTACAATATTACGGGCAAGATTTTCCTGTTCTACCGCTTTCTGATAGTCACCTTTATCAAAGGAATCCAAATGGAAACATTCGATTGGCTCTGCATCCCAGATCCGAAGTGTATTTACAATACCATTTCCATAGCCAACGATCGGCATATCATACGGAATCGCTTTTACAGACTGATAGCCCTCCTGTTTAAAATGACTTCTGCCCTTTTCATCTACATATACATTGACATAACCGCCGAATTTAACTTCTTTTGCATATTCCGGTCTGCGAAGTTCAAATGGATTGCCATTTTCCAGCCAGTTATCCGGCACCTCTACCTGATAGCCATCCCGGATCTGCTGCTTGAACATACCATAACGGTAGCGGATGCCACATCCATATGCCGGATATCCAAGAGTAGACAAAGAATCCAGGAAGCAAGCTGCCAGACGTCCCAGACCACCATTACCCAGTGCCGCATCCGGCTCCTGATCTTCTATCGCATTGATATCCACACCCAGTTCTTCCAATGCTTCCTTAACCGAATCATAGGCCTGAAGGTTGATCATATTGTTTCCCAGTGCACGACCCATTAAGAATTCCATGGACATATAATACACCATCTTGGGATCCTGCTTATCATATTCCTTCTGGGTTTCCATCCAGTGGTCTACAATAGCATCTTTTACCGCATAGGAAACCGCCTGAAAAACCTGTTGTGGAGTTGCTTCCTCTAATGTTTTTCGATAAAGTGTTTTTATATTATAAAGAACACTTCTTTTAAATAATTCTTTATCAAAATCAAGTTTTTTCTGCTGTGATTTTAAAATCATGCTTTTCCTCCTATTCAAATAGCAATCTTTGTCAGACTTTTTCTACACCAATGGTTACTGTTTCCCCGTTTACCTTCCATTCTTTTGCATTTGCAACATTTGCATCATAAACAATGGCATCTGCAAGTACTTTGACAGAAATTGCATCTGCATTTTTCTGAACGATTTCCGCAATCTTATCATTACCGGTAACAGATACTTTGATATGATCCATGACTTCAAAGTTAATATCTTTACGCATGGTCTGGATCTTGCTGATCACTTCCAGCATAAATCCTTCTTCTACAAGTTCCTCTGTCAGGTTGGTATCCAGTACAACGGTCACATTATTGTCGGCTTCTGCCACAAAGCCTTCCTTCTGTGCCATATCAATCAGCAGATTTTCTTCTGTCAGAACCACTTCTGTGCCATCCACATCAAATTTCAAAGCTCCATCCGCTTTTAATGTAGCATAAGCACTGCTGCCATCCACTTCAGACAGATATTTCCTGATGCCGCCCAGCTGTTTTCCGTATTTCGGCCCAACCGTTCTAAGCTGCGGTTTGAAACTGTAGCTGGTATATTCCGACACATCATCGCTGAACGTCACTGCCTTTACATTCAGTTCATCTTCGATGATCTCCTGATAGAAGCTATCCAATGCATGGTCGGCTTTCACATACATATTACCGATTGGCTGACGGTTTTTGATATTTGCTGCATTTCGTGCTGCACGACCCATCACAACGATCTTTAGAACTTCTTCCATATCATCTTCCAGTTTGGTATCAATATAGCTTTCATTTGCTACCGGGAAGTCGCATAAATGGATGCTTTCCGGTGCATTTTTATCAATACTTCTTACCATGTTCTGGTAAATCTTTTCTGTCATAAACGGAACCATAGGTGCTGCTGCCTTGGAGATTTCAACCAGTGCTGTATACAGGGTCATGTAAGCATTGATCTTATCCTGTTCCATGCCCTTTGCCCAGAAACGCTCACGACTGCGGCGAACGTACCAGTTACTCATTTCATCCACAAAGTTATCCAGTACTCTGGCAGCTTCCGGAATCCGATAATTGTCCAGATGCTCATCCACCAGTTTTACAGCAGTATTTAATTTGGATAATAACCACTTATCCATAACCGGAAGTTTGTCATAATCCAGTGTATACCTGGTTGCGTCAAACTGATCGATTTCTGCATATAAAATAAAGAATGCATAGGTATTCCATAAAGTACCCAGGAATTTTCTTTCTTTTTCCTGTACTGCTTTTCCATCAAAACGGTTTGGAAGCCATGGTGCAGAGTTGATATAGAAATACCATCTTACTGCATCAGCGCCATAGGTCTGAAGTGCTTCGAAAGGATCCACCGCATTTCCTTTGGACTTGCTCATCTTTTCACCGTTTTCATCTAATACAAGACCTAAAACTATAACATTTTCATAAGGGCTCTTATTAAACAGCAGCGTAGATTCTGCCATCAGAGAGTAGAACCATCCACGAGTCTGGTCTACCGCTTCAGAGATAAACTGAGCAGGGAACTGAGCCTCAAATTTTTCTTTATTTTCAAATGGATAATGATGCTGAGCAAATGGCATTGCGCCGGAGTCAAACCAGCAGTCAATCACTTCCGGTACTCTCTTCATGCTCTTGCCACATTCCGGACAGGTACAAACGATTTCATCAATATACGGTCTGTGAAGCTCTACTGTCTTGGCAGCTTCGTTTCCGGATAATCTTTCCAGATCTTCGCGGGAACCGATACATTCTCTGTGGCCACAGTCAGCACATTCCCAAATAGGAAGCGGCGTACCCCAGTAACGGTTACGGGAAACACCCCAGTCCTGAATGTTTTCAAGCCAGTTACCGAAACGTCCTTCCCCGATGGTCGGCGGGATCCAGTTGACTGTCTTATTATTACGAACCAGGTCATCTCTGACTGCTGTCATCTTGATGAACCAGGATTCTCTTGCAAAATACAGAAGTGGCGTGTCACATCTCCAGCAGTGAGGATAGTCATGCTCCATTTTCGGAGCAGAGAACAAAATACCTCTGCTGTCCAGATCCTTTAATACCTCCGGATCACAGCTTACTGCACCTGCTTCGATTTCCTTTTGGGTCGGTTTACAACGCATGCCGGCAAAAGGTGTTTCTTCTTTCATCACACCTTTTTCATCTACCATCTGTACAAATGGTGCATCGTATTTACGCCCCACTCTGGCATCATCCTCACCAAATGCAGGTGCGATATGAACGATGCCGGTACCATCGGACATGGTTACATAATCATCACAATATACAAAGAAAGCTTTCTTGTGCTGCTTTGCCACACAATCTGCTGCGCACTGATACAACGGTTCATATTCTTTATATTCTAAGTCTTTTCCTTTATATGTTTCTAATACTTCATAGGCTGGTGTGCCTTCTTCTCTCTCGATGGTTCCAAGAACGTTATCCAGCAAAGCCTCTGCCATAATATAAGTAAAGCCATCCGCTGCTTTTACTCTGGCATAAGTTTCTTCCGGGTTCACACAAAGAGCGATATTACTCGGAAGGGTCCAGGGTGTAGTGGTCCATGCCAGGAAGTAAGCATCTTCACCCACAATCTTGAAACGTACTACTGCAGTGCGCTCTTTTAAGGTTTTATACCCCTGGGCTACTTCGTGAGAAGAAAGGGGAGTACCACAACGAGGGCAGTAAGGTACGATCTTAAAGCCTTTGTATAACAGACCTTTATCCCAGATCTGTTTTAATGCCCACCATTCCGATTCAATAAAATCATCATGGTATGTTACATAGGGATCATCCATATCAGCCCAGAAACCAACAGTACCTGAGAAATCCTCCCACATTCCTTTGTATTTCCAGACAGATTCTTTACATTTTGTAATAAAAGGATCCAGACCGTATTCTTCGATCTGCTCTTTTCCATCCAGGCCAAGCATTTTTTCTACTTCCAGCTCTACCGGAAGACCATGAGTATCCCATCCTGCTTTTCTGGGAACCATATAACCCTTCATCGTTCTATATCTTGGAATCATATCCTTGATAACACGGGTCAGTACGTGACCGATATGAGGTTTTCCGTTGGCAGTCGGAGGTCCATCATAAAATGTATAGGTAGGGCCATCTTTTCTGGCATCCATGGATTTCTGGAAAATGTCATTATCTTTCCAGAACTGGCATGTTTCTTTTTCGCGTTCTACGAAATTCAGGTTCGTGTCGACTTTTTGATACATGTTTCTTCTTCCTTTCTTTTTGACGCAACAATATAAAAAATAAAGCCCCGTCCTGTAATAGGACGAGGCATCCTCGCGAAACCACCTGTTACGTCATACGCACAAAATAAATTGTTTAATATGATTTCCTGTAACGTAGGAGTACGGCTAAGTTTACTGATTTCTGTTCAACCCGCAGCTTGGAAGTGATCTTGGGTCTTTCTCTACTCGCACCGGCCTTACACCATCACCGGCTCGCTTTGCCTTTCAAAAAAGACTTACTGTCTTCGTCATCGCCTTTTGCAATATATCTGTGAATAGTCTAAAGCCTTGATTTTTAAATGTCAAGAAGAGTGTTCCGATTTTTCAGGGTTTTTTCTAAGAATTCTACGCCATTTTACTTACACCCTGCTCATCTTATCCAGCAGTTCGATCTTGATATCGTAAAGTTTTCTGGACAGATCCACATATACCTTCTGGGGATTTACAAGACGTCTTGTTTCATCCCAAAGGGTAGCCAGTTCTTCCTGACAGTAAGAACGAATGTCCATAGTCTTTGGCGAAGTATAGACACATTCCCCATCCATAAATACCGGTACCATGATTTCTCTCAAAGTATATGTGCCCGGCTGCAGTTTTGTCTTTTTCCAGGGTTCATTCGGATCAAACAAAAGCATAGGTTCATCTTCTGAAAACTGTTCGTCTACCAGACAGATCAGATCCGCTTTGATCTTTCCGGTCTCCTTATCATAAATACGATAAACTGTTTTATTTCCGGGGTTTGTTACTTTTTCTGAGTTTTCAGAAAGCTTGATCTTCGGTACAAATTCGCCTTCTTCGTTCATGATCGCTGCCAGTTTATAAACACCGCCAAAAGCCGGCCAGTCTTTACTGGTGATCAGGTTTGTTCCAACACCCCAGGATGTAATAGCAGCTCCCTGTACCTTCAGAGAATCAATCAGGTATTCATCCAGGTCATTGGAAGCAGAGATCACGGCATCCGGGAAGCCTGCTTCATCCAGCATCTTACGAGCCTTCTTGGAAAGATATGCCAGGTCGCCGCTGTCCAGACGGATTCCATAAAAGGTAAGGGGTATGCCGGCTTCTCTCATCTCTGTAAATACCCGAATGGCATTTGGGACGCCGGATTTTAACGTGTCATAAGTATCTACCAACAAAATACATGCGGATGGATACATATCTGCATAGGTTTTAAATGCAGTGTATTCATCCGGGAAGCTCATGATCCAGCTGTGTGCATGGGTTCCCTTTACCGGCACATCAAAGAGCTGCCCGCAAAGTACATTGGAAGTACCGATACAGCCGCCAATGACTGCTGCTCTGGCTCCATAAGTACCTGCATCCGGTCCTTGGGCACGGCGAAGTCCGAATTCCATGATGCCATCTCCTCTTGCGGCCCAGCATACACGGGACGCTTTGGTGGCAATCAGGGACTGATGATTAATAATATTCAAAATAGCTGTTTCTACCAGCTGCGCCTCCATAATTGGCGCAATCACTTTCACAAGAGGTTCACGTGGAAATACAACGGTTCCTTCCGGAATGGCATAAATGCTGCCGGAGAATTTAAAGTTCGCAAGGTAGTCTAAGAATTCTTTATCAAAGATTCCAAGCCCCGCCAGATACTCAATATCCTGGGGTGCAAAATGCAGTTCTTTGATATATTTCACCAGCTGCTCCAAACCACATGCAATGGCATATCCACCGCCATTAGGATTGTTTCGGTAAAACGCATCAAATATTACCGTCTGGTTTCGATCCATATTGTGAAAATAGCCCTGCATCATCGTCAGTTCGTAAAGGTCTGTCAGCAGTGTCAGGTTTTGTCTGTCCATATGAGCCTCCTCTTATCCTTTGTAGAAATAGCTCTTTATCTACAAGATGGTTAATAAATGCAAAAAAACAAATAGCGCTTCGCACTGCTTGTTTTCTCTGCATTTACTATATAGTATAACACACATGTCAATTTGTGGCATTTTTATTATGAAGAGTTTCGATAATTCTATAACACAAAAGAACAAATGCTTTACTGTTCCATCTGTCTTCCTAAAAATCCTGCTGCCGACAGAATCAATTTTTTCTCTACATCTCCCATTTTCCCTTTTGCGTCGCAATCCAATAATGCTACCGCACCTATTACATCTCCTTCACAGATAATGGGACTGATTGCTTCCTGGTCAAAATCCTCCGGGTAATCCATTAACACAGGGATAAATCCCTTTTCCCCCTTTGCCGCGATCACTATTTCCCGGTTATCTACCAGCTTTTCCAGTTCCTTACTAACCGACTTTCCAAGAGAATTTTTCATTCCCCCGGAAACTGCAATCACCTGATCCCTATCCATGATTATTGCAATATATCCGGATACCTGCGCCAGGCTTTCTGTATACTGTTTCGCAAAAGTGCCCATCTCACCCAGCGGTGAGTATTTCTTTAAAATGATCTCTCCCTCTCTGTCTGTAAAAATTTCCAGAGGATCAGATTCCCGGATCCGAAGTGTTCTTCGAATCTCTTTCGGAATAACTACTCTGCCCAAATCATCTATTCTTCTAACAATTCCTGTTGCCTTCATTATTGTTTTTTCCTCCATTACCTTATTTTTCAAGATATGGAGTTATTATGTGGAAAAGAAAAAGGATTATGCACGAGTTGTCCTAAATCCGCTCAAAAGATACGTATGCAGACTGTGCCTGCAAGTCATTTTCAAATTTTTCTTTTTCTTCCTCCGTCCTTTCAAACAGAACGATAATCTTCATGTTATCGTTATAATCTATGCTCACATCATTCATCTTCAGACAGGCCTTTATCAGCTCCCTGATCTTACTGCAGGTTTCCTTACATGCCTGCTGTTCGTCCTCAGGGAATCTGACAAGGAATACATCCATGTGCTCTTTTCTACTTTCTTTCAATTTCATAATAAAACATAACATTCGCACATGCTCCGGATGTTTCGCCACCATATTCTGAGACATAGCCATTTCCTGAAGGCGTTTTTCCAATACCGCAGATTTTAAATAAACTATGGGCAACTGCTCCGGCCAAAACACCCAGTAACGGATTTCTGGTGAGCATCGATAAAATCTTTTTCATTTTATCCCCAGCTGCTTTCTACAGGCACTCACTCATCATATTCATACCAAATATGAAGATGGACAAACCGCCAAATAAGCCAAATAATATTTTTACACTTTCGTTCATATTTTGCTTTCCTCCATTTGTTGTCTGTACATACTATTCCATTGAGGTAAAATATCAAAAACATGTAAAATACAGGCGCTCATATATGTAAGAATTGTGTAAAAAAAGAACCAGACCAGCCGGGTAGAATCCTTTTTCTACCCGTACCGATTTGGTTCTCACAAAATGTTCCAATATATACTTTTACCAATCAGAATCAAGGATGCCGTAAATATAATAATCACACCATGTATTAACCATTTTTCCCTGTCTGATAAGTCCCTCTCTTGTAAAACCGCTCTTTTCCAATATTCTTTGAGAAGCCACATTACGAACATCAACTTCAGCCCATAGTCGTTTCAGTTCCGTGCTGGTAAAGCAAAAACTGACCATAGCCGATAAAGCTTCTGTTCCGTAGCCTTTTCCATGATATTTTTTTGAAAGACGTATTGCAACAGATGCCATTCGATCATTTTCTATCAGGTATACCCATAAATCACCTATTACTTTATCGAAATCTTTAACAGATATCCCCAGATGAAAGCTTTTGGTAGGCTTATTTTCCTTTTCAAATAGCAGCTCCGGATTCTTTTCAGCCTTACCGGGGCCTTTGCCCCAGTAAGTATAAATTGATTTATCCGGCATCCATTCTTTTAAGTCCGAAACATCTTCTGCTGTCATCGGTCTGATCACTAATCTGTCTGTTTCAATAGTTGGCTTATTATTTATATAATCTGCAAGTGCCATCATGATTTCCCTCCACTAAAAATTGAATTCTGATGCCCAATCAAAATCTCCGCTTTCCTCATATGACTTTGGCCAATGTGCGCACCAGTTCGGAGTGACAGGATGTTCAATTCTATCTATGCTTGGAGTATATGGTTTGATATCAAGTACTTTGCTTCCGTCAAAAGCGTCGATATAATACAGTCCAACCGTTCCCGACTCTACATCAACATAAGCGATATTTACATTGGATACTGCAATGGGATTTGGTCTTTCAGGGGATCGTAATGCAAATACTCCTATTTGATCCGGTCCGTTTTTGTATGGCTTTTCTTCTACCAATGTATCCCTATCAGATGCATTGTCACAGCCATCCATCCACCAAAGAATCTGCACATGACTGTATCCCTCAAGTCCTTTTAACCCTTCTGCATACTTTTGTTCTACAACTACTTTCACATTTTCTTCTTCATTTACAATCTTTCCGATGGAAAATACTTTTACTTCGTTCATTTGAAACCTCCTGATATTTTCTCATCGGGCGCCCGATATCTTCATTTTACAAAGTGTAATTTATACTTCAAGCCCTTTTTTGCAAAAAAAGAACTCTCTGCCGTTTCTGGCAAAAAGCTCTTTCTTTTTTCCTATATTTGTTGAAGTTTCTTTTAGCATAACGCCGGCATGAACTTTGCAAACAGATAAAGCCCATCCGCTCCTGCCACAACTTCGTGTGGTACTTTGGCCGGCATGATAGATATTACACCCGTCTCATATTTTAACTCTGCTCCATCATTTATACATACACCTGCACCTGCAATAACCTCGTGGGTTTCAAGCTGCGTCTCATGAATATGATTCTTGATAGCCTTGCCCGGTGCAATTCTGACCAGATGATAGCTGAACTGCCCATCGGTTTCTTTTCCTGTAATCATGTGCTTTAATTCCACGCCTTCAAAAGTCGGATGTTTAGACCACGCAATCTGTTCAAATGGAATGTTCTTTCCCGGTACAGCCAACCTGCCACAGGTAAATGCTTCAAATACTTCTTTGTTCATAGAATTGTCCTCTCTTTCATTGTTTATAAAACAATTCTATGAATTTATTGCTTTCCGGACTTGTACAAAATTGCGGAGTTTATATATTCTTCCGGAGTAATCCCCATCTGTTTCTTAAACGCTCTGCACAAATGACTTTGATCGCAAAATCCAACAGCAGCAGCCACATCGACCACCTTCATCCCATTTTCTAACAACTCCTGGGCTTTTCGAATGCGGCACTGCAACTGAAACTTGTGTGGTGTCAGTCCATTTTCACAGGCAAATTTTCTAATCATATGATAGGGACTTATATGTACTTTTTCAGACATATCGGCAATGCTGATTTCTAATTCAGGATTGCCAATGATCTCTTTCTTAATGATATTAAGTTCCCTGTCCATATGATCTTCTTCGGGCAGGCAAATACTTATCATCGAATAGTAATCTGTTATCGGATAAACCGAATGTGGCACGTTGGGCGCAATCGAAAACATTTCTCCGTTATTACAAACAAAGTCCTCCTGATCAATTTTCACTCCAACTGTTCCATCCGTTACAATACCAAATACAACGTGACCAATATGTGTATGTTTTGGATAGGATATATTTACTTTCTCATAGCTGATAGTCTCTAT
>CAMFGH010000091.1 GCA_945949875.1 uncultured bacterium
TGGACTTGCAGAGATTGTAAAAACAGTATACAGAATTTCACCTAACTTGCCGATAATATAAGTGAAAGGAATTCATACATCTGCAAAGGAGGGAACCGTCGCAGTTACAAGAGATCATACTTTATACAAAGTAAATGCAGTTGCCGGTATTTATGGCATAAAGAAAATGTCTTCCCAAACGGAAAGACATCATTCTCAGGACCATTTCGGCTCTTCAGAACAGGAACATGAGTTTTCAGAAGTTCTAACAAAAGAAAAAGAAAAGATCACTTCCAATGAAATCCAGTTCCAGACCATGAGCTACACCAGGTCGGCTCTGCCTCTGAAAACCTTCTATAAGCTTAGAAGCTACAACTAGTAGAAATCATCAGATTTTCTCCTACGAGCTGTCCTGAGGACAAAAGGAACGTCCCCACGACCATTCCCACGACCATTACAACCACGGAAAGAGCCCTTCCAACGGAGCTTCTATTGCGTAATTCCCGTCTCCGTACTGTTCGTCATAATCTGCATTTGAAAAATAATTTCCATAATTTTCCGTAATAGTATTCACCGGTGTAATTGTACCGGTGGCACCATCATAAGTAAATACATCCCAATAATAACCGCTTCCTGCCGGTACCTGGAATGTCTGGCTTGGTACTCCCGCACTTTCCGTATATACCTGTACCGTTGCACCGGAATTCATCAGCTGATCCGGGCTATATCCGGTATAATTATAAACACCAAAATGATATGTACTGCTACGATCCACATTTACTGTTGTGGTTTCCGGTCCATAACTTGTTGTATCATCCAAATCCAGGTTGGCAAGCATTTCATTTTCCATATAATAGGACTGTGCTTCGTAATATATATGATAATAGGCCTGAGGGCCATCACACCACAAATGGGAATCCAGATCTTCCGGTGTTTCTCCCCAGGTAAGTACGATACGAATCTGTCCCTCTTCCATGGGAAGGCTAACCGTTCCATCCTGATTCGGAATATCCGTATTTCCCAGTACTCTTACCATGAATTCAGCACCCGAATAGGTCTCCTTCTGGGAAAGCCCTCTTTCATCCAGAATTTCAATCTTATATCTGCCAGCCTCAAGCTTTGGTGTGACATAGGAACCGTCCGCATCTGTCCTGATCTGTCCGACAGCTTCATCCCCGTCTTCATTTTCTATCTTTAAGGTCAGATCACTGATTCCTGCTCCGGATACCACATCATAAATCATACCGGAAGCAGTTCCTTCTCCTACCCATTCCTCACTGACAGCTTCCATGGTAGAAAGATCCAGGATTTCATCATCGCCGGTAATCTCGATCGTTCTTTCAATCGTTGCAAAACCGCTCTTTTTGATTTTCAACATATACTCACCCGGCGTTACATCTTCCAGAGTAAAGTATCCATCTCCATTTGTTCTTTCTTCTTTACCGGTACCTTCATATTGGAGTTCTCGCTCCAGAGTCACCTTGGCTTCGGAAAGAGGCTTATCATTGCTGTAATCCATATCAGCATCGGCAATGATTACCGTACCGCAGATCTGGGTCCTGGAAGCTTTTTTCAGAGTATGTTCTACATCGCTTAAACGTTCTTCAATGGCATCGGTTTCTTTCTTGCCTTTTACATTTTCCAGACCATCTTCCAGAACAGCAACCGCCGACTCGTAGTCTTCCAGTTCTTCGTATACACCGGACAATCCCAGATAACCATCAGCCTTTTGCGGATCAATGTCGATAGCATCCATATAGGTTTCTATTGCCATATCATAATCCAGCTCTTCCAGATATTTCTGTCCCAGATCAAGCTGTTTTTTCATTGCTCTATCCGGGGCTGATAAGATATACCAAAGGGTCAAAGTCCCTATGATCAAAATCAGCAGAAAAAGGATACCCAGTAAAACAAAAATCGCTGTTTTTCCTGACCCTTTCTTTTCCTGTGGTTCCAGGGCCTGCTGCGGTTGATAATCCTGTGGCTGATAATCCTGTGGCTGGTAACCCTGCGATTGGAATGCCTGCTGCGACTGGTAACCATATCCTTGATTTTCTATCGGTTCAATGGACGCTCCACAAGATGTGCAGAATTTCGCACCTTCTTTTAAGACCGCTCCACAGTTTTCACAAAACATGACTTTCTCCTCCGTTTTTACATCCGAACCTCATTATGTCACGTTGACTGGTATCTCCTCTTAATGCTCTGCATCTTTTTTCGTATAGTGCACGGTTCCGGTCGGGTGATGTGGCGGTGCATAAACTGTCGATACCTTCAGTGGAATTCTTCCGATGTTGATCACATTATGCCATGTTCCTGCCGGCACAAATATAACGTCTCCAACAAATGCCTTTCCCTGATAATCCAGCTGTTTTTCGCACTCTCCCATCTTAACCTGTGCCATCCCCTGCTCTATTCGGATGAACTGATCTGTATCCTCATGGATTTCCAAGCCGATATCAGACCCAACCGGTATACACATAAGTGTCATTTGTGCATAGCAACCCGTCCACAAAGCTGTACGGAAATTTGTATTCTGCATTGCCATTTGAGCAACATTCGTTAGGTAAGGCTGAGGACCGAAATCCATCTGCATCCCAAAATAACCTCGATTCATAAAACAACCTGCATCAATATATATATTAATTTTTATATTATATGCAAGGTATGCAGAGTCGGTGCTTTCGTCCCCACTAAAGGACTCTGCTGAGTTCCGAAATAACTTCCTCGATAACAACCGGTTTGGATACAAATCCATTCATACCACTGTCATAAGCAGCTTTTCTATCTTCTTCAAAGGCATTTGCTGTCATGGCGATGATTGGAACAGAGGATAACTTCGGATTCTCCAATGCACGTATCCGTCTTGTTGCTTCATAGCCATCCATGACCGGCATCTGAATATCCATAAGCACCAGGTCGTATTCGCCCGGCCTGGAAGCGGATATTTTATCCAGTGCCTCCTTACCGTTTTCTGTAATATCAACTGTGAAACCATACTCCTTCAGAATCTCTGTTGCGATCTCACGGTTCAGTTCATTATCTTCCACCAGAAGCAGTTTTTTATCCTTAAAAATCAAGATCATTATTTCCAACAACAAATTCAATATTGACATCCGGAAGCTGTTCCTGAATATATGGAGCGTAACTGTTATACAGCGCTGTACTCCATAAATACACTGTAATGGTATCTGCTTTTTCCTTTTCCTTGCTTGCTCCACAGCTTGACAATAACGCAGCAGTCATCACTACTGTCAGAATCGCGGAAATAAACCTTATCCTGTTTCTTCTTTTCATTGCCTTCCTTCTATGAGCATATTATGCCAATCATTTATATAGCGTCAAAAATGCATAGTTCGACAAAATATTTTATCATACTTTCATATCCGTAGGCAAGCAAATAGGGACGGTTCCCAACGAACCATCCCCACTGCATATCTGTTTTGCGGTCAGTCCAAGGCAAATTTGACGGTATACCGGACATTTTGTCCGCAACCAGAGCATGATACCTTTTTTAGCACAAGAAAGCGTGCCGGAGACACCTTGAGCCAACCGATATAACAGAACTGTTATTTTATTCCTCAATTTCATTATCATGGTGTTTCAGAGTTCTTATGGTCTTTGCCATCTGCTTAAGTGCCTGTCTCTCACTTTCGTCGAACTCCACACATATCTCGTAAAACTCTTTATCGATATATACAGAATAATCCGTTCTTTCCCTTCTTTCTATTCCAAGCAGACATTCCAGGCTTACATCCAATGCATTCGATATTTTTAAAAGTGTCTGTAATTCCGGCATATTCTTTCTTTTGGGTATGTTATAAATCGTGGAAGGTGGAATACCGCTTTCCTTTGCAAGCTTATTCATGGACCAGTTTTTTTGCTTCAATATGTCATTAATTATCACTAACAATTCATCTTTCGTCATCTATAAGCTCACCTCTTGAAATCAGGTTTCTTCTTATATTGTAAAGTAAAGAATTGTAAAATTAAATTTTCGCATAAGAACTATATTCTCTATCTCTGACGAACATATACATTTCGTATCTTATGTATGTTTTATCTGTATCTGTTGTGTCCTCTGTTTTGGATCGCAAAAAGAGCCTTGACAGAAAACAAACTGCCAAGGCCCTTACTTTATACTATTCTGATTCTGATACTAATTTTGTTTCTTTTTTTAATCCCGGAAGAAAAGCACGCCACAGGAAAATACCTGCGCATAAAACCGCGAAAAGAATACCCACTGGATATGCGATGTCGGTGCTCAGCTTAAAACCCTCCTCCGCATAGAGGATATAGGTGCAGCTTACCGACGACATAAATGCTGCAGGAAGCGCTGCAATCAGGCTGGCCCATGCACTGACATGACCTGCCAGATAAGTAGCGCCTGCCCAAAGAGCAAGCATAGCCAGGGTCTGATTGGACCAGGAAAAATATCTCCATACCACCTGATAGTCGATCAGGGATACCAGATATCCAACGCCCAGTAGCGGAATACTAAGTGCCAGACGCTTTTTTATATCCTTCTGATCGATTTTGAACCAGTCTGCAATTGTCAGTCTGGCACTGCGGAATGCTGTATCTCCGGAAGTAATAGGACAGACAATCACACCAATCATGGCCAGGACACCGCCCACCGGTCCAAGAAGGCTCATGGACATGTCATATACCGTTGAGGAATTGCCACCTCCTACCTCCAGCAGACCGCCGGTTCCATGATAAAATGCGATACCGGCAGAAGCCCAGATCAGAGCAATCACGCCCTCTGACACCATAGCTCCGTAGAAGATTTTCCGTCCGGCCCGTTCAGAAGTCATACAGCGGGCTATCATAGGAGACTGTGTGGCATGGAAGCCGGAAATGGCACCGCAGGCTACCGTGATAAACATAAGAGGCCAGATGGGTTTTCCTTCCGGATGAAGGTTTTCCAACGTCAGCTCTATCATGGGGCTGGTACCGCTGTTGAAGATAGTAGCTCCGGAAATGCCTACAGCCATGATGATCAGGCAGATACCAAATACCGGATACAGTTTTCCGATAATCTTATCGATGGGCAGCATCGTAGCCAGGAAATAGTAAATCAATACCACAATGGTCCAGAATTTCACATTCAATACATCGGGAGTCAACTTCGCCAGCAGACCAGCAGGCCCTACCATAAATACAACGCCCACCATTACCAGCAGTACTACAGAAAATACCCGCATCACGTTCTTCATCACCGGACCCAGATAAAGGCCTACAATTTCAGAAATGCTGGCACCGTCATTGCGGATAGACAGCATTCCACTGAGATAATCGTGCACTGCTCCGGCAAAAATTGTGCCAAATACAATCCAAAGATATACGCTTGGCCCCCAGATAGCTCCGGATAAAGCTCCAAAAATCGGGCCAAGACCTGCAATATTCAGCAGCTGTATTAAAAATGCTTTCCAGGTTTTGATCGGAGTGTAATCCACTCCGTCGGGATGTAATACACTGGGAGTCTTTCTGTCATCCGGTTTGAATACCTTTTCCACAAATGCTCCATAGACAACATATCCCGCAATCAAAATCGCAAGGCTGACAAAAAACGATATCATACTCAAATCCTCCTTATTTTTCCAACGCAAAGAAAGCTTTTGCATACTATTTGCAAAAACCTGTTTTTTGTCTTTAAAGACACTATGAACCTAAATGCTAAAAATAAGTGGATTACTACAGATACGTTGTACAGTACAGATAGGAAATAATATTCTCCGTATAAGAATGAAGTTTTTTTCTTCCATATCTGATAATAAGATGTGTAAATACCGAAAAAATGCAGAGCAAAAGCAAACCACATACTATCGCATGTGATCTGACCATCATTCTGATAACACTGTGCTGTCTTCCTGTACAGACCTGAGTAATTGTTTCCACCTGTCTGCCGGACCACAGGCCTGCAGGCTCCATTTTTTCCCCGCTCTCACGGATTTCAGAAGAGGTAAACTGCCACTCTCCTTCCATATTCAGGGAATTCCCCAATGTCTGAATGCTATTGGTCCTTCCGGATACCGCCGCCAGTTCAAAAACCACCAAAAAAAGCAGCGCACAGAATGATTTCACTCGGAATATTTTGCATTTTGAAAGCCAATCACTAATCTGCAAAATCTCTTTCTCCTGCACTTTTCCTCAAAACAGCATTATATAAAACTGTTGCCTTTTTTATTATATGCGAAGGCCGGTGGGAATGCAATGCACAAGCAGAAGATAGCATCAAAGATTTTCATTCCTTTTCATTTTCTCCTGCAATAAATAACACGCCTAATGTTCCCGGTCCGCAATGGCTGGAAATAACACTGCCAGCTCTTGTAACCAATATCTCATCAAAATGATGTAGTTCTTCCAACTGCTTCCTTACTTCATCAATGATCGCATCCTCACAACCGGAATGTGTGATAAATACTCTTTCAGGGCATGCACTTAGTAAAGCAGGCTTCAAGTCCTTTACATAATCACAAATGACTTTTTCCATTCTGCCACGATACTTTTTCCCCGGCTGCATTTTCCCATCCATTACAGATATATATGGATGTAATTTCAGCGTACTTCCGGCCATTGCAGCCAGCCCACTGCACCGCCCTCCACGGTATAAATATACCAGAGTATCCACCACAAAGCTTGCACGTACTCTTGGCCTGATCTGCAGTATTTTATCCACGATCTGCTTTGCAGTCATTCCCCGCTCTGCCATAATCGCTGCTTCGATGATCTGTAAACCAATACCGGTTGACAAATTGCTTGAATCAACCACAAACACTCTGCTCTCCACGCCCAATTCTCTGGCTGCCATATTCACCACGTTGGCACAGGTAGACATCTGCTCTGAAATACAAAAACATACCACTTCCCGGGCCTGCGCAAGTTGTTTCTCCAGACATTCCTGTGCTTCCAGTGGTGATACTGCTGATGTTTTGGGCGTTGCCTTGTTTTCATCAGACCACCGGTATATTTCTTCCGGTGTAATATCTACACCATCCAGATATTCCTTTTCTCCCAGATGAACATGTAAAGAAAGTGTGGTAATGTGATATTTTTCCAATAACTCTTTTGACAGGTCACAGGTACTGTCGGCAATGATCGATACTGTTTTCATAACAACCTCCAAACAAAAATCGTCTCAGATATAATTCTTTCCATTCTCCAAAAGACAACGTTTTCCGACAACCAAATCTTAACTGCTCATTCTTAACTGTTAATCCTTAACTGTTATTTCTTAATTGTTAGATCTTAATTGTTTTATGGTCTCAGAAATCTTCTTCAGTTCTTCCTGGTCCAGCTCCGGAAGTTTTTCCATTTTATCCATAAACAATATAAATGCATCATTTTCCTGTGTTTTTAGTTTTACCTGGTGATAAGTTACCACGGTACTCGTAATGATGGCTATCATGCCAATCGAATAAATGAAAAGTATGATACTCAGCACTTTCCCGATTCTGGTAACTGCAACAAGTTCTCCAAAACCAATGGTGGTCACAAGTTCAAAACAGTACCAAAGAGCAGAACCATAGGTTGTAAATACGGTTTCGTGCCTGTATATCACAAATGCAAATGCAAAGAACACCAGCAGATATAAGCCCAAAACTTCAAAAAAGTGTGTCCTTTTTAAATAATCCGTAACAGACTCCCTGTCACGAATATAGAACTGGTGTCCCAGCAAAGACAATGTAACTATGTAAATTAACATATTACATAATCCCGGTAACGCAGAATAGCTATGAAAGCGAAGCATGATGTACAAAATATTAGATATACCACCAATAATTAGTGCATAAGAAAAAATCATGCCCCAGATATAATCTGTCTTTACCATGATCAGACAGGCCACAAACTGGAATGCCATTAGTACACCGTTATATGCATTTGCTCCGATTTTATTCAGATACATCATAGTTCCCTGAATGAATAACAAGAGTATGATACATATAGCAAGTATCAATTTTCTTTTCCAAATACCACAATTCCGCATACATTACCCCTTTCGCATCGTGTATCTCCTACAACGTGGCATGTTCTACAAAAATTTAGCAAGGCTCCTGAGTAAACGCGTAGAATTAGCCGGTTTAACCAAAAAATCATCCATTCCCACAGCAGCAGCCCTCTCCCTGTTCTCAGGAATCGCATTTGCAGTCAGTGCAATGACGGGGATATTGGCTCTGATTCGATTCGGCAGATTCCGAATCTTCAAGGTCGCCTCATAACCGTCCATTTGAGGCATCTCTACATCCATCAGTATGAAATGGAAGTAACCCGGATCTTTTTCTTTCACTACTTCAATGGCTTTCTTTCCATCTTCAGCTTCCTCAATAATCAAGTCTTGGGCTTCCAGCATCTCTCTTAGAATCTCCCTGTTCAGTTCATTATCTTCCACCAGAAGAACTCTCTTTCCCGCTAATGCTTCAAGCCTTGTCCCATCGATCTCATCGGATTCCTCTTCCAAGGTCTCACCCAGGGCGTAAGCTATTGTTTTTTTCATATTTTTCAAAACCATCTGCAGCTTGTCCATATATTCCGTATTGGGGGAACCCTGTTTTTTGCTAAGCTCTGCATACCCGAGAGCACTATATAATTCTGTTCTAAGAATCCGTAATGACTTTTTCTCAAACTCCTTGGTCTTATTGGATGCTTCCAATTCTTTTTCCAATATCGCCATTCTGTCTACCAAATGAGCATGGTTTGCCTGAGAACTTAAGACATTTCCATCCTGATAGTGGAATTCCAGTTCCAAAGAGACACCTAATGCATCAAGGTATGTCTGAAGTTCTTCAAAAGTCATGCTGTCCCTGGAAAGCTTTCTATAAAGTGAGGAAGGATATATCCCCATTTGCTTTGCCAAATCTGCCTTTGATATGCCTAAATGTGCACATACGTTATTAATGATTTCTGCTGTCTTCATATCGCTATTACTATCCCTTCTCCGTATACTACAGTCTGCTATTACTTAAAACATAACATATACGGCACAATAACGCAATTGTCAAAAAAACACCGGTCATTTACACCGGTGTTTTTTTACTTCTTTTACTACTTATTCGTTATCACTTTTATCCTATGACAGTTTGAAGAATGCAATTGCAGATGTCATATTTTCATTATATGCTCTCATTTCTTCTGTAGAAGCCTGTGTATCTACACATGCATCTGTCACTACCTGACAGGATGCTGCTACTTCCTGTGCAGAAGCTCCCAATTCTTCAGACACTGCGCTTAATTCAGAAATAGCAGTTGTCATATCACTCTTTACTTCATCCAGGGAAATCGTCATTTCCTTAATCTTATTGATTTCTACCAAGGATGCTTCAACAGATTCCAACAGTTCATTGAATTTTTCCTGTGTTACTTCTATATCAGACTGTTCCTTACTAATGACACCTGTAACCTGCTCAGAAATATTCACTGTTTCTTCAGAAAGACTCATAATGCTTTCTATGATTACCTTGATTTCTTTCGCAGACTCAGCGGAAGAATCAGCAAGCGTTCTGATTTCATCTGCTACTACCGCAAATCCTCTTCCTGCCTCTCCAGCACGTGCTGCTTCAATGGAAGCATTTAAGGACAGCAGGTTGGTCTGTGTGGCAATAGACTCAATGGCAACAATCGCTTTGGAAATATTTTCAACCGCCTTATTTGTTTCATGAATCTTATCTGAAATATTATGAATGGCATTGACAGAATCCTTTGATCCTTCATATACCGATGCCATACACTGTGTTGCTTCACTATTCACGTTTTTAATAGTCTGAGCAGCACTGTATAATACAGCTACATTCTCATTCAATTCTTCCACATTTTTCTCAAGAACCAAATTCTTC
>CAMFGH010000092.1 GCA_945949875.1 uncultured bacterium
CTTGTAGTGATCTTTAAGGAAAAGATTACGGAGATCGTTAATTCTATTTTCGATAAAATTACCAGCCAGACGAAAAAAATATAAGAGCATGCCCTTATGAAAGAAAACGGATACATGACAATATATCTTGCGCTTACACTTGGAGTGATGATTTCACTGTGCCTTGCGTTGATAGAAGGTTGCCGGTACCGGGGGATCTGCCTGGAAACAGAATGTGTTATGGACATAGGAATGGATAGTATTTTGGCGGAATATCACAGGGAGTTATTCGCCCAGTATAATCTTTTCGCAGTAGATTGTTCCTATGGAACCGAGCATGGGACGACAAAATTGACAGAAGAACACCTCCTGGAATATATGAATCACAATTTTTCGCTGGAAGATATTTTCCTCGATAAATTTCTGTATCGTGATTTTTTTGCGCTGGAAGCAGAAAAAGCAGAAATGACAAAGGCTGCTTTTGTGACCGATGGGGATGGAGAAGTCTTTCGCAGAATGGCGGTGGACGCAATAGAAGATGATGTCGGCATCGGATTTTTGCAACAGATAAAAGAATGGGTGAAGACCATAAAATCCCGTGGACTGTTGGAACGCAGTGTAGAAGAAGAAAAACAGACCGTGGATGCGCAGATCCGGGAATACGACGGAAGAGAAACGGCTGACGGAAAAGTAATTCATATCGAAAATCCCACAGAGGCATTGGAGGAAAAAAAGAAAAGCGGAATACTTTCACTGGTGCTTCCCGAAGAAGAGATTTCAGATCGCAGAATAGAAACAGAACAATTCATAGAAGCGAGAGAGGAACGAGATCAGATCAATCGGGGAAATATTGCGCTACAATCCCAGACGGAATGGGAAAAAGAGAAGGAAAGAATATTATTTCATGAGTATCTGCTGAAATATATGGGAAGGTATAGTACTGAGAAAAAAACCAGTCCGCTGTGGTATCAGGTGGAATATATCATCGCAGGAGAAGAAAGTGACCGGGAAAATCTTCGTTATGTGATAAACAGGATATTTGCGATCAGGGAAGCCGTCAATGCCGCTTATTTGTTCGGAAGTGAAGAAAAATATGCGGTTGCGGAAGTTTTGGGTGAAGCGCTGGCAGCAGTTATGATGGTTCCGGAAATAGGAGAATTGTTTACAATCTCATTGATACTTGGGTGGGCGTTTGCGGAGAGCGTGTATGATGTTAGAACAATGCTTGCCGGAGACAAAATACCTTTACTGAAAAGTGACAGCACCTGGCACTGCGGATTACAGATGATATTACAGGGAAACCTGACGGATGAGGGACGTTCCGGAGATGCGGATGCTGTGACGGATCTGGGTTATGAGGACTATCTGAGAATTTTTTTGTTGCTTTGTGATGAAAGAACCGTCACCTACAGAGCAATGAATATTGTGGAGCAGGATATCAGAGTTACCCCCGGGAATCAAAACTTTTGTCTGGATGCATGTATTGCGGAACTTCAAATGAATGTAAAGGTGAAGAGCCGATATGGATATAGTGTTGAGATAGAACGCCAGAAATCCTATATAACGTCTTTTGAAGCGGCGACGGGTATGTCGGAGTAAAAAGGAGGTGGGCGGTGATGTCCTCTTTATGGGAACAATGCAAGACAACTATGAAACAAAAACACATGAGACCTTCTCCGAAAATAAGAAATATTCTTAACCCATGTAAAAAAATTCTCCCCGCAAAATTATCATTAGTCATTGAATACATAAAGAGGATATCACTGCCCATGCTCCAAAGGACCTGCGTCAGGGGAAGCATGACGGTAGAAGCAGCGCTGGTGCTGCCCCTGTTTTGCTTTTTTGTGATTTCTATGGGTAATGCCATAGAAATCATAAGGCTGCACGGAAATCTGGAAGTGGCATTGTGGAATGCCGGGCGGCAGATCGGTGTCTACGGTGCATTACCGGAGGGACAGCAGGGTTCTGCAGATCACAGACTGGAGGCAGTTGCCGTATCTTATACTTATGTCAAGGAACAGATCGAAGAACAGCTGGGAGAGGAATATCTGGAAATGTCACCTTTGGACGGAGGAAGTGATGGATTACAGTTCTTGGAGAGCGATATTGAAGGTGACATTTATACAATCAATATGACTTATAGGATTGTGGGAATATCTCAACTGTCAGGATTCAAAAAATTTCGAATGGCCAATCGTTATTATGGCCATATGTGGAACGGGTATGAAATTCCGGAGGCGGAAGACGAAGAGTATATATATGTTACGGAAAACGGTAGAGTATACCATACGAACAGAGAATGTACGCACATTCGGCTATCCGTCCGTGTGGTGGAAGCGACAGAGGCTCTGCGGGAGTACAGACCATGTGAAAAATGCACAGACAAAATACCGCATCCGACAGGAGGACTGCTATTTTTCGTTTCGGAAAACGGAGAATGTTATCACAGCCGGCGGGATTGTCCCGGATTAAAACGGACAGTAAAAAAAATTCCCAAAGAGGAAGCTTTCAAATATGAAGTGTGTAGCAGATGCAGGGGAAACAATTCGAAAGATAGGTAAAACAAAATGGTATTTTGGGTGGAAAAAATCATATGGAGTGTTTATCTCGGAAAAATAAGCCTGTGTGATATTCGGAAAAGAACAATTCCGGTATGGCTGTTGTTTTTAGGAAGCTTACTTGTCATAACAGATATCTGCATAATGGGCTGGAAAACAGGGATTATTGTAGAAACGGTACCGGGGATAATATTGCTTCTACTGACAAAGATGACGGAAGCAATCGGCATGGCGGACGGCATTGTATTGATCCAGTTGGGAAGTATATGCAGAGATGGACAGGCATTGCTGATATTTTGTCTGAGCCTTATTTATATATTTCTGTATTCTATGATTCTTTATATGCTTAGACGGGATCGAAAAAGGCGTATTCCGTACATTCCTTTTTTATTTTTGGCTTATTTAACCACCTGGATGATATAAAACCGGAGGAAATGTAATTATGAAAAAAGAGTCTGATGCGTATTTTACAGTAGAAGCTGCAATTCTTTACCCGATAATTCTGTCAGTTATTTTATTAATGACCTATTTGTTATTTTTTCAATATGACAGATGCCTGTTGGAACAGGATATAGGAAAAGCGACCGTTCTCAGCGGAAGTAAGTGGACACTCACAAAAGAGCAGCTGAATGACTATATGCAGAAGAAAGCATTGCATTTTGACGAGGAGAAATATATTGCGTGGGAGAATGAGGACCCATTGTGGAATCTGGAAAAAAACGATGTCATTCTTGAAAAAACAGGACGACTCAGATATCCTTTTGCCGGTATGGGAACGCAAGAAAAATATTGGAGTGCCAAAGCTTCTTTTCAAGCAGATAGGATTTCGCCGGTATTTTGGCTGAGAAGAAGCAGAAATGTACAGAACAAAAGGGATAATACGGAAGAAAATAATTAAGAAGGGAAAGTTTAGCTATGATAAATACAGAATATATTCGAAGCCTGAATGCAAACTATGAAAGAATGGCTCTGGGAGAAAAGCCAGAGGAAAAAAGATATCAATATTGTATGATCAGCCGGGGAGGAATCAAGGGATTGCTCCCATGCAGCCTGCGATATATTGATGGAAATGCCTATTTGTATTATGACATTACATCTAGACAGAATATAGCACAGCTTTTTGATAAAAAGGTGATAAACAGACAGTGGCTGACTGATTTTTTGTGGAGCATGAGAAGAGTCCGACAGGAAATGTCCCGCTTTTTATTGGAGGAGAGCAATATTGTATGGTTTCCACAGCATATCTATCAGGATTTGGAAAAGAATGATTTCTATTTCATATATATTCCTTATTGCAGGCAGGAGACCGGTTTTCATGAATTACTGGAATACCTGATAGAACATATTGATTACCAGGATGAAGAAATGGTGGAATATTTGTATAAGGCATATGAACAGTATGAGACGGCCGGAGAAGTGTATCTGCAGCAAAAAATTTATGAAGATGCGGAATGCCTGCGGATCTCCGGAATCGATCCGACAGAACATACAAAAGAGGAAATGATACAACAGAAGACGGAGGATATTTTGCCGGCAGAAGAAAAAATAGAGAATAAACGGGAAGAAAATCGAACGACAGGTGAGAAAAAGAGTTTATTTGCATTATGGGAAAACCGCAAAAAGAAAGAGAAACAAGAAAGGGAAAATTATAGCAGAAATCTGCAACTGACCATGAACGGATATGCGGTAGCAGAGGAAACGGCATATGAAGAGGAAGATATGGGTCGGACTGTATATATGGGAGAACAGTCGGCAATGCGTGAAATAAAACATCGATTGCTGACGGAAGAAGGATCACTGATCGCAACATTGGACCAGGAAGCTTATACAATAGGCAAGAAAAGGGGAGAGGCGGATCTGGTACTGGAGGATCTGTCGATCAGCAGACTTCATGCCAGAATTGTAAAAGAAGAAGACGGATATTATCTGGAAGATATGAATTCCACGAATGGAACTTTCAAAAACGGGCTTCGCATGCAGCCTTATGAGAAAAGAAAATTGGAAGAGGGTGATGAGATAACCTTTGGAAAAAGGACATTGATATACCGTTGATATAAGTATGACATCCTTTTGGTTGACGCAATGCCGGAAACAGTGGTACATTTTAGATATTGATATTAAGGATGATCATTTCCGGAGGAACAGGATAGATGCAAAAAAGACAGAACCTTCCTATTGTGTGCGGAACACTTGTGGTAATCAATGTTATTGTGTATCTGATATGTACTTTTACGGGGGATCTGTTATATAATATAGGCGAACTGGACGCAGTAGCTGTGTTGCGGTATGGGGAGTATGGAAGAATTTTATCATCCACTTTTTTACATGCGGGCATAGAGCACCTTTTTAATAATATGGTAATCCTGTTTTTTCTGGGAGCAATGATAGAAAAAGTAACAGGGCATTTACAGTTTTTGATTCTGTATTTATTATCCGGGATCGGCGCCAATATTTGTTCTCTGATTTATAAGGTGATAGCAATGGAAAGAATTGCTTCGGTAGGGGCGAGCGGTGCGATTTTCGGCTTGGACGGAGTGTTGTTGGCATGGATTTTACTGGATCGGAGATCTATGCCGGATGTTACACCCAAACGAGTAATACTGATGATTGCGTTATCTCTTTATAATGGATTCACGGCGCAGAACGTGGACAATGCAGCGCATGTGGGCGGGCTTTTGACCGGTTTCCTGGCAGGGGCATTGCTCTGTATGATAAGAAAGCAAAAAAGAAATCGAGAGGTGTAGACTTGAATATCAATATCTATTACGGAGGACGGGGGATTATTGATGATCCTACCATTTATGTCATCAACAAAATGCAGGAAGTCCTGGAGGAGCTGCGTGTACACGTGGAGCGGTATAACCTCTATGATGGCAAGAGCAACATTACAACATTGCCGCAGACGCTAAAAGAAGCAGACGGTATTATCCTGGCAACTACAGTGGAATGGTACGGTATTGGCGGCTATATGCAGCAATTTCTGGATGCCTGCTGGCTATATGGTGATAAGGAAGCCATTGCCGGTATTTATATGTGTCCGGTAGTAATGTCTACTACATATGGAGAGAGGGAAGGTAAACTGAACCTGGCTACGGCATGGGAGATCCTGGGTGGACTGCCCTGCAGTGGAATCTGCGGATATATAGAGAATACTGTGTCTTTGGAAATGAATGAGCAGTATGGCCATATTATCGAGAAAAAAGCGGAGAACATGTATCGCACCATCAATCAGAAATTGGCCAGTTTTCCGGCCAGTAATAAGGTGATGAGACAGAAAATTACAATTCCGAAATCCATTAATCTTACGCCGCAGGAGACGGAGCAGCTGTCGGAGTATGTGTCGGATGACAGTTATGTGCAGAGGCAGAAAGAGGATATTCAGGAGCTTACCAGCATGTTCCGTGGAATGCTGGATAATAACGGAGCAGATGGTGAAGAAGAATATCTCAGTGAATTTAAGAAGGCATTTGTTCCACAACCGGGTTTTGAAGCAATTTATACTATTATAATAGAAGAAAAGAAAGCACCTATGTGGATTGCAGTGAATGGGACCTCTGTGGAATGCGGCTACGGAGAAACCGAAAAACACGATGTTGAGATGTCTATGAACCGAGCTGCAATGGAAGATATTATAAATGGAAGAATGACTTTTCAGAGAGCATTTATGTCCGGCGTTATGCAGCGCATGAAAGGGGATTTCCGTATTTTGAGAACCTTGGATCAGGCATTTCCGTTTGAGGAAAAGGATAGATAAACAGATAGGAGCGAGAAAGATGAAAAAAGAGGATTGTATTTTCTGTAAAATTGCGAATGGAGATATTCCTTCCAAAACATTGTACGAAGACGAAGATTTCAGAGTAATTCTGGACCTTGGACCGGCAACAAAGGGTCATGCTCTTATTTTACCCAAGGAGCATGCGGATAACTTATATGAATTGCCGGATGAGACAGCATCGAAAGTATTTGTCATTGCGAAGAAGCTTGCGATAAAAATGAAGGAAAAATTGAACTGCGACGGCTTGAATATTGTTCAGAACAATGGAGAAGCAGCTGGACAGACAGTACAGCATTTTCATATGCATCTGATTCCCCGCTATGTGAATGACGGACAGAAGATTTTATGGACACCGGGAGAGAGCGCACCGGAAGAACTGGAAGAGGTTCGCAGAACAATTACAGAATAACATGGTGAGAGTATGAGAACAGTAGATGTGAGCGTTTTGACGCAAAATATCAGTGAAATGTGTATCGAGGCCAATCATTATCTGTCGGAAGATATGAAGACTGCTTTTACCGAGGCACAAAATCGGGAACAGGCTCCTTTAGGCAGACAGATTCTGAGTCAGCTACAGGAAAATATGGAAATTGCAGAGAAAGATATGATTCCTATCTGCCAGGACACCGGTATGGCCGTGGTGTTTTTGAAAGTAGGTCAGGACGTTCATTTTGTAGGCGGAAATGTGGAAGATGCTGTGAACGAGGGAGTTCGCCGCGGATACGTGGATGGATATCTGCGTAAATCGGTGGTAAGAGATCCGATTTATCGTGAAAATACCAGGGATAATACACCGGCAATCATTCATTACAGTATTATTCCCGGAGACCGCATTACTGTCACTGTTGCACCGAAAGGTTTTGGAAGTGAAAATATGAGCCGGGTGTTTATGCTGAAGCCGGCGGATGGAATAGAAGGTGTGAAAAACGCAATCCTTACTGCCGTAAAGGATGCCGGACCGAATGCTTGTCCGCCGATGGTGGTGGGAGTGGGTATCGGCGGCACTTTTGAAAAATGTGCTTTGCTGGCGAAGGAGGCTCTGACTAGACCGATTGATAAACACTCTGAGATCCCTTATGTAAAAGAACTGGAGGAAGAGATGCTGGAGAAGATCAATAGAACCGGCATAGGTCCCGGTGGATTGGGAGGGACAACAACGGCACTTGCGGTAAATATTAACACATATGCAACCCATATTGCCGGATTACCGGTTGCGGTAAATATATGTTGCCATGTGAACAGACACGCAGTCAGAGAAATCTGATATCCCGGATGACAAAGCAATGGAGAAAACAGTATGGACAGATACGTAAATGTACCACTTAGTGAGAAAGACGCCCACTCATTAAAGGCGGGGGATTATGTATATTTAACAGGCACAATATATACGGCAAGAGATGCAGCGCACAAGAGAATGCAGGAGACTCTGGACAGAGGAGAAGAACTTCCGCTGAAAATGGAAAATAATGTGATCTATTATATGGGACCGTCTCCTGCCAGAGAGGGCAGACAAATAGGATCTGCAGGACCGACCACAGCCAGCAGAATGGATAAGTATGCACCGAGACTTCTTGATCTTGGACTGAAAGGAATGATCGGAAAGGGAAAAAGGTCAAAGGAAGTAGCGGATGCGATCGTTCGCAACGGAGCTGTTTATTTTGCTGCAGTAGGAGGCGCAGGCGCATTATTGTCAAAGTCAATTACCTCGTCGGAAGTGATTGCTTATGATGATCTGGGCACAGAAGCTATTCGTAGATTGACGGTCAACAATTTCCCGGTAATCGTAGTCATTGATGCACAGGGTAATAATCTATATGAGACGGCGACGAAGAAGTATTGCCGGGAGTGAGGCAACTGGAGATAACATATGTACAGAATTATATTAATGGTAGTAAGACTTTTTTATAAAGTACCGTATTATCTGATGCGTATCTGGTGGTTGGGAACCCGGAAGAACTTCAATCTGGAAGAAAACTATGCATTTATTAAAAAAGTAACTAAGGCAGCCAATCGGGCCGGAAGAGTAAAAATAGAAAGCTATGGGATGGAAAATATTCCCAAAGAAAATGGTTTTATTTTTTTCCCGAATCATCAGGGAATGTTTGATGCGCTTGTTTTTCTGGAATCCTGTCCGGTTCCTTTTTCTGTGGTATATAAAAAGGAAGTCAGTAACGTAATACTGTTAAAGCAGGTATTTAAGGCTTTGCATGCAATTGCAATAGACAGAGAAGACATTAAACAGTCTCTTCAGGTAATCAATCAGATGACCGAAGAAGTAAAGAAGGGAAGAAACTTTCTGATTTTCCCGGAAGGAACTAGAAGTCGCATGGGAAATCAGCTGCTTCCGTTTAAGGGAGGGACATTCAAAAGTGCGGTCAGGGCTAAATGCCCCATTGTTCCCTGTGCTCTGATTGATTCATACAAACCTTTTGATGAAAAGTCCATAGCCCCGGTAACTGTAAAATTGATTTATCTGAAACCAATCTGCTATGAAGAATATAAACAATTAAAGACTCCGGAAATTGCAGATCTTGTAAAATCCAGGATTGAAGAAGCTATTAAAGAATATTTATAAACAATATCTACAATTAATAAAAAAGCAATTGACAAACACATAGACCTTATGTATAATAATTTTTGCGTCACGAAATGACGCCAATAACATATTGGTAGAGACGATTTTCAGATTATGGAGAAATACTCAAGAGGCTGAAGAGGCGCCCCTGCTAAGGGTGTAGGTCGGGCAACCGGCGCGAGGGTTCAAATCCCTCTTTCTCCGTTTACTACCAATAGGAAGTAAGAGAAGAATCTTAAGAGATTGAGATTTCTTTTTTTACGCCTTTTATGCCATTGTAAATGCTTTGAAAAATAAATGTAAAAAGTTGTTGACAAAGCAGGAAACAATATGGTAGTATGAAAATCCACCGCAGAAACGAAGTTTTTCGGTTGGAAAAAAGATTTGAAAAAATCAAAAAAGTTGTTGACAAACGAAAGCGGTCATGATAAGATATCAGAGTTGCCGCTGA
>CAMFGH010000093.1 GCA_945949875.1 uncultured bacterium
ACGGACTGCCATGGAAAGTGCAAAAACAACTCCCGGTGTTTTTACCAGCCACTCTTTTTGGTACCGATATCCAAAATTATCTCCAAACCAGTTACAAATGGCATCGTGCAAATCATCTTTTGTTCCCGTGTAACCATATATTTCATGTGCCGCTCTCTTTTTCACCGCTTCTACGATCTCCGGTGCTGTCTTAAAATCCATATCAGCAACCCAGAGAGGTATGGCGTCCTGAGGCACTTTATGTTCTTCTCTGAAATCATATTTGATACAGTCTGTTCCATATCGGTTTACTACTTCATCAAAATTGTACATATTTCTCTCTCCTTGGGTTGTAAAGACTTTCTTCTTTTCATAGGACAGAAGAAACGTCCTCACTAAAAACCCGGTGCCTTCATAGACACCGGGTCAACTTTTGTATTTGTTTTATTTAAGCATTCATCTGAGCTGCAACTTCTGCTGCAAAGTCTTCGTTTTTCTTTTCCATGCCTTCGCCTGTTTCAAAACGAACAAACTTTGAAACTTTCAGGTTAGCACCGGTTTCTTTTGCAACCTGTGCAACATACTGGCCTACAGTCTGTTTGCCATCTTCTGCTTTTACATATACCTGATCAAGCAGACATACTTCTTTTAATTCTTTCTTGATACGACCCTGAACCATACCAGCGATAACCTTTTCCGGTTTCTGGGATTCCTTAGGATCATTCATGATCTGAGCCATAAGGATTTCTTTCTCATGTGCGATATATTCTTCGCTTACTTCTTCTTCGCTGACATATTTGGGATTCAGAGCAGCAACCTGCATAGCAATATTCTTTAATGCTTCTTCAACAGCTTCGTTCTTAACATCACTGTCTGCTGCAACAATAACACCAATACGTCCGCCACCGTGTAAGTAACCTACCACAACGTCAGCTTCTACTTTTTCAAATCTTCTTACGCTCAGTTTTTCACCGATTGTAGCGATCTTTTCTACTAATACATCATTCACTGTCTTGGAAGCATCTTCAATATATGGTTCTGCAAGAAGAGCTTCTACATCAGCTGCACTGCTTGCCAGAGCCTGTTTAGCAACTGCTTCTACAAAAGTAGTGAATTTTTCGTTCT
Organism: uncultured bacterium; assembly: GCA_945949875.1. Taxonomy (GTDB): domain Bacteria; phylum Bacillota; class Clostridia; order Lachnospirales; family Lachnospiraceae; genus 1XD8-76. The sequence goes on from CAMFGH010000093.1 coordinate 1,105, forward strand.
TTGCAACAAAGTCTGTTTCAGAGTTTACTTCAACAACTGCTGCTTTATTGCCATCAATCGCAATACGACATACACCTTCCGCAGCGATTCTGCTTGCTTTTTTCTCTGCTTTAGCCTGTCCGTTCTTTCTAAGGAACTCCATAGCTGCATCCATATCACCATTTGTCTCTGTCAGGGCTTTTTTACAATCCATCATACCTGCACCGGACATTTCACGTAATTCTTTCACCATGCTTGCTGTAATAGCCATCGTAATATCCTCCTAAAAAATCTTATTCTTCTTATTCTTCTTCTGCAGCTGCTACTTCTTCGATATCAGTAGCTTCTGCAGCTTCTTCTGCTGCTACTTCTTCTTCTGTGTAAACAGCTTCACCCTGCTGTGCTTCGATAACAGCATCAGCCATCTTGGATACGATAAGTTTTACAGCTCTGATAGCATCATCATTACCAGGAATGATATAATCTAATTCTTCAGGATCGCAGTTTGTATCACCGATACCAATAAGTGTAATACCAAGTGCATGAGCTTCCTGTACGCAAATTCTTTCTTTCTTAGGATCTACTACAAAGATACAGTCAGGGATTCTGTCCATCTCTTTGATACCGCCAAGGTTCTTTTCCAGTTTTTCCCATTCTTTCTTAATCTGGATAACTTCTTTCTTAGGAAGAACATCAAATGTTCCGTCCTGAGACATCTCTTCGATTTTTTTCAGTCTGTCAATTCTGGACTGGATGGTTCTGAAGTTTGTAAGCATACCACCTAACCATCTTTCGTTTACATAGTACATACCACAACGTTCAGCTTCTACTTTAACAGCATCCTGAGCCTGTTTCTTTGTACCAACGAATAATACAGTACCACCCTGGGAAGCAATATCTGCGATTGCATTGTAAGCTTCATCCACTTTACCTACTGTTTTCTGTAAGTCGATGATGTGGATACCGTTTCTTTCTGTGTAAATGTATGGAGCCATCTTAGGGTTCCATCTTCTTGTCTGATGTCCAAAATGAACACCTGCTTCCAATAACTGTTTCATTGAAATAACGCTCATGTTTTTTACCTCCATTTGGTTTGAAATCTTCCGTATGCCTTTCTGGCACATGACTTCCATTTCTTTAGCTTACCTGATGGCACCAACTAAAAATGGGCATACGTGTTTTATAGTCACAACAAACATAATTTATCACAAAAAGAAAAAAGATGCAAGATTATTTTTTCGTTATCACTCTTGCAATTTCCTCTTCTGTGGCATCCATAGGAATGGTGTAAGTACCTACACAAATCTTCTTATCATAACCATTCTGGCACAGATACCGGTCAAATTCTCCGGCCGATGAAACAAGCCCGGCATCCTCTATCTGTTTTGCCACAGATACGGAACTTGCACCGCTGCGGACCGTGATAGTGACGGTTTCTGCCTGCGTTTCCGATTCAGCCTCATCCGGTTTTGCTTCTTCCGGCTCAACATTTTCCGGTTCCTGCTGCTTTTCTACTTGTTCACCCGGCTTATCATTCTCTGTTTCCTGCTGATCCGCCGCTTTACTTTCCGTTGCAGTTTCTTCCGGCTCCTGCTGCTTTTCCGCCTGTTCTTCCGGCCTTACTTCTTCCGGTTCTACTTCTTCCGTCTTCTCTTCAGTTTCTTCCAACATAGCGCTTGGGGATGCCTCGCTTTCTTTCAAAACAGATTTATCCTCCATCACCATACCCAGTTCAGCAGCTCTTGCTTTGATCTGCTCATCACTCAGCTGTCCGGATGTTCTTCCGGATAAAATGAGAATAAGAGCTGTGATAAGCATTCCAATCCCAAGGCCACGCATATAATATCGTAATTTCATTTAATGCATTCCCTCATATAAGTCAATCACCAGTTTTACTTCACCGATTCCAAGACCTAATTCCCTGGCAATTGCCATATTTGACTTGCCGGCCTTATGTAGTTCCAAAATACGCTCATTACTGTTAATTCCGTTATCTTTCTTTGGTGAAGAAAACTGCAACTGCAAATCAGCGGATTCCTTCCGTAATATTGCTTTCTTTTCTTCAGAAGCACTTCCAGCTTCCTTTCCGGCTTCCTTTCCGGCTTCCTTTCCGGCTTCCTTCTGATCTTTCACTTTGGAAGCTGCCGGTTTCCTGGTTCTCTTTGGAACAACTTCTACTTTTTGGGGCTGAAACGGTTTGAATTCCGGCTCAGGCTCTTCCTGCAGTATTTCCTGTGACTCATTCTGTACAGTGTTTACCGCTCCGGCCTGTCTTGCTTCTGCCTGTTTTGATTCTGCCTGCAGAATGACATCTGCTTTTTCTTTGACTGTGATCTCCGAATCTTTCACCTGCTGAAGCAGATCCTTCACATTTTTATCCGCTTCAGAAATCGTGGTTTTCAAAGTATCATGCTTATCATTCAACATATCATACAGAAAAACCACTTCCTGATGATTTTTGTGGATTTCCTCAAGAACCGTATCCGAATACTCATTGACAGCCATGATCTTTTCATTAGAGATTCTTTCCATGGACCGTTCAGCCTTTTGTACCTGTTCCTGACAGGCATCTTCAGACATTTCAGACATTCTCAGTTTTATCTGTTCCATTTCTTTTGCCACCAGGTTTTTCACCTCATCTTCAGCCAGTCTGATGGTTTCTTCCTGTAATTCCTCTTTCTTTACCGGAACTATAAAACTTCCGATAAATATCAAAGCTCCAACAACCAAGAGCACGATCTCCAACACGCTCATCTTATTTTCCTTTATCCTATAACTACTTAGAGCAACGACGAAACATATTATGACTTTCGCAGCTGCTCTGTATGATTCATATGTTTATAATTTCTCTATATATTTTATATAGACACCATCTTTACATCGCCCTGCAGACGAACGAATTTACAATACTTCATGGTACTTTTCACCACCATGGAAACATCCATGATCGAGATTCTGGTCCCCGGATACACTTCTCCGGTTACAACAACCGATGGGTTCTGGCTTTCCACCAGAATATCATCCAGCTCAACGAGACGATTGGTAATGGACTGGATCTCTTCCTTTTTCTGTTCCCTGGTGATAGCTAACTGCTGCATATACTTCAGTTGTTCCGGCTCTATCTTTATGCCCTGTTTTTTCTTTTGAAATGCAGCAATTAAAACAGGCTCAATCGTATTCAACTGCTTCTTTGTCTCTACCAGCTGCTTCTGAAGCGCCAGCTGTTCCCGCTTCATCTCCGGATTCACACCAACCTCAACCATGGTAGTTGCCCCAAGTGCAGAACCTAAGGTTTTTACTTTGATATGGTTAGATGCAATCACGTTTCCTCCGGTAATAAACCCTTTTTTACCGGTTACTTCCACTTCTGTTCCTGCCTGTACCTTGCAATGTAAAATAGATTCCGTGGATATAAACCCACCTGCAGTCACTTCTGCATTCTCCAGAAATTTGGATATAATATTCTGTTTGGCAATCAGAACACCTTTTGCCATTCCATTCATTCCACGGGCAATCGTTATGGTTCCGCCGGATTCGATTCTGGCGCCTTCGACCACGCCATTAATCTGTACGTCACCTTCTGCTTTTACCGTATAGTTGGAAGTTACATTGCCATTAATCTGCACACTTCCCGCAAAAGTAATGTCTCCTGTGGAAATATCCACATTCTCAAGCTCCAGAATATCAGATACAAAAACTCTGTCATCTGCCAGCGTAACATGCCCATTTACCATGGATCGTATTTCGGTTCTGTCTTCTGATAATTCTATATTTCTTCCAAACTTAAGTCTGGAAGATTTCACAGCATGTGGCTTTAAAACATTTCCATATATATTCATGCCATCTTCGCCCGGATCTGCTGGTATCAGTCTTGCCAGTACGTCTCCTTCCTTACAATGACATATGGTATTTAATGTATGGAAATCAACACTTCCGTCTTCCCTCAGGGTTGGTTTTGCTTTTCTGTCTACATCAAACAGATAAATGATTTCAGCATCCTTTCCCTGCCTCGCCGGCTTTCCTTCTGCCACAACGATATCCGTACAATAGGTCTTCTGCTCAAAATGTTCCATGAGACGGGATGATTTGATACCATACCGCACGTTTCTGGCACGCAGATCCGCCATAATACCTTCTGTTGTTAATTCTTTTCCTCCTTCAGAAGGTGCATAGAAGCGCATTACTACCTGCATTTCATCCTGAGAAATCTGCATCACATAATTCTCATTCTGCGGCTGTATCTTTTCGTCTGTCAGTTTGTATTCCGTTTCTGCCTGCAAATCAGAAAGCACACGATTCAGCTCAATCAGATCATAAGTAATATTTCTATTCATGATGTATTCCTTGATCTCATTGACATTCAGGTTCTCGCCACCATCTTCAGCCGGTATTAATCTGATGTATGTTCCGTCCTCTTTATGTACCAGTCTAAAGTAACTGTTTTTCATTGTCCCCCCTAACAGAAATCGGAATAACAATACCATATCGTTTTCTCAAAATCTTTCCTACAGATCTTTTAAAACTCCCATATATTTTCCCATCTTCGTCTTCATTTTCTGCAATGCTCTTGTATGCAGCTGGGAAACACGGGATTCGGATACTTCCAGTATCGAACTGATTTCTTTTAATGTAAGTTCCTCGTAGTAATAGAAAAGAATGACCTTCTTTTCTTTTTCAGTCAATAGTTCCAGGGCTTCCATCAGAACCTCTTTCAGTTCTGACTTTTCCAGTACTTCTTCCGGCGAATCAAAATGATAGGATATCTGTCCCGGCTCCGATTCGATTTCGCTTCCCTGTTCCATGAACTCATTCAGAGAAACTACGCCGGTTACCTTCATCTGACCCTGCCAGTCTATGTATTCATCTTCTGTGATTCCAAGAGCCTGTGCAATCTCAGTATCTGTAGCAGGTCTGCCTTCCCGAACCTCGATTTCCTTCATCGCCTGATCAATCTTTTTCTGCTTCTGGCGTATGGTACGCGGAATCCAGTCCATCTTACGAATCTGATCCAGTATGGCACCACGAATCCTCAGACTCGCATAGGTTTCGAATTTGACCTCTTTGCATAAATCAAACTTATCAATGGCATCAATCAGGCCAAAAATACCATATCCTACCAGATCGTCATACTCAACATTATACCCCAAATACATACTGAGCCTGCCTGCAACCACTTTTACAAGCGGAGCATACTCCATTATGATTTTTTCTTTTAACTCCGGAGATCTGGTTACGCCAAATTCCTCCCAGAGTTTTCTTCTTTCCCCATCGTTCATGAAGATAAACACCCCTTAAAAAGACATTTACTCTTTCTCTTCTGGTTGCTTCTTAATCACTTCACCTTCATCTGATATGGCCTTCTCATTTTGCAGTGCCATCCGATCAAGTATATATTTCAACAAATATCCCAATAGATAGAAAACCAGTAATACAATCAGCAGATTTCTCAGCAGAATATGTAATTCATATCCGCCAAGCATCATTAATATTCCGGCTATTGCTCCTGCAAGCAGCATAATAAATACCGGAATCAATTTTCTTTTTTCCAATCAGCAGGCCTCCCTTAAATAATAATAGGAGCTTTTCCCACAGCTCTGATCTCGTAATCCCCTGTCTCCGGATAAAAAATCACCGTACGACCATAGTTCTTTCCGGTATCATCTGCTAAAAGTCTGATCTTCAGTTCTTTTAATTTTGCTCTGGCAGCCTCCGCATTTCTGTCGCCCACTGCAACCAGTGATGTATTGTTCTGAAATGCAAACATCTGTGCTCCGCCGGCGATTTTTGCCTCCAGTCTGGTTCTGGATGCTCCCATAGCCACCATTTGTCTTACTAACTCCTCAATACCTGTATCAGCAAACTTAGCAAGGCATGAATTATTCTTAATTGCTGTCGAATCCGGCAGCATAACATGTACCAGACCACCTATTTTAGTCTTCGGATCCCGAATTGCGACCCCTACACAAGAACCAAGTCCCAGGGTCGTTAAGCCATCCGGACTCTTACATACCTTCAGGTCTGCCATACCAACTCTAATAATTTCTGCCATCTTTCTATGCCATCCCCAAAGCTTCTAAAATTTTATGATAGGAATCAATATCCGGCACCAAAATAAAATAGCCATCAATTTCGATTTCATCAAAGAATCTTGTCTGAATCATAAGAATACGATCCCCTAAAACTCCAAACTCAATTGCCGGCACACTTAAAATGGCACCTGCCATATCAATGGTTATGTCGGGAACAGATGGATAAATTTTTAATCTTGTCAGGTCAGACATGGAATTCAAATAGGAACCTGTCATAATATTACCAATTTCTTTCATGGCAGACATTTCCATTTCATCAAAGTCTGCATCCGGATCTATATCCTCATTAGAGCGAAACAGTAACTGGTTTACAAGACGTCTGGCAGACTCTTTCTTTAATAAAAACATCATACTGCCGGTAATATCACCATTAACCGTCATGTACACTCCTGCCATAACGGTTTCTTCACCGCCAATAGTTTCTCCCAGATTTTTAAACTCCAACAATTCAGCAATCGGAACTGACATATCTATTTTTCGCTGCAACATCTGCGCCAATGCAGTTGTTGCATTTCCTGCACCAATATTACCGATTTCCCTGAGTACATCCAGTTCCATACTTGTTATGTTGTCTAAATCATAACTTGCCACTACCATCTCTCCTTATTCCATGACAGCCTGCTATAATCCCTTTATAGCAGGCTGGATTCTTTTGTTATTCAGCTACTACTGCATTCAGATCAAGCAGTGAAATGAGATTTCCTTCATGCTTTCCGACGCCCATCAGAAAAATGTTTTTATCATCCTTATCATAAGCAACCTTTTCAATCTCATCCACGGACAATGTGACTACTTCCTTAATCTCATCTACAATAAGTCCAATCACGCCAAGTTGTTCCAGCTTTACAATAATAATACGCGTGTTCTTGGTATCTTCTACCTCCGGAAGATCCATTTTTTTACGCAGGTTCATGATTGGAATCACTTCACCACGAAGGTTGATAACCCCTCTTATATACGGAGCCACTTTAGGCACTCTTGTCGCATGCTGTACACGGACAATATTGTCAATATATTTAATATCTATACCATACTGTTCATTTCCCATCTGGATCACAACATACTGTATGGTTTCATTTCCTGCTACTTTAATCTCTGCCATGATACCCTCCTTAAATCAGTGCATTTGCATCCAGAATAAGTGCTACTTCACCATCACCAAGGATGGTTGCGCCACTGATCATCTTACTTTGTTTGATGTACTTGCCAAGAGACTTGATAACGATTTCCTGCTGTCCCATAAGCTCATCTACCACAAGACCGGCATATTTATCACCTTTCTTAACAATGGCAACAATCATATTTTCATCCGGTCCCTTTGTGGATTCAATGTCCAGCACTTCGTTCAACCGAATAATTGGGATAACCATATCTCTGATATGAATAACTTCCTTGGACTGAACCAGTTTGATATCCGTTGGAGCAATGTCTTCTATGGTTGTTACAGAGCCCAGAGAAATGGCATACTTCTCTCCGCCTACCACTACCATAAGAGCCTGAATGATAGCAAGTGTAAGTGGCAGTCTGATAATCCAGGTACTACCCACGCCAAGTTTTGTCTTTACTTCTACTTCTCCACTAAGTGCTTCAATCTTGGATTTTACAACGTCCAGACCAACACCTCTGCCGGATACATCAGACACTACCTTGGCTGTAGAGAAACTGGGCAGGAATAAAAGATCCACAATTTCCTTGTCTGTCATATTTTCTGCCTGTTCTGCTGTAATTGTACCGCGCTCAATGGCTTTGTTTTTTACAGCTTCTACATCGATACCGTTACCATCATCTCTGACTTCGATCACTACATTGTTGCCATCCTGATAAGCATCCAGGAAAATGGAACCCACTTCCGGTTTTCCTCTTTCCTTACGAACTTCTGCACTTTCCAGACCATGATCGGCAGCATTTCGCAGCAGGTGCATCAAAGGATCACCGATTTCATCTACCACGGTACGATCAAGTTCTGTTTCTTCACCAGACATATGTAATTCCATCTGTTTATTCAGTTTCTTGGAAAGATCCCTGATCATTCGCGGGAAT
>CAMFGH010000094.1 GCA_945949875.1 uncultured bacterium
GACTTCCTGTTCGTGGTCAGAAGACAAAGACAAACGCAAGAACAAGAAAAGGTCCAAAGAAAACCGTTGCTAATAAGAAGAAATAATAGATAATGATATTCTTCTTATAGGAAATGTAGTAAGTAAAACAGAACATAACGCGTTGACGCGCATTGTGCAGATCTCAGAAATGAGATAGAAAATGAGAAAGTAGGTTAGTTTAAAATGGCAAAAAAAGTTACAAAGAAAGTAACCAAAAAGCGTGTAAAGAAAAACGTTGAACGTGGACAGGCACATATTCAGTCTTCTTTTAATAACACAATCGTTACATTAACAGATACTGAAGGTAATGCTCTCAGCTGGGCAAGTGCCGGTGGTCTTGGTTTTAGAGGTTCAAGGAAATCTACTCCATATGCAGCACAGATGGCAGCAGAAACAGCTACAAAGGCAGCCCTTATTCATGGCTTAAAGAGTGTAGATGTATTTGTAAAAGGTCCTGGTTCAGGACGTGAAGCTGCAATTCGTGCACTTCAGGCTTGTGGTCTTGAAGTATTAAGCATTGCTGATGTGACTCCAGTACCTCATAATGGATGTCGCCCACCAAAGCGTCGTCGTGTCTAATTTATATATTATATAGGTATAACGTTGGACGAAAGTGCGTATGCACTGTAAACAATAATGGGAATAAAGATATCCCATATAAAGAAAGGAGCCTATTATGGCAGTAAATAGAGTACCTGTACTTAAAAGATGTAGATCTTTAGATCTTGACCCAGTATTTTTAGGATATGATAAAAAATCCAACAGAAAATCTCCAAGAGCCGGAAAGAAAATGAGTGAATATGGTATGCAGCTTCGTTCCAAACAGCAGGCTAAATTCATCTACGGCGTATTAGAGAAACCTTTCAGAAATTACTACAATGAAGCAGATAGAATGAAAGGCCAGACAGGTGAAAACCTGATGATCCTTCTGGAAAGAAGACTTGACAGTGTAGTATTCAGAATGGGTTTTGCAAGAACAAGAAGAGAAGCAAGACAGATTGTTGGTCACAAACATGTTCTTGTAAATGGTAAGAGTGTTAACATCCCATCTTACTTGATCAAAGCTGGTGATGTTATCGAAATCAGAGAGAAATCCAAAGAATTACAGAGATATAAAGATATTATCGAAGTAACAGCAGGCAGATTAGTTCCTGAATGGATGGATGTTGATCTTGAGGCTTTCAAAGGCACAATCAAAGCACTTCCTACAAGAGAACAGATCGATGTGCCAGTTGATGAAATGGCTATCGTCGAATTATATTCTAAATAATCTTGCATATTAACTGGCAGATGGCTTATTACCATCTGCCACTTAGTGATGTTTTTAGAAGACTCACAAAACCTAAGGAGGGTATTGCATGTTTGATTTTGAAAGACCTAATATTGAGGTTATTGAAATCTCTGAAGATAAGAAGTATGGCAAATTTGTGGTTGAGCCTTTAGAAAGAGGTTATGGTATCACTTTAGGTAATTCTTTGAGAAGAATCATGCTTTCTTCTTTGCCGGGAGCTGCTGTTAGCCAGGTGAAATTTGATGGTGTTTTACATGAATTCACATCCATTGAAGGTGTAAAAGAAGATGTAACAGAAATCATCATGAATATTAAGAGCCTTGCAATTAAGAACAACAGTGAAAGCAATGAGCCTAAGACAGCATACATTGATTTCCATGGTGAAGGTGTGGTACGTGCTTCCGATATTCAGGTTGATCAGGATATCGAGATCATGAATCCGGATCAGATCATTGCTACATTAAGTGGCGGAAAAGATTCTAAACTTTATGTGGAGCTTACTATCACAAAAGGAAGAGGCTATGTGGGAGCCGACAAGAATAAAACAGCAGATATTTCTGTTGGTGTTATTCCTGTAGATTCTATTTATACACCGGTTGAAAGAGTAAATGTTACAATAGAAAATACTCGTGTTGGTCAGATGACAGACTACGATAAACTGACACTTGATGTATATACAAACGGAACACTTGCTCCGGATGAATCCGTAAGTCTTGCTGCAAAGGTATTAAGCGAGCATTTAAATCTGTTCATTGATCTTTCTGAAAATACCAAGTCTGTTGACGTTATGGTAGAAAAAGAAGACGATGAAAAAGGAAAAGTTCTGGAAATGAGTATTGATGAACTGGAACTGTCTGTACGTTCTTACAACTGCTTAAAGAGAGCAGGTATCAATACAGTAGAAGAACTTACCAATAAGACTTCTGACGATATGATGAAAGTTCGTAATCTTGGACGGAAATCACTGGATGAAGTACTTGCAAAATTAAAAGAACTTGGTCTTCAGCTGAATACCAGCGAGGAATAGACCGTTCTTATATATGAGCATGTTTGATAAGACCAAAGCGCGCAGACATGTATCTCATAATGGTAACTGATAACGCCACCCGGGAAGTAAGACCAAAGCGCATATCCGGATGGACACCATTTATGAAGCATTCCTTATTTGAATAAGTGAATGGCTTCCGGAAAGGAGCCTAACATGGCAAAATACAGAAAACTTGGCAGAACAAGCAGCCAGAGAAAAGCATTATTAAGAAATCAGGTAACAGCACTGTTAACAAACGGTAAAATCGTTACGACAGAAGCAAAAGCAAAAGAAGTTCAGAAAATCGCTGAGCATCTGATCACACTTGCTGTAAAAGAAAAAGACAACTTTGAAACTGTTAAAGTAACAGCTAAAGTTGCTCGTAAAGACAAAGATGGCAAGAGAGTAAAAGAAGTTGTTGATGGCAAGAAAGTAACTGTTTTTGATGAAGTAGAAAAAGAAATCAAAAAAGATTTACCTTCCAGACAGCATGCCAGAAGACAGATCATGAAAGTGGTTATGCCTGTAACAGAAGTACCTGCTGAAGCAGCAGGACGTAAAAAAGCTACAAAAGAAATCAATGTAGCTAACAAGCTTTTCGATGAAGTTGCACCAAAATATGCTAACAGAAAAGGCGGTTATACAAGAATCGTTAAGATTGGTCAGCGTAAAGGTGATGCTGCAATGCTTGTAATGATCGAATTAGTATAATTTGCAAAAAGAAGCTGTCATCTCGCAAATGTAGATTTGTGAGATGGCAGTTTTTTGTTGTGTATGTAGCCGATTAGGTGGCTGAGGAGTTTTCACTCTTTTCAAAACTTATCCCAGGAACTTCTTTACAAGTAGTATGTTTTTTCACGGATGAACGACGGGAGCAAGTGTCCCTTTTCATACAGACACTGGAGAAATAATCCTAAGATTCCCCCACCACAGAAAACAAAGTCATGATTGAGACGACATTTCAAAACGCGACTTACGTCTTGAACGGGTTGAAATGTCGTCTCTGTTTTGCTTTCTGTGGTGGGGAATCTTAGGATTTTTTCTAACAGTGTCTGTATAAAAAGGACACCTTGCTTCCCGTTGTACAGCTTTGAAAAAACATGCTTTATGACAAGTGAAGAAGTTCCTGGGATGAAAAAATTTTGATAGAGCGAAAACTCCTCAGCCACCTAATTGGCTAAGTCAAAAAAACAAATAGCCACCTCACAAATCTACATTTGTGAGAGGCCATATCTTTTTGCAAATTTAAAGTTTCTTCTCAAAATGTTGATAGTCTTTGGAAGAATTCCAGTTGCCACCCCAGGTAAAACCATGTTCCGTAAACAAGGTATATGCAAGATCATCCCGCGTGATCTTGTAAGCAAATTCTTTGCTCCTGTCTGCGTAATACTCACTGCCTTCTGGGGCAACATGGATGCTGCCATCAGCAGGATAGGTCACATAAGGATTGAAAAAAGGATTCAGATCAATGGCCAGTCCATAAGAGTGGTTGGAAAGTTTGTCTTTTCCCTCAATGGTACGATAGTTGAAGCAGGAGGTGTTATTATCTTTCATGGATAGTTCATCATCACCGTTGTATTCATCTACTAAATGTATTTTTTCTATTTGATAATGGTTTACATAAAGTTCGTAAAAGATTTCCACCAGATCCTGAGCAATCTCTTTGTTACAGATCAGTTCCCCAACCTTTTCCTTATCATTAAAATTGTAGTATAGCACGCTGACGTAACGCAGATCATCATAATGGATCTGGGCAGTTGAATCGTCTGCCGGGTAGGAAATGCCGGTGATTCTGTTTTTGATGGATTCACTTAAGGATTCGTAGTAGAATCCATTTTGATAAGTGATGCGGTCTGCCATAGGAAGGTCCTCCGTTTCCGTTTCAGGATGATTGTTTGAGGTATCCGGATAGATACCGGATTTTTCATGAGACTCAGAGATTGGAGAAGATTCGGATTTATCTGGAAATTCGACGCCTGAAGAGTTTTCGGATTCTATAGAAGAATCAGGAGATGCAGACACATTAGTGTGCTCATCAGTAGACGCATCAGTGGGAGAATCAGTGGACTCATCGGATAGCTCAGTACTGTTTGAATGAGATTCATTATATTCAGAAAGGGTCTCGCCACCATGAATATGTCGTGCCAAAACAGCACAGATCATAATAAAGAGAAGCAATAACCCAAGATTTCGTATCAGAATCCTTTGGTTTCTTTTCTTCAAAACAAATTGTTCCTTTCGTGAATGAAATTGGTTTATCAGGAATTTAAATTAGTTTATCACATTTTCCCAATCTTGTAATTAAAAGTGATATCTAGTACAATAAAAAACGATGTATCCAAAAACTGGTGATTGGCCTGATGGGCAGAATGAATCCGGAGTAATTGAGTATGGGAATTATTAAAACAAAAAATGTTGTTTTTGATTATATCAGAAGAAATGAAGAGGGAGATGTGGAAGGAATCACGACCGCGGTAAAAGACGTTTCCATGGATATCCAGGAAGGGGATTTTATCGCTATATTGGGTCATAACGGTTCCGGTAAATCTACTCTGGCAAAACATTTTAATGCGATATTGTATCCAACAGAGGGTACTGTCTGGGTCAATGGAAAAGACACAACAGATGATAGCAAGCTGTGGGATATCAGGCAGGAAGCCGGCATGGTTTTTCAGAACCCTGATAACCAGATCATTGGACAGGTAGTGGAAGAAGATGTGGGATTTGGTCCTGAAAACATGGGAATACCGACCAGGGAAATCTGGGAAAGGGTCGAAGAGAGTCTGAAAGCAGTTGGAATGTATGAGTATCGCAAGCATTCGCCTAACAAGCTTTCCGGTGGACAGAAACAAAGGGTTTCTATCGCCGGTGTGATTGCCATGCATCCAAAATGTATTATTCTGGATGAGCCTACTGCGATGCTGGATCCCAATGGGCGGAAAGAAGTAATCAGAGCAGTGCGTGCCCTGAATGATGTAGAACGTGTGACCGTCATTTTGATTACACATTATATGGAAGAAATCATATATGCCAACAAAGTTTTTGTAATGGATGCCGGTGAAATCGCAATGGAAGGAACTCCACGGGAAATCTTTTCACAGGTAGAAAAATTAAAGCAGCTTCGTCTGGAAGTGCCGAAGGTAACACTGCTGGCATATGAACTGAAAAAAAGTGGTCTTGATCTGCCGGATGGCATTCTGACCACAAAAGAACTGGCAGATGCTCTGGAGCAGAAAGGATAAAAGCATGGCATTGATATTGGATCATGTGACATATGAATATGGAACCGGAACCGAGCTGAAGGTTAAAGCACTGGATGATATCAATCTTGTGATCCCGGATGGACAGTTTATTGGACTGATCGGACATACGGGTTCCGGAAAATCTACTCTGGTTCAGCATTTGAATGGATTGATAAAGCCGACCTCCGGTAATATTTATTATAATGGAAAAGATATTCATGACGAAGATTTCAGCAAAAAGGAGCTTCGCAGCAAGGTGGGTCTGGTATTCCAGTATCCGGAACATCAGCTTTTTGAAATAGATGTTTTTTCGGATGTCTGCTTTGGACCCAAGAACCTGGGTCTGGATAAAAAAGAAGTAGAGCTTCGTGCCTATCAGGCATTGAAACAGGTGGGATTGGAGGATGAATATTTTTATCAGTCACCCTTTGATCTTTCCGGTGGGCAGAAAAGGCGTGTGGCAATAGCAGGTGTGCTTGCCATGAAACCTGAAGTGCTGATCCTGGATGAGCCTACCGCTGGACTGGATCCAAAAGGGAGGGATGAAATACTGGGACTGGTTTCAAAGCTTCGAAAAGAAACCGGAATGACCATTATTTTAGTATCCCATAGTATGGATGATGTGGCTGAATATGTGGATCGGATTCTGGTGATGAATAAAGGGCGGCTTATGTTTGATGATGAGCCTAAAAAGGTGTTTTCCCATGTGGAAGAACTGGAGAGTATGGGACTTGCAGCACCGCAGGTGACCTACATTATGATGGAACTGAAAAAACGGGGATATCCGGTGGATACCAACGTAATAACCATATCCGAAGCCGCAAAGGAAATCAAAAGAGTTTGGGCTTCCAAATAGAGGAATCATATAAATGATACGTGATATAACAATAGGACAATATTATCAGACAGATTCTGTGATTCACAGATTAGACCCAAGAGTAAAGCTGGTGGCCACCCTGGTTTTTATTGTGTCCTTATTTTTAGTAAATAATATTTTAGGTTACGTGATTGCAGCACTTTTTCTGTTTTCCATGATCAAGCTGTCTCATGTCCCATTTAAATTTATCGTAAAAGGAATGAAAGCCATTGTATTCCTGCTTATGATTACGGTGGTGTTTAACCTGTTCCTGACGCCGGGAGAGGCTGTATTTTCCATCTGGAAATTATCCATCAGCAGAGAAGGTATCATACTTGCAGCAAAAATGGCGGTTCGCCTGACATTTCTGATTCTGGGATCCTCCATTATGACCCTTACCACGACTCCGAATAATCTGACCGATGGAATGGAAAAAGGATTAAAACCCCTGAGATTGTTCAAAGTACCGGTTCATGAAGTGGCGATGATGATGTCCATTGCACTTCGCTTTATTCCTATTTTATTGGAGGAAACAGATAAGATCATGAAGGCCCAGATGGCCAGGGGAGCTGATTTTGAATCCGGTGGACTGATCCAGAAGGCAAAGAGCCTGGTCCCGCTGCTGGTTCCCCTTTTTATCTCTGCATTTCGTAGAGCCAATGATCTGGCCATGGCGATGGAGGCAAGATGTTATCGTGGTGGGGATGGCCGAACCAAAATGAAACCCCTTTGTTACAAAAAGAGAGATTACATTGCCTATTTGACATTAGCGCTCTATATGGTATGCTGCATTGTGCTGGGACGAATGATTTCATTGGGACAGATTGCGTCACTGATTGGAATCACAATCTGAGGAAAGGAATGCTGCGTTTGTGAAAAGAGTCAAACTGATCGTTGCCTATGACGGAACTGCATATTGTGGCTGGCAGGTGCAACCCAACGGTCCAACCATTGAAGGGGAACTGAATGCAGCACTGACGATTCTTACCGGAGAAAATATCCAGGTCATCGGAGCAAGCAGAACCGATGCAGGGGTCCACGGATTATGCAATGTTGCTGTATTTGATACAGAGTCTCCGATTCCGGGAGAAAAATTTTCTTATGCGTTAAACCAGAGATTGCCGGAAGATATCAGGGTAAGAGATTCTGAAGAGGTAGCACCGGATTTTCATCCGAGACATCAGGCCAGTAGAAAAACCTACGCATATCGGATTTTGAATGCGGAATTTCCGGATCCCACAAAGAGACTGTATACTCATTTTACCTATCATAAAATGGATGTCTCCCAGATGCAGAAGGCGGCGGAATATTTTGTGGGAGAGCATGATTTTAAAAGCTTTTGCTCACCGGCAGCAACAGTGGAATCTACTGTACGGACCATATATAAGTGCCAGGTTTCAAAAGAAGGCGAACTGATCACCATAGAGGTTCAGGGAAATGGATTCCTGTATAATATGGTACGAATCATGGCAGGGACCCTGATGGAGGTGGGATGCGGAAGGATGCTTCCGGAACAGATTCCGGATATTCTGAAACAGAAAGACCGAAATGCGGCCGGGCCCACAGCTCCGGCGAAGGGATTGTGCCTGGTCAAATATGAATATATATAGAAATATATGCAGAATTATTTGATATGATGTCGGATAGAATATTGGAAAAAGCATAGGAAGCTTTGAAATGATCTATTGAGAAAACCTGAGATTTGTGCGAAATACAGGCATTTTCTGCTTGACTATAAAGAATGAATATAATATAATACCTAAATGTGGCGACATTTCATGTGCAAAGCCAAAGCCCCGGTTTTTGCACGTTGAGATATATATACACGAGCTTTAAGAAGCGAATCGTTATTCGGAGTATCTGTAGTGTGGCCCGGACATCCGCACGAAGGAGAAGAGAAAACGAAAGTCAACTGATTTACACGATTTTATGGAGGTAACACGATGAAAACATTTATGGCTAGTCCTGCTACAATCGATAGAAAATGGTATGTAGTAGACGCTACAGATATGACACTCGGACGTTTGGCATCTGAAGTTGCTAAAGTTCTGAGAGGTAAAAACAAACCGATCTTTACACCTCATATTGATACAGGCGATTATGTAATCGTTATCAACGCTGAGAAAATCAAAGTTACAGGTAAGAAATTAGATCAGAAAGTTTATTATCATCATTCAGATTATGTTGGTGGTATGAAAGAAGCTACTTTAAGAGATAAATTAGCTAAGAAACCGGAAGAAGTAATCGAACTTGCTGTAAAAGGCATGCTTCCAAAAGGACCTTTAGGAAGACAGATGTATACAAAACTTTTCGTTTATGCAGGACCTGAGCACAAACATGCTGCACAGAAACCTGAAGTATTAACATTTTAACCAAAAGGAACTGAAAGGAGAAAAGTAAAATGGCTAAAGCAGCAAATAATTTTTACGGCACAGGTAGAAGAAAAAAATCTATCGCAAGAGTATTTTTAAAACCTGGTACAGGTAAAATCACAATTAATAAAAGAGATATTGATGACTATTTTGGTCTTGAAACATTAAAAGTAATCGTTCGTCAGCCATTCGGTGCAACAGAAACAACTGATAAATTTGATGTTGTTTGTACAGTAAAAGGTGGCGGTACAACAGGTCAGGCTGGTGCAATCAGACATGGTATTGCAAGAGCTCTTCTGACAGTTGATGAAGATTACAGACCAGCACTGAAAAAAGCAGGCTTCTTAACAAGAGATCCACGTATGAAAGAAAGAAAGAAATACGGT
>CAMFGH010000095.1 GCA_945949875.1 uncultured bacterium
CCTGTTCTGCTGGTGGATGCATGCACAATCTGTCCGCCACCAATGTAGATTCCTACATGTCCGGAATAGCATACAATATCACCCGGCTGTGCTTCAGAAAGGCTTCCAACCGCACTTCCCACGCTTCTGTCTGCGGAAGAAGAATGAGGTAAGCTTACACCAAAGTTATTATAAACACTCATTACAAAACCGGAACAGTCTGCACCATTGGTTAAGCTGGTACCACCGTATACATAGGGATTTCCCACAAACTGCAAAGCAAAATGTGCAACTGCATTACCGGATGCACTGCCGCCGCCGGGCTGTACGTAAGTACTTGCATCATTGTAGTTCTTATTCTGTGAACTGGATGCCTGGGATTTTGCAGCAGCTGCTGCCTGTGCTGCTTTTCTTTCTGCTTCTTCTTTTGCAAGTCTGGCCTGTTCCTCTGCTTTTGACTCTGCTTTTACAAAGTCTGTACGAAGATCCACAAACTCTTTGGAAACCCAGCCTTCCCCTTCTTCGATGCTTACTTTGATCCATTCATCGCCTTCTTCTGTAACGATCAGTTCATCCCCTTCCGGAACAAGACCAAGGACGGTTGCTTCCAGGGACGCATCTTCACGAACACGAAGGGTCTCTGTGGTTACGGTAGCGATTCTGATACCTACTTCTCTGGCCAGCGCAACTGCATCCTGACCGGTTACACAGAACTCTGCTTTTACAAAACCGGTCACATTACCGGAATTGATCTCATACCAGCCATCCTGTTCGGAGATATAGGTTCCTACGGATTTATCATATAATTTACCGACCACTTCACTGTTTTCATCCGGATTGCTGCGTACATTTACGTAATTGTCCACTTTGGCAATAACCAGTTTGCTGAATTCTTTTTCTTCTGCTTCCAGTTCTTCCTTCAGGGACTCTTCAATAATTGCCGCTACTTCTTCTGCAGTCTGTGTGGTCTCAATCACTTTTTCTTCAGTAACTTCTTCTGTCGTTTCTTCTGTCGTTTCTTCTGTCTTTTCACTGCTGCTGTCAGAGAGAACATTTTCAATGAGCTGAATCGTTTCATCGTTTGTTTTCTGCTCTGCATCATCTGATTCCAATGGTCTTTCTACGCCTGCTACTTCACCTTTTTCAAGATTCATAACAAGAGGTATGGAATTCTCATCCGTAAAAACTTTATCAGCATCCAGAGATGCTACCATTCCAATCACAGAGGATACCGTTACTTCCTCTTTCTCCGGCTGCTTCGTTGCATAGGTCTGAATCTCTTTTTCTTCTGAGCTTGGAAGAATTTCTTTCATCACACTGGATGCAACCAGATTGCTTTTGCTTAAAACCGACTGATTGATTTCAAGCATTTTGGAAAGTTGTGATATGGTCACTATATTAGCTGATTTTGTTGATGCTTCTTTTATCTGGGAAAGTGCTGTTCCATCGGACAGTGTAAGACCAATGCCGGCTGCCGGTAAAACCTTGGAAAGAGAAGCAGCCTCTGCCTGCATTCCCATACTGGATGCAGCAACCACTGCAGCAACTCCATAAGCAGCCAAACTAGCTTTCTTAAATGTCATGTACTAACCTCCATCGTTTTGTAATTCAAAATCATTGATTTCTAAATTACTGATTTCAAAATTACTACCCCATGAATTACATTTGTTACAAATTTGTTACATCTGTTAAATAATATAACATTGGCACTTTTATTTGTCAACCGATGGATAATCTTTCCACCTTTTTTCAGAAATGTAGTATACTATTATCACAACCCGATTTTATATAGAGGAACGTGCAAAAAATGTCCCGTTATCTTGATTTTTCCTCTGAAAGAAATAAGAATTCGTTTGAAAGAAAGTAGAACTTTCTTTATTATTTGTGTCGCCAACTAGGGGCGGCGGAATGGAGATTACTATGAGAAAGAAAGTGCTTATCACCGGTGCTTCCCGTGGAATCGGAGAAGCCATCGCACGAAAGTTTGCTGCTGAGAAATATGATCTGTATTTAACCTGCCTTCGTTCCGGGGATAAATTATTGGATTTTTCCGATAGTCTGGAACAGGAATATGACATAAATGTTAACGCATTTATCTGTGATATGTCTTCCTATAAAGAAGTAGAAAAATTGTTTGCCCATATACCGGATCTGGATATTCTGGTAAACAATACCGGAATTTCCCATATTGGGCTTCTTTCTGAGATGGATGCTGCAGAATGGCACCGCATCCTGGATACCAATCTGAGCAGTATTTTTTATACATCCAAATTTGCCATTCCCCTTTTCCTGAAAAAGCATGAAGGAAAGATCATTAACATTTCCTCCGTATGGGGGGCCGTAGGCGCTTCCATGGAGGTGGCATATTCCGCATCCAAGGGTGGCATGAACAGCTTCACAAAAGCCCTGGCCAAAGAACTTGCTCCCAGCAACATCCAGGTCAATGCCCTGGCCTGTGGTGTCATCGATACCCGGATGAACCAATGCTTTTCCGAAGAAGAAAAAGCAGCACTGATTCAGGAAATCCCGGCTGACCGGATGGGGCGTCCGTCGGAGGTGGCTGAAATGGTATATGCTATTTCACATATGCCACCTTATACAACAGGGCAGATTTTTACCATCGATGGTGGGTGGCGATAAAGTATATTTTTTCAAAGCTGTACACCGGGAGAAGGCGTGTCCTTTTTCTACAGACACTGAGGGAAAAATCCTAAGATTGCCTGCCTCAGAAAACAAAGTCTAGATTAGGGACGACATTTCAAAACGCGACTTACGTCTTGAACGGGTTGAAATGTCGTCCCAGTTTTGCTTTCTGAGGCAGGCAATCTTTATACGGATTTTTACCAACAGTGTCTGTAGAAAAAGGACACGCCTTCTCCCTCTGCTCATCTGTGAAAAACATACCATTAATGAAGAAGTTCCGGGATACATTTTACAAGTCGGAAAGAATCTCCTGCTCCCGGAAAAGATTCTGAAAAACAATTTTAAAGTCTGAAAGGTGATTTGCCTTCTTGATTTTTTTCAGGTACTTCTCATGATTGGAAAAGAGGGGAAGCAGATAAATGCACAATTCCTTCATTTTATAGAGAACCGGAATTTCTCCGCTGAAGCTCTGGCTGTAGTCACTGCACAGCCTGTCATAAAATTCTTTTATCTTCCATTTGTCCGGCTCTTCTTCCCATAAATACATTCTGTGAAGGGCGGGATTTTTTAAGAAACCTCTTCCGATCATCATAAGGTTCTGCTCCGGAAATTCTTTCCGGAACTCCTGTATATCCTTCTTTTCAAACAGATCTCCGTTGTAGCAAATTTCCCCCGGATAACCGGTAAGGGCTTTGGAAAATGCCTCTTTATTCGGTGTGTTTTTATAAAAATCCGTCCGAAGTCTGGGGTGAATGTATAAGGTTTCAATGGGGTATTTTCCAAAAATCTGAAGCAGCTCATCCCACTCATCATCGCTGTGCACTCCGATTCTTGTTTTTATCGAGATCTTACAATTCGTCTTTTCAAATATCTGTTCCAAAAACCGGTCAAGCTGCCAGGTATCTTCCAGAAATCCTGCACCTTTATGCTTTGCAACTACCGTTCCTGAAGGACATCCCAGATTCAGGTTTACTTCGGTATATCCCAGTTCATTTAAGGCCCCTGCTGTCCAGATAAAATCCTCTGCATGATTGGTCAGAATCTGGGGAATCAGAGGAACTCCTTTATTATTCTCAGGTAAAACATCACGAAACAATTTTTCATTCAGGCTCCTTTCCCTGTAAGGAGACAAAAAGGGCGCCATATATGCTGTGATACCCGGAAAATATTCGTGATGCGCATTTCGGTATATATACCCTGTAATGCCTTCAAGCGGTGCGAAAAAAAGCTGATCTGTCATATTTACCAGTCCTTATTGATGATTCTGCCTACTGCGATGCCAAGTCCCCCCGGCCCGATATGGCAGGATAAACTGAGCGATAACCGGTCGGAGTGCAGAGACAGCTCCGGGAATTCTTCCCTGATCTGTTTTTCCCAGTCTGCGACGGTTTCTTTGTTCATGGAACTATATGCCATTTGCAGGCCTATATCGCCTTTTGCCAGATCCTCCTGGTAATTTTCTTCGATTTCTTTGCGTATGGCAGCAATCATTGCTCTTCTTGCAGACTTCATCCCTCTTATCTTTCCATGAGCATCCAGTTTTCCGCCATGCATTACTAAAATGGGTTTCATATCAAGTACCGTACCAAGAAGCGCTGCAGCACCTGTAATTCGACCGCCTTTTTTCAGATACTTTAAAGTATCTACTGCGATATAAGTGCTGGACTTTAAGGCATCTGCATCCAGAATCTCCTTGATCTGCGCCCCTGTCTTTCCCTGTTTTGCCAGTTCCAAAGCGTCCATAACCGTCTGTTTCTGAGGCGTAGATACTCTCCTGTTATCTACAACATGAACCCTTCCATCATAGTCCCGGGATAACATCACCGCAGTCTCATAGGATTTACTCAGACTGCTGGACATGGGAATGTACACAATTTCATCATGTTTTTTCAATAAAGAGTCCCACATATCAAGCACTTCTCCGGGTGCCGGCTGGGATGTGGAAACTTCTGCCCCCTGTTCCAGTTTCTGAAAAAACTCCTCGTGGCTGATATCTATTCCCTCATAATAAACCTTTCCGTTTATGATGAAAGACATCGGCAGTACTGCCACACCGTATTTCTCCCCTTCCTCCCGGGTCATTCCAGAATTAGTATCCGTCATTACTACGATATCTGACATATCTGTTCTCCTTTGTATCTATGAAATGATTTATATGAAATTTCTGAAAGTAAAACAAATCTATTATACACCATATTCTGTTTCCCGTAATCCCTATAAAAATAAATTTGTCGTACTATAAAAAAACCGGGCAGGAAAGCCCGCCCGATTGTTTTTTGATATATGAATTCAGGATATCATTATATCTTACATTATCTTCATTAAGACATTTTGTTCACTGTCTTATAGTTGTATAACATTTCCGCATGATTCTGCTCTTC
This sequence comes from uncultured bacterium, assembly GCA_945949875.1. Classification (GTDB taxonomy): domain Bacteria; phylum Bacillota; class Clostridia; order Lachnospirales; family Lachnospiraceae; genus 1XD8-76. The sequence continues at coordinate 5,004 of CAMFGH010000095.1, forward strand.
AATCTGAATATCGGCCAGAAGCTTTCTGATGGCAGAATTTCCAAATGCAAATACATCTGTGTTGTATTCGCCGGAAACCAGTTTTTCTGTTCCGATACAGTCTGTTGCCAGGAAGCAGTCTGATTTCTTGTCTTCCGCATTGGCACTTCCTGTATAAGTTGCCTGAGGTTTGTAATTCTTTCCATGACTGTCATTACAGTTGCAGCCCGGCACTTCCCCACTTAAAACCTTTCCTAAGGATTCATGATGCTTATGCTCATCCTTTTCCAGTTCCTGGAACAATTCTCTGAGCACAGGGTCTTTTGCCTCCTGGGCATATCTCTTGTATTTTTCCATACAAGTCTGTTCCTGAGTCTGCAGGTCACGGATAACCATTTCTTCTTTTTCTGTTAAAATCATGTTCGTTCTCCTTTCCAAAATAAATCTTGCCATAATAAATCTTGCATCTATCATTGTTGGGAACAAACACGTTTTTTATTCACAAATTTCGAATTATTTCATCTCCCACTCGTTTCATCTAACTCATGTTTCATCCGGCAGTCGAAACTCCATCAGCGTTGTGTTCTGCCAGTTACCAAACCTGTCTTTTGCTATCCGTTCTCTGTAACCGATCTCCCGGAATCCACACTTTTTATGTAATGCAATGCTTGCAGTATTTCTGGAAATGATTGCAGAATAGATGCTCCAGAATCCCGCTTTTCCGGCCTCCGTAATTAATTTTTCTACCAGCTGATAACCAATGCCTCTCCCCTGATATTCCCTGTCCAGATATACGCTCATTTCTACACAGCCTTTGTACACACAGCGGCCGGATGTAGGGCTGATGGCAATCCATCCGACAACTTTTCCATCTTCCTCAAATACATATCTGCACTCCTTGCAATGGGCTTTATCCCATTCTTCATAGGTTGGACACTCCGTGTTAAAGGTGGATATGCCGCTTTCCAATCCCTGGGTATAGATTTCTGCCACACTCTCCCAATCCTCGCTTACCATTTCTCTGATCACCGTTTTCTATTTCCTCCGTTATCTTCTAGATTTCCTGATCTTTTTTCTTTTCCATTCCGTAATCTCTTGCACATTTTTTGAGACCTTCTGTCACTTCACTAAAGGCAATCCCGTATTTCTTTATTTTGCTACAGTCCATCCACAAGTTATGCCTTTCCGACCCTTCCTCTACTTCTATTCTTTTTCCTAAAAAATCAACAAATTCTTTTGTGATTTCATACATAGACTTTTTCGTTTCAGAGCCAAAGTTATAAGAACCCCCTGGCATATTCCAAACCAGCCGCATCGCTTCAACAGCTTCTTTGACATAACTTACTCCCCGAAATTGTCTGGAACAGAGCAAAGTATCTCCTTCTGCATTCAAAATATTTTTAAAATAATTTCCTTTATTTGAAATGTAATCATACATCCACTCAGCACGAAGCATCACTGCATCCGGACAAATATCCAAAACTCGGTTCTCCATTTCCAGTTTTTCCTCTGCGTACAGATTCCCCGGTGCAGCCATATCCTCTGTATATGGTCCAATTTCCGTGCTTCCACTGTATACCTGATCCGAACTAAAACAAATCAATTTTTCCCCTTCAAAGCTCTTCGCAATTATTACAGGAAGCATTACATTTGCCTGATAAGATTCCTCCGGTCTTGCCTGGCAGATACCAACATCCGATATTGCTGCTGTATGTATCAACACATCAGCTTCACTCTCCTTGATTATTTTTTCTATTTCGGATGTCGTTCTATTTTTGAGTGACGGAATAACGATAGCACCCTCATACATCTGTACTATCTTATTTCCCACAAATCCACTTGCACCCGTTACTGCGATTTTCATATCGTTCTATCCTCTTTTTCTTAACATTCATTCGTAACTTTATCCATTGGATATTTTTTGTTTTCTCCTATTTCATGTGTATTGTGCGCCTTGTCATATACATCACTATACACGTACCTGCTGTTCCGCAAATTACAGCCACAGAAAGCATTCCCGGAATGCCTGTCATATCAATCAGCCATCCTCCAATCAGCGATCCAATTATTGTTCCAACTGACAATGACATTGTCATATAGGCCTGCCCTTTGGTCGTATCTCGTTCCTCCATAAGCATATTCACAAAATACACGGAAGAAACTGTCATCAACCCCCATCCCATAGGTTGAAGTATCTGAACAATATATAGCGATCCTATTGAATCGGCCAGCAGAGTGCCCAGTGCTTTCCATGTGAAAAAAATACCACTGATCCTAAACCAGAAGGAACAATCTTTCCACTTAAGTAATTTTGAAAACATAAACATAGATATAATTTCCAAAATCCCAGCCAACGCCATAACAATACCCATGTGTTCACTGGTGCCACCCTTGTAAGTAATGATCTGATATACAAAATTGTTAATCAAAACATGGCTTGTATAAATCAAGACACATCCGGCTAAAATCACACAAAAAGCAGGATATCTTTGTGCAAAGGCAATTAGAGACAGCTCAGATTTTGGTCCCTGCCTGGAATGTTTTTCTTTTTCAAAAGGGAATAGAAATAAAGCAACTATTAGAAGCACTGTACTTCCAATAACCACGCACGGTAGAGTACCTGCTCCATAGGCCACAGTTAGTTTTCCTACAGAAAAAGACATAACTGCATAACCAATAGACCCAATGCCTCTTGAAATGCTGAAATTAATATTTTTCCCTGCATTGATCATTTCTGTTGCCAGAGCGTTGAAAAACGGGAGAGATGTCTGAACGATCAGAATCGCACAGCCCAAAATAATTCCGTTTATATAAATACCTTTTCCATAGAACAAAAATAAAATACCACCAAATCCCAGTAAACTCATGCACATGCAAAGCAGAATCGCTTTAAGGGAAATACTATTATCCCTGTCTGCATATGATGCCAATATGGGCTGAACTACTACAGAAAGTGCGCAGGCAACAGAGCTTACTATTCCAATTGATGTGTTTGACACCCACACTGCAAAAGATATACGCTACTGAAATTAACAACTGCACCATAGGAAAACCAAAAAAGGAACTGAATGATCGAGTAAACAACAGTCATTACATTAACCTCCTCTGTGCAGAAGTACGGTTGTATCCGGCGTTTTCAGTTCAACTTCACCCTTTTCAACAGTAACTATTTCACACGAGGAATGCCAGTGCCAGGGAACGCATCTGCCCGGATACTTATCCATATCGGTTTTAATGCATACATACGGAAATCCCTGCGTAATAAACGGAACATGATCATGACTATTATCGTCTGAATGAAAGGTATTATATAATAACACTTCTTGCCCCCTTTCTAAGTAAAATAGCTTTCTTCATTTGTTTTTCTTAAAATGTTGTAATTGTACTTTTACCAGAACCATTAGATTCTGCTAATACAAGAATCATTGGCTTTTTACAAATTTTGCTTTGTTTATAGCTGCTTTTATGTCGATGTACTATCTATATTACATGATAGACCTCTATATAAACGACTATTTTATACAATTCTATTCTACCACAGTTATCATAAAGAAACACTCCAGAACAAAAGTCTCCAAATGCAAGCATTCCAGGCTTTCCTCCCGGATTACTGCGAAGACAAGAGATAACCTCGATTCCGCTTCGCTCCATCTCGGTCATCTCTTGTCTTCCAATGAATTACAGAATATAAAAAGAACTCCTCGAGTAAACTCGGGAGTTCTTTCCATATTCTGCAATTCGCAGTAATCCTTATCTCTTTGAAAATTGCGGGGCTCTACGAGCTGCTTTGAGACCGTATTTCTTACGCTCTTTCATACGAGGATCTCTTGTAAGGTATCCTGCCTTCTTGAGAACCGGACGACATTCAGGATCTGCCTGAAGCAATGCTCTTGCGATACCATGTCTGATCGCACCTGCCTGTCCTGTATATCCGCCACCTTTAACGGTGATCATTGCATCATACTTGCCTACTGCATCAATTGCAGCCAGCGGCTGACGAACGATAACCTTTAAAGTCTCCAGTCCAAAATACTCATCAATATCTCTCTTATTGATCTTGATATCACCTTTACCAGGTACAAGATAAACTCTTGCTACAGAGCTCTTTCTTCTTCCTGTTCCATAATATTTTACAGCTGCTGCTTTCTTAGCCATTTTTCTCTCTCCTTTC
>CAMFGH010000096.1 GCA_945949875.1 uncultured bacterium
TCAGGACGAAATTTTTCTTCCCGGAAAGCAGCGGCGTCTTTTTCAAGCTGTTTTTTAAGGGAGATGTCCTGAGAATCAAGAATATCAAGATTGTTATTCATCTGGTCATATTTCTTGGATAGATTCATCATATCTTTATCAGTAGAGCATTGTGCCTGGAAGATTAGCTGCTCTTTCCTTGATTTCAGTTCTTCAATTTCTTCGGTAACAGTTGTAAGCTGCTGATTCAATTTTATATGCTGGATGGGATTCAAAATACTGGTTTTATCCTTTTGCACATTCAGTTCTTTCCGTTCCGTAACTTTAGCTTTGAGTTTCTTTTTAACGGTGTTGTATTTATTCAGTATTGGATTAAAATGATTCATCCAATCATGAATTACTTCTTTTTGCATCTCATTATGAAGTAAATGATATTGTGTAAAAATCATATGATTTCGGATAGTTTCCATTGTTTCTGCAATTACAGGAATAGAATGTTTGACAGCCTGAGCCAGTTTCGATACCTGAGTTTTTAATTCCCGGAGCATTTGGTTATCTGCACGAATCTGACGGTTGATTTCACAGCGGTCAGCTATCATTCCTTTCTTTTCCATATTCTGGGCAATGTAGCCTTCGTGGATGGTCGGCTGTTCGGTGATTCCCTGATCTGCAAAGCTGCGGTGATCAATGGATGCATTTATCTGATTGCGGGCAAGCATTTCATTTACAGTATCTGCCCAGTTTGCTCTCCAGACACAGAGTTGCTCATCACTGTTCCATTGTTCAGAAATAGGATTCTGTCTGCCGTAGCGGCTACTTTTAGGATGCTTGTCGATGCGGTCATAGCCCTTTTCCTGTGCGTCAGATGCGGTCATATAAATCTTCTTTTTTTCAACTTTATATCTGTATTGCTTTTCCCAGCCATCTTTTTGTGCAGCTTTGAATTCAGTAGCTGTAAATCCTTTTTCTTCCCCATTTTTTATACAGAGATATTCTTTTTCTGTTTTATACTGCCATGTTCCGTTTTCATTCAGTGGACGGACGGTAAGCAGAATGTGTGCATGAGGATTGTGTCCATCTGTATCGTGAATAGCAAAGTCAGCACACATGCCCATATCCACAAAATTCTTTTGAATAAAATTTTGAAGAAGAGAAATATTACTGTCCTTATCTAATTCAATGGGAAGTGCGACAACAAATTCCCTTGCCAGTCGGCTGTCTTTTGTCTTTTCAGCAGCTTCCACAGCATTCCAGAGTTGTTCACGGTCTTTCCATTCTGGTGGAGCCATCGGTGGGAGCAATACTTCCTGATAAATGAGACCATGCTTTCTGGTATAGTCATGCTGAATACCATCGTAATCATTGTACATCCGGCTACAGCTCATATAAGCAGAAGCAGCAACAGCAGACCGACCGGAACCACGACTGACGACTTTAGCTTGCATATGATAAATTGCCATATCTGGCACCTCCTTTCGATGTTGCCTGCAACAGCGGATAAAGCCCTCGGCAGAGCGCACGATCCCCGAAGGGGATACCACTGCCTGATTTATCAGGTGGTGAGTAAGTGCGCCCTTCGGGAGTAAAATATCTTTATCTACAGCCCTCGTAGCCGGATCATCAGTTCCCGCTTCAGGAGATCCAAATCCATTTCCCGGATATGTGGAGCAACGCTTTCCAGAATTGCTCCTTCCTGGATCAATCGGTGCGTTCTGGTGTTACGTTCTTTCCTGCGGTTCCTTGCTTCGGCTTCCTCCTGTCGGTGTTTTGCCTGTAAAAGTGCTTTTTCTTCGGATGTCATTGTTTTTTTATCTGCCATATCTGGCGCCTCCTTTTCTATGCCCGTATCCGGGCTTTTTGGTTTTACAATTCTTTAAATTGGTACTGTTTTGAATAGTCAGTGGCAGTGATACTTTCTCCCATGTCTGGAAAGGGAGATTGCAGTATCACCGCCTGAGAATAGTGGTAATAATACGGTAACATTTCCTGAATTAATTAGTACTGGATTCATTACAACAGTATTTTCTTCGCTTCCTGCAGATTGGCAGAGGCATTGTCCTGCCGGATGTTGCGGTTGTTGATCCGGATGGGGGCACACCGTTCCAGAATCCGGTCGTAAATTCTTCTATGTGCCACGTCAGGTGCATTATTCAGTTCCGTCAATGTGAGATTGGTTGTTACAATCAGCGGTTTTTTGCTGCGGTAACGGCTGTCGATCACATTGAATACCTGTTCAAGGGCAAATTCAGAATTGCGTTCAATCCCAAGGTCATCAATGATCAGCAGGCTGTATCGGTTCAGACTGTCAATGAATTGGTTCCTGTCTTCAAAATGCATTCCAGTCAGGGTATTCAGAATCCGTGAGAAATTTGTCATCAGCACCGGAACGCCTTTTTCCAGAAGGGCATTGGCAATGCAGCCTGCAAAGAAGGATTTCCCAGTACCGACATTTCCCCAGAGGAGAAGACCGGAGGAATTGGCTTTCATATCTTCCCAGTTCTCCACATATTTGTGGGCGTATGCCATCTCCGGGTTGATGCCGTTATCTTTGTCAAATGTATAATCATATAGTGCCTTATCCTGCAACCCGCTGGCTTTCATCCGTTCGATTTCTGCCTGTTTTTCCAGCAGTTTCCGTTTCGTTTCTTCCTGGTCATAGAATTTCTGCTGGCATTTGCACCGGATGGGCGGCATGAATACCCTGCCCTGCAAGGTGTACCTGCCCTGCCGGGGCGTATGGCATTTGGCGCAGTAGATCAGGCGGTCGGATTCATGAAAATATTCATCCGGCTGCAATTCTCTGGTTGGGACCTGATTGGTCAGTTCTTCTGTAAACTTTCTCATAATGTTTCGTATTCCTCACTTTCGTAAATGCTTTGCCGGGAAGGGGGATGGTCCTGCCTTGCCCAGTTGATGATGGTGGCTGCATGGTTCTGGTAGTGCTTTCCGGTGGAAGCCATGTAGCCGGATAAACGTTCAATATATTCCTGCCAGTCTGAAACCGACTGTCTGACTTCTTCCAGTTCCTTTTCTGACAGAAATACATTTTGAAATTTTCCATAGGGAGAGCGTTTCTCCTGACTCTCTCTTTTTGATAAATCGTTCTTATCTCTCTCTTTCTTATTACCGGACAGTTTTCTGTCTGTCTCAGGGAAAGAATCCTGTCTGTCAGCAGGACAGTTTTCTGGCTGTCTTAGGGAAAGAATCCTGTCTGTCTGGCAGAAAGCCCCTGCCGGGAATTTCACATAGATCCGGTTGGGATGCCCGGCTCCCTGACGTTTCCGGAGAATCAGATCCTCCTTTTCCAGTGCTGCCAGGGATGTTTTGATGGTCATCTGGCTTTTGTGGAGAACCTCCGCCATTGCTTCGATGGTAAAGTAGAGGAACACATGACCGGATGTATCTGTCCAGCCTTCGTTTTTCAGGGAGAGCCTTGCACGGTCAAGCAGGACCATATAAAGCAGCTTGGTTGTTTCATTCAGCTTCATATCCAGGAGAAACCTGGGAAATACCATATAGGGTGGAAGGCTGGTATTTTCTGTCAGAAATTCCGTCATGTGTCCACCTCCTTTACGTCCTGGTTATTCTCCGAGAAAATCCCAGTCTACATCTGCCTCTGGCTCCGGTTCTTCATGAGACGGTAAGGATGCCCTGCTTTGGGGCTCCCTTTGTGCCATCCCTACTGTCAGACCGGAAAGGAAGAGGGGAAGTGACTGCTCCAGACTCTTTTCCACGGCTTCTATAATCTGGGTGACAAAACGTTCTTCACGCTCCCGTGTTTCCAGATAGGGGTCTTCCTTTGTGTGGTAATAACGGTCAAAATAATCGACCAGTGCAAGGGCGACCACATGGCTGTAGGATTTGAATTCCTGCTTGTCCATGGCTTGCAGATATTCCCATGCTTTCCTCTGCAGGTCTTTCTCCAGATTGAAGCGTAGATTTGTGCTTCTGATGTTGTTTGCCATGGCTTATTTCCTCCTTTTCAGGCTCATCAGGGACAGATATTCATATCCCTTGGCGGTGGCACAGATATCATCGAGGATCGTGACACGGGATTCGTCATACGTCCCGAAATTACGGATTAGACATCCACCGCCGCCGACCACATACAGCCGCATCAGGTCGGGATTGTACTCATATTTGCGGAGTGTGGCAAAGATATCAGCCACATACTGTCTGGCAACAGCTGTAATGCAGTCCAGATATGGGGTGGAGATATCTGCTGTTTTAAACCGCAGAACCTGTTCTACTGTGGCTTCTTCGATCTTTACACCGAACCGGTCGAGGATGGCATTCTTTGCGGCAATCATGCACTGGTTAACCCCGAATTTCTCTGTCCAGCAACGGCTTTCCTGTGCTTTTTTATTGTTGATATACAGGATGTTCATGGTGCCGTTCCCGATATCTGCAAGGAGGTTGGTTCCTTTCAGAGTGCTCAGAAGGTTTACGATTGCGGGGTATCCCTGTGGATAAAGGCTGCATCCAACAAAGCGGATGCGGTAATCCTTGTTGTTGAAGCGGTAGCTGACTTCTGAATTCTGAAGCAGATAGGAGCGGAATTCTTCCCGCTGATTCCGGATCCATGTCAGGGGAAGCCCGGCAGCCAGATGGACGTCTGCTTCCTGGATAGAAAGGACATTCAGTTCCCTTGCCACCGCCATCAGTGTCAGGAGATAATAGTCTTCATCCATCGCTTTGTCCGGGATAAATTCCTTGTGTCCTTCGCCAATCCGGTAATAGGTGTCGTTATAATACAGAATGTTCCCGGTAAAGATCGGCTCCGTTTCATAGGCAGTGATGCCGGTAGGTGTGACTGTGTTGGCAGTCTTAATGTTGCCGTAGCCATGATCCACGGCGATGATTTTGGTGTTTCTGATTTCTCTCATAAAAAATCCCTCCATTTTTGTATTGATTTCTCTGGCAGTTCGTACCTTCGTGGTACTGGTCTGCTGTGGGATAAGCATACAAAAAATGGAGAGATAAGGCATTGAGAGGAAATTGAGTTTGAATTGAGAAAAAGTAAATAGATGTTGATCGGTAAAAGTGGGATATTTTTGATTTCTAGAATAATAATTTGGAAGGCGTAACCTAAACGAAAGAAATACGATATTTATTATATAGACCTTTTTTGTTATGATAGCTGTATTGCAATTTATAAAATACGAAATAGAGGAAAGTTATATGGAAGATGTTGATATTATAGATTTGTTCTGGGTAAGAGATGAAAAAGGAATAGAGCTGGTTGATAAGAAATATCATTCCGTTTGCTACTCCATTGCATGGAGAATTCTTACGAACAGAGAAGATTCCGAAGAGTGTGTAAATGATACATGGTTTGCGGCATGGCGGTATATTCCACCCCAAAGACCTCCAAAACTGGTAGCTTTCTTAGGAAAAATTACAAGGGGATTCGCAATTGATATGTTAAGAAAAAAACATGCAGCAAAACGGATGGATATGCATATTACAGACATAACGGAAGAGGTAGAAAGTTTAAATACCGCCATAATGCATAATTTAGATGAACATATGGAAGCTGAAGAATTGATAGAAATTATCAATAGTTTCCTGGGCGGTTTATCTGACAGGGACAGGGATATTTTTGTACAGAGATATTGGGTAATGGAACCCATTAAAAATATTGGTGCCAGACATAAGATGACAGAAGGGGCAATTAAGCAGAATTTGCTGCGGAACAAAAGGAAACTGAAAAAGATATTGGAAAAGGAGGGGCGGTTATGAAAAAGGATGAATATAGCTTTTTAGAATTATTCGGAAACATAGATGAGGAATACATTGTCCAGGCATTGCAGCCGTGGAAGAGGCAGACAAGAAGATACATGGTATATCATATCGGGAGAAAAGCTGCCTGTCTGGCAATTATTGTGATGTTGGGATTTTGCCTGGCATTTCACGACCAGGTTTATGCTGCCATTAGCAGATTTACCACGATGATTGCTGAAATCCTGCAGATATCAAGTGATCTGGCGCCTTATACAGATGTTATCAATACCACGCAGGAGAAAAATGGAATATCAATTACATTGAATGAGGTTATTTTGACGGAAAATAGCTTGCTTGTATCTGTAAATCTGGATGCTGAAGATGAGTACGATGGTGTTGGGATAAGTGCGGGGGAGAACATTAAAATAAATGGCAGTGAATATGCGTGTGATTCCTCAAGTGTTTATCAGAAACAAAACCTGGAAGAAAATGGCAATCAGTATGTTGTGGAATGGATTTATGATGACGGTGTGCCATTGACTAAGAAAGCGGATATTGAAATAGGAATTGTAGTCCATAAACAAATAGAAGATATAGAAGGGGAGACAGTTACATTTGCTTTTTCCGCTTCAAAAGAAGAACTACAGAAAGATACCATACATTTGAAGCTGGATTGGAGGATAAGATTAGAAGAAAAAGAAGCGGTGATTAGGGAGTTTTCTATTAACAGTATCACCAGCAGCTTGAAACTAGAATGTAATAAACTCTCCCTCGAAAAAAAACAGTATTATGTTGAAATTACAGATATGCAGGGAAATAAATTTCTTTATTCTCTGGTAAAGAAAGAAGGCGAAATGTTTACTTTTCAAAATGATGGGGACATACCTGCCCCTGACAGCAAATGGCTGGATGGGCAAATTTATGCTTTACTGTATGATGTGGAAAATACGGATACGGTGGATTTCGGGACAATGGAAGGTGAAGTGAGTGAAATTTTCAGGGCGGATTCCACGGAAATGCAGCCAGTTGGACAAAAATTTAGGATTATATTAAAAGAATAGTGCCTAGATTTATTAAGGAGTTTAAGTAAAAGGGACAATAGATGCAGTAAAGCAACTATGTCCCTTTTGTGATCTTAGAAGTAAAATCCATCTAAAGATTTAAAAACAGAAAAAATGCGTAACCGGAGAGTGAAAAACACGATGAATAATATAGATGACGAATTTTTCGCAAAGGAAGAAGGTGGGGAATATAGCAGGTCAACGGTCATTGGAACAAAAAAATAATTCATTAGATGGAGGAACAAAGCGATGAAAAAAACTATTGTAAATAAAATTGTTGTATTGACATTGGCGGTTATTGCAGTATTTTCGCAGAATGCACCAAGTGCTTTTGCGGCAGATGAGGAGATAGATTAATCCCGAGGTTGAATATTCTGGTATTGTTCCGGATGAAATACATGTAGGCGATATTATTGACTGGGATTCCGAGAAATCAATTGTCATTGAGGTGGATGAAGATGGTTCGTTTAAAACCATGAAGCTTTCCGAAAACGCATATGCATTGGCCAGTTGCAATCATTATAAGCTAATACAGATTGGCAATCCTGTATACAAAGGAAAGCAACGTGCCAATAGAACTACCGTATGTTATTATGATGTGTATTCAACTAAACATAGATGCGCAAATAAGAGGTGTTCTGCTATAAGATATATAGAAACCCGTTTTCCAGTTAAACATACATTTAAGAATGGCAAGTGCACTGTTTGTGGAAGAAAGAAGAAACAGGGGGGATTCTTTATGAATAAAGGAAAAATGATGGTTTTTTCTGCATTACTGATGAGCTGCTTTTTATCAATTCCGGCAGGAGCTAAGAGTATCGAGAAGGATACTTACCACGTATGCAAAAATGATATTTTTATTGACTACGATCAATTAAACTGCAAAAAGATTGTTACGGAAATAAAAGATGACGGGTCCTTCATTGCGGTCAATCTGGGAGATTGGTTAGAGGGGCAGGAGGTTTATGATATTTCGGTAATTGAAGATGATGAAAGTGCCGGTTATAAAAAAATGTTTTACGAAAGGAATCCGGAAAAGGAGGAGACTGATGAATTTTATGATTCAGAAGATACTTCATATATTAATTTCCAAGGATTGGTGTATGTGGGGGATGTCATACGCAGTACGGATTCTTTCAGGGAAACGGTAACGGAAGTAAGATTTGATGGAAGCTTCTATACGGAGACGGAGCCATATGAACTTTTAAATGAAACGGTAGAACTATCGGACTAAAAAAATGGTAAAAAAGCATAACTATTTGCAATAAAATACGATGAATAATATAGATGGCAAATCTTAGGAAGGGGGGAACAGTAATAATAGATTATCAGCCATAAAATTAATGAAAGGTATTGATAATAACATGTTCTAAAAACGGCACACATAGCTAGCAAGGGAGGTAATAAAATGAAAAATAGAATAAAGATTTGTTGTTTCAGTATTTTAGGCGTTTTAGTATTGGGAGGATCTGTTTCATATGCATATTCAAATGCAACGAGTGTAGGCATTATAAATGAAAAAGAGTTTGATGGAGATTGCGTTATGCTCTCAAATGAAACAGAAGAATTACCTGATGGAAATATTTATATTGAAGAATTATATGAAGTGATTCCATAAGATACGTGGATTTCGGGACAATGGAAGGCGAGGTAAGTGAAATTTTCAGAGTGGATTCCACGGAAATGCAGCCAGATGGACCAAAATTTAGGGTTGTATTAAAAAAGTAGCCGAGATATATTAATTTTACAAAATGACCGAAGTAAAAGGGACAATAACTGCTAAAGAAATTTGCAGGATTATCCCTTTTCCTCATGAAAAATAATAGTTTTAGATAAGTTTTTGTAAAATCAAAAAAATGCGTAACTATCTATAAATGCAGGCTACAGTAAAGATTACAAATATTGAGGTTTGTGAAATGAAAAAATTTATGTTGG
>CAMFGH010000097.1 GCA_945949875.1 uncultured bacterium
CAAATCATTCCAATATCGGTAAAGACCGATTTGAAGAACTTTTAATGGAGACCGGAATTTTGACAAAGGATGTGGGAACGATTCTGGAAGGGGAAGAAGCTGTGGAAGAAGGAATCATCAATAAAGTGGGTGGACTCAAGGAAGCTGTGAAGGAATTGAAGAGAAGAATTGATAAATATCGGTAACTCTATAAAGGATGACAAACCAATGTTTTTCTGATATACTAATCTAGTTGTATTGTGTTTAACACATATATTGAAGCTAGGAAAGTAAGGGATTGAATATGGCATCTGGAAACCGAACGACCAGCCGAAAAAAAAGCGGCACCCGTTCCAGGAACGCAGGCAGTACCTCACGACAAAATAATAAAGTTACAAGAAACGACGAACCTTTAGATAATTCTCTGGTAAATGAAATCCTGATGATTTTGATATTTGCAGTATGTTTATTTCTCTTTTTATGTAATTTCGGGATTGTTGGAACCATTGGTGATACTTTAAGCAGCATTCAGTTTGGATTATTTGGTCTGATGGCATATCTGGCGCCTGTACTGTTCTTTTTTGCATTTGCGTTTGGCACCATAAATGCAGGAAGCAGTGCCGCCAGAAGAAAGCTGATTGCAGGAATCTGCCTTTTCTTTATTCTGGCTATGATATGTGAATTGTGGGCTGGAAGAATATATGGAGAGGAAAAGTTGGATTTTTTTTCTTTTTATAAAAATTCTGCTCAGTTTAAAAATGGTGGCGGATTATTTGCAGGGATGCTTACATCCCTTTGCTATCATAAGCTGTCTATGGCAGGTACCCTACTTCTGGTTCTGGTTGCAGGTATGATATGTATTGTTCTCTTGACAGAAAAATCTCTGATAAAAGGAGCAAAAGAGAAAGGACGTTATCTTGCTGAAGCATCCAGACAGGATGCAATCCGGAGAAGAGAGGAAGCTGCTTCCAGAGAGGAAGAATCTCTTCGTTTAACCAGACAGGAACGTGCAGAACGAAGGAAACAGGAGCAACAGGAGAAGGCTCTTGAAAAAAGACTGAAAAAAGAAGAATTGGAAGACGAAAAAATTCTTCGTATGGACAGAAAATCAAGAGGTGTTATGCTGGATACCTCACTTGCGGATAAAGATCATTCGTTGAAACGTTCCGATGATATGCATGAAATTACGATTCAGGATATGGATTCTGATCTGGACATGAATATGGAACTGCCTTCAAATTTTGATTCAGGTATGCAGACACAGTCTGATGCAGAGATCATAAATGATGCCACACTGGCATCCATGCCGGATCCGGTGACAGAGCGTTCTCCACGAAAAGGAAAAGCCACAGATTATGGCGAGATAGGTTTTGAAAGCGATATTGAATCGAAACGAAATGACACTGTACGCAGGCCTGCACCGGCTCCTGTGAAGAAAACGCCCCCAACGAAAAAATATGTATTTCCACCGATTTCTTTATTAAAACAAGCCGGGAAAAAGGTGGCAGGTGACAGTGAACGTGATCTGAAAACTACGGCACTTAGACTGCAGCAGACATTGCAGACCTTTGGGGTAAACGTGACTATAACAGACATCAGTCAGGGACCTTCTGTAACAAGATATGAGATACAGCCTGAGGTGGGGGTCAAAGTAAGTAAGATAGTTGGTCTTGCAGATGATATCAAACTAAATCTGGCTGCTACAGATATTCGAATCGAGGCTCCGATTCCCGGAAAAGCAGCGGTTGGTATTGAAGTTCCGAACAAAGAAAATGCCACCGTAGTATTTCGTGAATTGCTGGAGACCAAAGCATACAAGGATTTTCCGTCCAATCTGGCATTTGCAGTAGGAAAAGATATTGGTGGACAGACTGTTGTAACAGACATTGCAAAAATGCCTCATGTCCTGATTGCCGGGGCCACCGGTTCAGGAAAATCGGTCTGCATCAACACGATTATCATGAGTATTCTTTATAAAGCGCATCCGGATGATGTCAAACTGATCATGATCGATCCGAAAGTGGTAGAACTCAGTGTATACAATGGGATACCACATCTGCTTCTTCCGGTTGTAACAGACCCGAAAAAAGCGGCAGGAGCCCTTCACTGGGGGGTTGCTGAAATGACCGAACGTTATAATAAATTTGCAGAAATGAACGTTCGTGATTTAAAGGGATACAATCAGAAAGTTCAGGAAATGCAGAAAAAGGGATTACCGGATGTACCGGTTAAGATGCCGCAGATTTTGATCATTGTGGACGAACTTGCAGACCTTATGATGGTTGCTCAGAATGAGGTGGAAGAGTCCATATGCAGACTTGCCCAGCTGGCAAGAGCTGCAGGCATTCATCTGGTTATTGCAACGCAAAGACCCTCTGTAGATGTCATTACCGGTCTGATCAAAGCAAATATGCCCAGCCGAATCGCCTTTGCGGTATCCAGTGGTGTGGATTCCAGAACGATTCTGGATATGAATGGCGCAGAAAAACTGCTTGGAAAAGGGGACATGCTGTTTTATCCTCAGGGATATCCCAAACCTGCACGTATTCAGGGCGCATTTATTTCAGATGATGAAGTTCAGGATGTAGTAGATTTTTTAAAGGCACAAAATGTGATTTGTGAATATAATCCGGATGTAGAAGGACAGCTTAAAAATGGTGGAAGCTTTAGCGGCAGTTCTTCTTCCGGCAGCTATGAAAGTGCATCGGGTGTAGATGAATATTTCATAGAAGCGGGAAGATTTATTATTGAAAAGGATAAAGCATCCATCGGCATGTTACAAAGAGTTTTCAAGATTGGTTTTAACAGGGCTGCCAGAATCATGGACCAGCTGTGTGAAGCCGGTGTAGTTGGCGAAGAGGAAGGAACCAAACCGCGTAAGGTCCTTATGAGCCAGGAACAATTTGAAACATACATCGAGGAGTCTTTATAAAATTTCAGACAGAAGAGGAGTGATGTTATGAAAACTGATATTGAAATCGCACAGGAGGCTGTCCTGGAACCCATTGTTGATGTGGCTGCGAGAGCAGGCATAAAAAAGGATGATTTAGAGCTTTATGGAAAATATAAAGCCAAAATATCCGATGAGTACATAAACAGCTTAAAAGACAATGAAAACGGTAAACTGATCCTGGTTACCGCAATCAATCCAACTCCTGCAGGAGAAGGAAAAACAACAACCAGTGTAGGCTTAGGTGAAGCATTTGGCAAACTGGGTAAAAATGCGATCATTGCACTTCGTGAGCCTTCCCTTGGACCATGTTTTGGTATCAAAGGCGGTGCTGCCGGAGGCGGATATGCACAGGTTGTTCCCATGGAAGATCTGAACCTTCATTTTACCGGAGATTTTCATGCCATTACATCTGCCAACAATCTGCTGGCTGCTTTATTGGACAATCATATTCAGCAGGGAAATGAGCTGGGCATTGATACCAGAAGCGTTGTATGGAAAAGATGTCTTGATATGAACGACCGTGTTCTTCGAAATATTGTAATCGGTCTTGGAAACAAAATGGATGGTACCGTCAGGGAAGATCACTTTGTTATTACAGTTGCTTCCGAAATCATGGCAGTTTTATGTCTGGCTGATGATATGGAAGATCTGAAAAAACGTCTTGGAAGAATGGTGGTAGCCTATAATTTTGAAGGCAATCCGGTAACAGCTGCTGATCTTAACGCGGTAGGATCTATGGCAGCACTGTTAAAAGATGCTTTAAAACCAAATATGATTCAGACGCTGGAGCATACACCGGCACTGGTTCATGGTGGTCCTTTTGCCAATATCGCTCATGGCTGTAACTCGGTTCGTGCAACGAAAGCAGCTTTAAAGATGGCGGATTACTGTATCACAGAGGCCGGATTCGGTGCAGATCTTGGTGCAGAAAAGTTCTTTGACATCAAATGCCGTATGTCCGGTCTTTCTCCGGATGTGGTTGTACTTGTAGCAACGGTTCGTGCCTTAAAATATAATGGTGGCGTGCCAAAGGCAGAACTTTCCACAGAAAATTTGGAAGCCCTGAAAAAAGGTATTGTTAATCTGGAAAAACATATTGAAAATCTGAAAAAATATGATGTGCCTGTTGTGGTTACCCTGAATGCTTTTGCAACAGATACTCAGGCAGAGCTTGATTTTGTAAAGAAATTCTGTGAGGACAGAGATTGTGACTTTGCCCTTTCCGAAGTATGGGAAAAAGGTGGAGAAGGCGGTATTGCCCTGGCAGAGAAAGTTCTGGAAACCATGGAAAATAAGAAGAGCAATTTCCATGTGTTATATGAGAATGAACTGTCCTTAAAGGAAAAAATTGAAACCATTGCTAAGGAAATCTATGGAGCAGATGGTGTAAGCTATGTGGCTTCTGCTTCAAAACAGCTTTCAAAGCTGGAAGAGATGGGCTTTGGTAATCTGCCGGTTTGTATGGCAAAAACACAATATTCCCTTTCCGATGACCCGAATCTTCTGGGTAGACCGGAACACTTTAATATCAGTGTAAGAGAAGCTTATGTTTCTGCTGGTGCAGGCTTTGTGGTTGTACTGACAGGAGCAGTTATGACCATGCCCGGACTTCCGAAAAAACCTGCAGCGTTCCAGATCGATGTGGATGAAAACGGGAAGATCACCGGTTTGTTCTAAGATAGCTGATGAATATAGCAATAAAAAAGTAGAAAACAAAGAAATACTTGAGGAGTGGTATTATGAGTTATACTTTAATAGATGGAAAAGCAATTTCTGCCTGCATTAAAGAGGAGTGCAGGGACAGAGTAAAGAAATATAAAGAAGAGGGTGTGGATATCAGTCTGGCTGTAATACAGGTAGGTGCAGATCCTGCCTCCAGTGTTTATGTCAGAAATAAGAAAAAGGCCTGTGAATTCTGCGGAATTAAGTCTTTATCTTATGAAATACCGGAAGAAACAACAGAAGAAGAATTATTATCCCTGATCCATAAGTTAAATGAGGATAAGGCAGTAAATGGTATTCTGGTTCAGCTGCCTTTGCCAAAGCACATCAATGAAGATCATGTGATTCAGGCGATTGATCCTCGAAAGGATGTGGATGGTTTTCATCCGCAAAGCGTAGGGACATTATGTATCGGACAACCCGGATTTGTATCCTGTACGCCTGCCGGAATTATTCAATTACTGAAAAGAAGTGGTGTTGAAATCGCCGGAAAGGAATGTGTGGTTGTAGGCCGCAGTAATATTGTTGGAAAACCGATGGCACTTCTTTTACTTCGGGAAAACGGAACCGTGACGGTATGTCATTCCAAAACAAAGGATCTGAAAGAAGTGACAAAACGGGCAGATATTTTGATCGTTGCCATCGGAAAACCGAAATTTATTACAGCGGAATATGTGAAAGAAGGCGCTGTTGTCATCGACGTCGGAATCCACAGAAATGAAAACAATAAACTTTGTGGTGATGTTGATTTTGATGATGTGGCTGAGAAAACTTCAGCCATTACACCGGTTCCCGGTGGTGTCGGTCCGATGACCATTGCAATGCTTATGCATAACTGTGTGGAAAGTGTTTCATTACAGTGAAATGTTAGATGATAAATTATTAAAAATTGCTTCGAAATAGACAAAGAGGTCAAAAATGAGGAAAGGAGGTTACCTATGAAATGTCCGCAGTGTGGCCATGAAATATCGGATGGATATTTGCTATGCGAAAATTGTGGCCATGAAATACAGATGGTTCCGGATTTTGAACCGGAAGTGGAACAAAGCATAGAAGAATCTTTATCCAATGTGGTTGAAGATCTGATAACCTCCGATTCCTCAAAAGACAAAGAAACAGGAAATGAAAGCCATAAAAATATGTTTGTTCTGGGGCTTGGATGTGTTTTCTTACTTGCACTTATTGTTTTGGTTGTATATTATTCTGTTACAGCCTATCATAAATCTTCGGGATATTTGCTAAAGCAGGCAAAAATAGAGATGCAAAGTGGCGATTATGACAGTGCTGTCACAGACTTGCAGGCTGCATTGAATGCAGGTGGAGATTTTGAAGAAATAAAATTCAAAATAGCAGACTGTTATCTTCAGAAAAATGAATCGGATGCTTACATCAATACCCTGCTTGACATTATGAAAAAGGAATCCATTTCCAAAGAGGCGCAGGTACAGGTTTATACCAAAATTGTTGCATTTTATGATGAAAAAGGACAGTATGAGCAGATTAACAGTTTGCTGATGTCCTGTCAGAATGAAAGTATAAGAGAAAAATATTCCCAGTATATGGCGGCTGCGCCTGAGTTTAATTATCTGGAAGGTGCCTATAACGAAATTATTCCATTAAAAATATTCAGTAATACCTCAGGGCATATTTACTTTACCATGGATGGTTCGACTCCTACCAGAGCATCGGAAGAATATATTTCGCCTATTTTTCTGGACACAGGGGATTATGTTATTACAGCTATTTTTATAAATGATTTTGGGATTACCAGTCCATTGGCGAAAGCAACCTATCATGTGGATGTATCCATTCCTTTTGCACCGGAAGTAGATGCATATAGTGGTGATTTCTGGACTCCGCAGTTGATTCATGCGGAGGCAGAAGAAGGATGTCTGATTTACTATACAACAGACGATTCAGAACCTACAGATCAAAGTACCCTTTACAGCGGTTTTTTGACCATGCCCTTAGGGAAAAGTACATATAAATTTGTTGCTATTGATGAAAACGGTATTTCCAGTGAAGTGACGGTACGAAATTATAATCTGGAACTGATAACGGATCATACGGTAAATGAAGCAGCGGATGTCATCATGCAGTATCTGTATTCTGCCGGTAAAGTTTACAGTCTGGATGGACAGATCGCAGAAGATAATCCCAGAAGGGTTACTTATACCTTTGCATGCTGTACCACCATCGAAGAAGAAGGCGACTTCTATATTTTCTCAGAATATTTTCTGAATCCGGATGGTTCTACTGAAAAGACCGGAAATTATTATGCTGTCGGAATCTATAATTTACCTTTGTACGGAACACAGTATGATGCAGGAACGCAGAATTTTGCATTGACCACAGAACTGCTTGCTTCCGGAACATAAAGGGGATTTATATATATAAAACAAGAAGGAGGATATTATGTTTAAAATTTTGGAAAAGGCTAAACTTACCGATAATATTTTTCAGATGGTAGTTGAAGCAAAGAGGGTTGCAAAAAGCTGTCTTCCCGGACAATTTGTCATTGTAAGAATGGATGAAGAGGGAGAACGTATTCCTCTTACCATATGCGATTATGACAGACAGGCCGGCACCATTACCATTGTATTTCAGATCGTTGGTGCTGCAACACAAATGATGTCAGAATTAGAAGAGGGAGATGCTTTCCGCGACTTTGTGGGACCACTTGGATGTCCTTCTGAATTGTGTCATGAAAACATTGAAGATTTAAAAAATAAAAAAATTGTATTTGTTGCCGGTGGTGTGGGAACAGCTCCTGTTTATCCCCAGGTAAAATGGCTGCATGAAAACGGAGTTGATGCGGATGTTATCATGGGAGCAAAATCCCGGAATATTTTGATCCTGGAAAAAGAAATGGAAGCAGTTGCCGGAAATCTTTATGTAACAACAGATGATGGCTCTTATGGAAGATCCGGTATGGTTACTAAAACATTACAGGATCTGGTAGAACAGGAAGGCAAGACATACGATCTTTGTATCTGTATCGGACCTATGATCATGATGAAGTTTGTTTGCAAATTAACAAAAGATTTAGGCATTCCTACGATTGTTTCCCTGAACCCGATTATGGTTGACGGAACCGGTATGTGCGGTGCATGTCGTGTACTGGTTGGCGGTGAAGTAAAATTTGCCTGTGTAGACGGACCGGAATTTGACGGACATCTGGTAGATTTTGATAATGCCATGAAACGCCAGCAGCAGTATAAAACTGCAGAAGGAAGAGCAATGTTAAAACTTCAGGAAGGAGACACACATCACGGCGGATGCGGAAACTGCAACTGATCGGATGTGTAGGTGAGATAAATGGATGTATTAAAGAAAACTCCTGTGAGAGAGCAGGACCCAAAAGTCAGAGCAACAAATTTTGAAGAGGTTTGTCTTGGATATAACAAAGAAGAGGCTATGGAAGAAGCATCCCGCTGCATTAACTGTAAAAATGCACAGTGTGTGAAGGGATGTCCGGTTGCCATTAATATTCCGGGATTTATTGAAAAAATCAAAAATGATGATATGGAAGGTGCTTATCAGGTGATCAGTGAATCATCTGCTCTTCCTGCCGTCTGTGGACGTGTCTGTCCTCAGGAAAGCCAGTGCGAAGGAAAATGTATCAGAGGTATCAAAGGAGAACCTGTCTCCATCGGTAAGCTGGAACGATTTGCAGCAGACTGGGCAAGAGAAAACGGTATCAAG
>CAMFGH010000098.1 GCA_945949875.1 uncultured bacterium
ATCTGTCTGATCTGTCACAGGTATCTTCTTTGAGGAAAACAGGAAAAGGAAAAGTATATAGAAACCGGCTGCCCAGAAAAGCGGCCGACGAATCTCCGGGCATAGATGTTTTCTATTTCCCATAACACAACCTTTCTATTTTCCTATACAATATTTCTTTCATTTCATTATTTCTTTTTTATTTTCAATATTACATTACTTTTCTATTCTTCCATAATATCCAGATTTCTTTCAAATACGGTGGTGAGATTTACACTCTCACGGAACATCATATTGCTCTCACCATCTATGGAAATCTGTACTTTGTTTACATTTGGCAGTTCTGCCAGAGAATTTGCAATGGAATACAGGGTTACATCTGTAGTTACATTATAAATCTGGGTAAGAAAAGCCTCACTCAAATTGACATAGCATACACCATCTTTTACCGTTACGCCCTGCACCACAGTCTCCGGATTAATCGTCGGATAGGCTTCCGGCTCTTCTCCCTCCGGAGTCACCGGACCTTTGACCAATTCGTCCATAACCAGTTTTTCCATGGAAATATTACTGTTATACATCACTTTCCTGTTTACGATGACCAGTTTATCTCCTTCTTCATTGGCAAAATACAAATGAAGCTGTGCCTGTTCATAGGCGTTGATTTCTGTTCCCGCATTATCAATAAATGACTCTGCTGTCATGGTTCCTACCGGAAGTCCTGCACTATCCGTAAGCGGCATTTCAAGTACAGAGAAAGAAACCGTACGGATGCCGCGTAACTGCGACAATGTCCTTACAATCGCTGCACGACCCAGAATTTCCTGAATCTTATCCTGTTTATAGTATAGCTCACTGAAATCCAGCGTCAGCTGGCCATCCTCCAATGTATAATTTAACAGCACAACATTTCCACTGATGGGGGGAACATACTCCGGCTTCTCCGCAACATTGGACAGAACATAAATAAGTTCTCCGACTAAGGCCTTTGTATTTTCTTCCGTATTTTCAAGTTGAGATTCATAATCCACTCTGAGAACTTTTGTATTTTCTTTATTCAGATAATAAACATCGTACTCATAAAGCGGAACGTTATCTTGGCCTGAGCCGCAGGAAGTCAAAGTCACGCATGCAAATATGCATGCAAAAGCAAACCCGAAAGCATGCCCAAAAGCACACCCGGCATTATGGAGACCCTGACGCAAATATGAAATTGTCTTTCTGATTATCTTTCTCATAAAAAGACCTTTCTTGTATAACTACGCAATATAGGTCAGTGGAATCCTGACAACAAAAGTAGTTCCTTCTCCCGGCACACTGCTTACCTGAATAGAACCTCTGTGCATCAGAATCGCACTTCGGGTAATTGCCAGTCCCAGACCGGTACCGCCGATTTCTCTGGAATGTGACTTGTCCACACGATAAAATCTTTCATAAATATGTTCCTGCGCATCTTCCGGTATTCCGATTCCGGAATCGCTGACAGTAAGTGTAAAGAACTGATGGTCTGCATCCAGCACCACTTTTACCCATCCATGTTCTTTGTTATATTTGATCGCATTTTCTACCAGGTTCGTAATGACGGAAGACAATTTTACTTCATCCACCGTGGCAATAACCTGTCTGTTGCTCTCAAACGTTACCTCTATATCTCTTTTCCGCGCAATTGCTCTCAGTCGTTTCAGAACAAGTTCTGTCAGATCATTCATGTTAACTTCTGTAATATTCATATCCGAAACAGTCTTGTCCATCTTAACCAGAGAAAGCAGATCTGTAATGATTCGGTTTTCACGGTCGATTTCCGCTGCAATGTCTTCCATAAACTCACGGTAAAGCTCCACCGGTGCATCTTCCTGAGCCAGCAGGGAATCCGCCAGCACCTTGACCGAAGTAATAGGCGTCTTCAATTCATGAGACACATTGGATACAAATTCCTGTCTGGTATCATCCAATATCTTCATACGACCCAGAAGCTGATTAAATGCATCAATAATATGCACGGTTTCTGCATAATCGGGAACCTGTATGGCCTCATAAGAATAGCCGCCTTTTACCTCATTGATTGCTGCAGTAACTTTATTCAGCGGCTTTACCAGAAATCCTGCCAGAAAAAATGCCAGCCCTATAATAATAACCATCATGATCAGCTGAAGCACTGTGGCTTTCGAATTCAAAATATCCATGGTCTTCTGAATGGTATCACAGGACACACTGATCAGCATGGCACCACGATATTCTTCCTTGGGTTCCCCAGATTTCTCTTCATTCTCTTCTGTGCTTTCTACCATTTCGGATATGGGGATCGTCATCTCGATATAGCCATGATCCGCATCATAATTAGACATGCTCTCTCCTTTAAAGCACTTTACTACCTCTTCGGAAATGATTGTCTTACCTTCACTTATCCCATATGTATCTTTTACAATTTTCAGATTATCCCCGATGATCAATACGCGGCCGTTATACAGATTGGATAGCTGTTCCAGTTCCGCGTTGATTACGGGGGAAGATGTGTCCTGCAAATAATTATAGGTTATAAGATGATTCGCCAGAATCTTGAGTTGTGTCTGTACCTCAGAAGTCCTTACAGAAACAGCTCGGGTCTCATAGTTTTGTACAATACCATATTTCAGTACAATCGTCGGAATCAGTCCAACTACTATGAGCAATACAAAAATATTGAACTTCAGGCTCCTCAATGATTTGATTTTAGATTTCAGGTCTTCCCATCTATATATCATAGTTGTTTCACTTTGCTTTTTCCCACTTTGCTCTTTCTCCGGGCATTGTCAGCCATATTTCAAACTGCTTTAAAATAGTATCCCACACCCCATTTGGTATGCACATACTTTGGCTCACTTGGATTGGTCTCAATTTTTTCACGAAGTCTGCGGACATGCACATCTACTGTACGAACATCTCCCGGATAATCTTCTCCCCAGACACATTTCAGCAACTTTTCCCTGCTGTATACTTTATTTGGATTCATGATAAGAAGTTCAAGCACTTCAAACTCTTTTGCAGTCAGGTTAATTTCTTTTCCTGCAATATAGACTCTCCTGTCATCCGTATGAAGCTGCATATCACCATTTTCAATAACAGCCTTTTTTGCCTCTTTATCTTCCTTGGGGGAAGTACGACGTATAATGGCTTTGATCCGCGCCTTCACTTCCAGGATATTAAATGGCTTGGTAATATAGTCATCTGCACCGTATTCCAGTCCCAGAATTTTGTCCATATCATCCCCTTTGGCAGTCAGCATGACAACCGGTACATTGGAAAATTCACGAATCTGCTGGCATACCTCAAATCCCGTCAGCTTTGGCAGCATGACATCCAAAAGTACAATATCATAAGTATTTGCCTTCACAAGTTCCAGTGCTTCTTCTCCATCGTAAGCACAATCTACTTCCATACCATCCTGTTCCAGACTGAACCGGATTCCCTTTACGATCAGTTTCTCATCATCTACTACCAAAACTCTCTTTGCCATTCTTCCACCTATATTTACTGCTTTCCTGCTATCTATACGTTTTTCTGCTTTGTTGTTATCAGCGCACTTCTTTCTGACTTATTGTTACCGGCACGCCTATCTACTCCACCGTTATCAGATCAGCTATTTTCCCATACATGCCTTCTTTGATACCTGTTACATTCATAATATCTTCTTTTTGCAGAAAAGGCCCCTTTTCTTCCCGGTATGCAATAATGCTTTCTGCCCTGCTTTCGCCGATTCCGGGCAAAGAACACAACGCCCCCACGTCTGCTGTGTTGATATTGATCAGACCACTTTCTGCCGAGGTTCCGATGCTCATACTTCCATCGGGGGCAATCAGTAAACCTTCCTGCTTTGCTTCACGTACCTGGGTATATGTAGGGATTTCCAATCTGTCGCCGTCACTTAAAATACTGGCCAGATTCAGATAATCCACGCAGGCATCCTCCCGAAAGCCACCTGCTGCCTCCACCGCCTCATAAAAGCGGCATCCAGCCGGCAGTTCATAAACATCCTGCTCTTTTACTGCACCACATACGTGTACAAAAATAGTTGCTGATTCTGTTACCTTATCATCCTGCATATCCTGACTGCCATTTTCGTCTGTGCCCTCCGTCTGTTCTGCCTCCGAAGCCACACATTCAGGAGAATCTACATCTTCTCCCAGCGATGTCAAAAGCTCCTTCGTGGCATCACTTCCACATCCGGCAAGCAAAACGCAAACCAGCAACATCAGTACATATTTCCATAAATTTTTTCCAAAACAATTTGTATTATTTCTCATTGCATTCTCCTTTTCCTGCGGAAAAGAAGCCCTTCTATGCAATACACAATTATTTTATTCTATCGGTGTTTTTTTTACAAGGTTTTATATTCGTAAAATTTTGATTAATTCTTTTCCAAATCTTTCCAGCCAATCTTCATTTATTCTGAAACAGAACCAGCCCCACAATCGCAATTCCCGCTCCCAACACTTTGTTCCAGGAAAGGGGCTGCTTTTCCACTCCAAAAAGTCCCAGCAGTTCAATCAGATATGCCACGATGATCTGTGCTACTACGATAAAAAGGACTGCATAGGCAGGACCCATTCTTTCCATGCTCTGGATAACAGTCCAGGTAATGGCTGCCCCGAACACACCGCCCAGCAGCATATATTTTGGCTGCACCTGTAGAATCTGTCCGAAAGAATTTCTCTCGAAAAGAAACCATATGAGAAGACATACCAGAAATGCGGTGAACTGCACAAAGGTATTTGCTGTCCATATCCCTGTTTTTTCGGTTACTTTTGAATTGAAAACTCCCTGGATACTCATAAGTGCTCCAGAAATAATTGCAATGATGACTCCCATATTTCCCCCTTTTTGCACTCACATGATACACGAATTGCTTTGTTGCTCCGTTGCTCCTTTGCTCTGTTGCTCCTTTGCTCCGCAGCTCCCGCAATTCTATATCATAAATATATTCCCATTTTCCCTGTTTTTATTCTGAAATAAGGCAGAATCCCACATTCTCAGCAAACAAGGCCTACAAAAAGCTTGCCGGGAAGAGTAAACGTAGGTAATTCAAAGGAACTTCCTATAAAAAATACCGATGCCGGAACTATGTTTTCCATAGTCACCTGACATCGGTATCCTGCTAATTCATATTCTATTAGTTCATATCCGGTCATAACATATCCAGATTATTCATACCTGGCTAATCCATATCCGATTACTCTATATCCTGCTGTTCCGATTCTTCGATATATTCCTCTTCGATCACTTCTTCCACCGGCACATCGATATATTCTTCCTCATAAGGTTCCCCTGTCACCTGTGTCATAAACTCTTCTGACAGAGCTTTCAGTGTGCCATTTACATCTGCTCCTTCCCAGATATCCGTAAAAGCAATCTCCAGTTTGATCCAGAAGTTTCCTGCTTCCATCATCTTTGGCATGGGCACGGAATCCTCATATTCTGCAAAGAACACTTCTGCGCCATCCACGCCGGTATTGGCATATCGATAAGATGGGAGTTTTCCGGTTCTGGAATATATATTGTCCGCATACTCTGTGGTGAGGAATTTGGCGAACTGATTTGCCTTCTTTTTCTGCTCCGAGAAACCGTTGACCGCTACCACTGTGGTAATAGATCTGGAACGGCTCTTTAAGGTATCATTCAGCTCCGGCATTTCACGCAGCCCATACTCGTACTGCAGAGTTCCATCTGCTTTTGCAGCTTCCAGTTTCCCGAGAATATCCGTACCGGCTACTGTAAATATAATCTTTCCATCGATGAAATCCTGAACCACACTGTCATAGCTGACATCCTTTGTCTCAATGAAAAAGAACTGATTCAGTTTCTGGAATACATTCAGACACTGTATGGTCTCCAGGTTATAAATATCAATTAACTCTTCCCGGTCGCCGGCATCTCCACCTACAGACATATAGTTTCCGGCAAAATTGTAATTGTATAAAATATCTGATACATCCCAGCGGAAGACACCTTCCACCTGTTCCGGTGCATCATATTCATCTGCAAACAATTCCAGCTGTTCAATGGTCTCCGGAAGATTCTCTTCCATTCTCTCGCGGATTTCTTCCTCGGAAAAGACCTTTTCTTCTTCCTGCCCCTGGGACTCTTCTTCTACATTTCCTGCCTCAGCCTGGGCCTGTGACTCTTCTGCCGCTTCCTGATCCAGCTCAGCCTGCAGATGCTTTTCTGCATCCTGCATCAAATAGGTATCATTATAAAGTAGCACACTGGTCTCATAATAAAATGGGTAAGCCACCAGTTTATCATGATACGTTACCGCATTTTCTGCTCCGGCACCAAAATTATCTTCATTGACGATTCCACCATCTTCTATGACAGATGCAAGTCCCGACAGATATGCCTTTTCCAGACAGTCATTGGTTACCAGGAACAAATCCGGAACCGCCTGATCTTCTTCCAGAGATGCCTGATATACTGCCTCCAGGAATTCCTGACTGGAAGCAAGCACCGGCTCTATTCTGACATCATATTTTTCATAAAAGGCAACTGCTGCCCCTTCAATATAATCAGTCAGACTTTCATCCGTATACCAAAACTGCAGGGTATCTTTTTTTCGTGACAAAAAAGATTCCTGCTCTTCTCTCTCCCTTTGTTCGGTTAGCTGCATACCGCTTTTTCCAACATAAAATACTCCTGCCATCATACAGCAGATCAAAATGATCGCATAAAGTCTTTTATTAAAACCCACGTAATTTCTCCTTCCATCTGATCTATACCGACTGCATTGCCTGATCCAGTTTTGCGATCATCTCATCCACATGCTCTTTTGTGATGATCAGCGGTGGCACAAAACGAATGATATTGGCCCCTGCATTGATCAGAACCAGACCATTTTCCAGACAATCTGCAATGATCGGTGCCACCGGAATATCACATACCAGTCCCTGCATCAGGCCTTTCCCTCTTCTGGTCGTTACAAAAGGATACTTTTCTTTCAATTGATCCAGTTTTTCTTCCAGATA
Organism: uncultured bacterium; assembly: GCA_945949875.1. Lineage (GTDB taxonomy): Bacteria > Bacillota > Clostridia > Lachnospirales > Lachnospiraceae > 1XD8-76. The sequence goes on from CAMFGH010000098.1 coordinate 6,975, forward strand.
AGGAGTAATCTCATTTACATGATCTACAATCCTGTCTTCTTCCATCAGCTCCAGTACCTTGGAAACCGCAGCACATGCCAGAGGATTGCCACCGTATGTGGTCCCGTGGTCTCCCGGAACCAGGGAGTGGGCTGCCACATTTTCTGTCATCAGAAAAGCGCCCACCGGCACGCCGCAGCCAATGGCCTTGGCACATGTCATAATATCCGGTTTCACACCATAATGCTGCCATGCAAACATGGCACCGGTACGTCCCATACCGCACTGGATTTCATCCAGAATGAGTAATATATCCTTTTCATCACAGAGGGCGCGTACTTTTTCCATAAATTCCTGAGTAGCCGGGTAAATACCGCCTTCTCCCTGCACCGTCTCAAACAAAATGGCACAGGTTTTATCAGATACCTGGGAAAGAACCGAATCAAAATCATTCATATCGGCGAATTTGATATTCCCGATCATGGGCTGGAAAGCTTCCCTGTAATGTGCATTTCCTGTTACAGACAGTGCCCCCATGGTTCTTCCATGAAAAGAATGATTCATGGCAATGATTTCATGATCTGTCTTTCCGTCTTTCAGATAGGCATATTTTCTTGCTGCTTTAATCGCACCTTCTACTGCTTCAGCACCGCTGTTGGTAAAAAATACCCGGTCCATTCCGGATGCTTTTTTCAGCTTTTTAGCCGCCTCAATTGCCGGTACATTGTAATAATAATTGGAGGTATGAATCAGCTTATCCACCTGGGCTTTTACCGCATCATCAAAATCCTTGTAATGATGGCCCAGGGCAAATACGGCGATTCCTGCAAAAAAATCCAGATATTTTTTACCATCCAGGTCATACAGGTAGACTCCGTCCCCTTTATCAAAAACGATCTGATACCGGTTATAAGTATGGAGCAGGTCCTGTTCTGCCTGCTCAATATATTCTTTCATCATATTTATATTCCTTTTCTGTTTACCGCCCACAAGATATTGTTCTATATCATGGGTCTCAGTAACTTGAGTCAGTAACCTATTGTTTCTATCTTACAATTCTTCGTTATCTTTGACAATAGCTGTTCCGATACCTTCGTTTGTAAAGATTTCCAAAAGCAGGCAATGGGGAATTCTGCCATCCAGGATATGTACTCGGTTTACCCCGTTTCGAATGGCTGAGGTACAGTTATTCAGCTTAGGCAGCATACCTCCACCGATAAATCCATCTCCAATGAGTGCATCAGCCTGATCCGCTGTCAGCCTGCTGATAAAACTGGATTTGTCATTGATATCCTTATAAAGACCTTCAATATCTGTTAAAAATACCAGCTTATCTGCATTTACCGCTTTTGCAATGGCACAG
>CAMFGH010000099.1 GCA_945949875.1 uncultured bacterium
ACGCAAAAAGGCAGTGGAAAGGGAAAACAGAGTAAAACAGCGTTGCCGGCCATAGAATTGCCGGAGCTTCCGAAGGATACATATAGGATATATACATTTAATTCCCTGAATGACCTGCTTCAGTACTGCCATGCCATAGGACTGAAACAGCCCATAAAAAGTCATCTTTATAAAGACAGGAATAAGTATTATTTAATTGTAGAGAGGTATCGCATTTCAGACTATAATTATAACCTGCTTGCTGCGGTGGGTTTTGAATATGCGAAAGTTTCTGCAGATCCGGAAGTGTTATATACGCATTTGATGGAATATGGTGAATTGATACTGGAAAACAAGGCAATTGGTATTTTGCGAAAAATATAAAGCACAGTAAAAGGGCGGAATCCAAGACAGGGTTTCGCCTTTTTTGAAAAAGGAATAAGTTATGCACAAAAAGGAAAAAACAGTAACATGTTCGCAGGTGGCGAAATGGATACCGGGCTTTATGAAAAACGAACTGAAAATAGAAGAACTGGAACTGTTTCTTAATCATATTCAGAAGTGCAGAGCGTGTGAAGAGGAACTATCCATTCAGTACCTTGTGACGGTGGGGCTGGACAGTCTGGAAAGCAGTAATAATTTTGATCTGCAATCCGAATTGGAAACTGCGCTGGAAATGGCACACAAAAAGGTACGTATGCACCATTTCATGATACAGGCTGTATTTTCCCTGATCCTGCTTGCTGCATTCGGACTTCTTGTGACACTGGTTCTTTTTTTGCTGTTTTAATACAAAGAAAGAATTTTCAGCTGAGAAATAACTTGGGAATAGTTTCTGATGTTTGATTTTTCTGGAAAAGGAATAGTAATAATGGCAGATATGAAAAACAAAAAATTAGTATTGATTGATGGACACAGTATTTTGAACAGGGCATTTTATGGGGTTCCGGACCTTACCAATGCAGCCGGCCTTCATACCAATGCGATATACGGTTTTCTGAATATTATGTTTAAAGTATTGGAGGAAGAACAGCCGGATTATCTGGCAGTGGCTTTTGATGTGCATGCCCCCACCTTCCGCCATGAAATGTATGATGCCTATAAAGGAACCAGAAAACCTATGCCGGAGGAACTGAGAGAACAGGTTCCGGTGATGAAAGAAGTGTTGAAAGCCATGGGGATTCTGATCGTAGAAAAAGCGGGCCTGGAAGCAGATGATATTTTGGGCACTTTGGCAAAGACAGCAGAAAAGGATGGACTTCAGGTGGCACTGGTTTCCGGCGACAGGGATCTGTTGCAGATTGCCACAGAGCAGATCAAGATTCGGATTCCCAAGACCAAAATGGGCAGAACCGAAGTAGAGGATTATTATGCCAGGGATGTGCTGGATGCATATCAGGTTACTCCGAAGCAGTTTATTGAACTGAAGGCACTCATGGGAGATACCGCAGATAACATTCCGGGAGTACCCAAAGTAGGACAAAAAACAGCCACAGAGCTGATGACAACCTATGGCTCCATTGAAAACATTTATGCCCACATTGAGGAAATCAGTAAAAAAAGTATCCGGGAATCCCTGGAAGCAAACCGGGATCTGGCTGATTTAAGTCTTGCACTGGCAACCATTAAAACAGATGCAGATACCGGCGCAGATTATAAAGAGGGACTGATCGGAGATTTTTATACTCCGGAAGCCTATGTTCTGTTTAAAAAACTGGAGTTTAAGAATTTTCTGGGTAAATTTGACAGCAGTGGCGATTTAAGGCAGGTGAGCTGTCAGATTCTGGAATCAGAAAAAGAACTTTCGGCAGTGACAGCCAGGGCGATCAAGCAGAAAAACTGCAGTGTGCTGGTCTATGATCTGCCAGATCAGAAGAAACCTAAGGAAAATCAGCAGATGGTGCTGCCATTTTTACAGACGGAAATAGAAGAGGCAGAGGAAGATACTGCAGACGTGCTGAAGAATCGCCGGATACTGGGAATGGCACTTTCCATAGAGGGAGAAGGTCCATACTTTGCTGTGGTAAATGAAAAGCTTTCTGCCGGTTTTTTGGTAAGCAGTATTCAGGATATGCTGGAAAAAGGCGTTGTGCTGCAGACTGCACAGATTAAGAATTTATATCCTTTTATAGAAAAAGAAGAGAAATACATTGAAAAAAATCAGATGTTTGATGTGCTGATCGCAGCATATCTTCTGAATCCTCTGAAAAGTGATTATCAGGTGGAGGATATTGCCAATGAATATCTGGGACTTCTTCTATCTTCTTACGCACAGCTTTTTGGAAAGCTTTCCATGGAGGAAGCTTTTACCACAAAAAGAGAAATGTTTGTCCAGTACGCCGGTTCTCTGGCAGATGCCATGACAAAGGCAAAAAGCAAACTGGAGGATGCCCTTCGACAGTCCGGGCAGGATAAGCTTTTTTATGAAATCGAAATGCCCCTTTCAGGAGTTTTGTATCATATGGAACAAGAAGGGGTTTTGGTCCGACCGGAAGAACTGAAAAATTATGGGGATGCCCTTTCCGGACGTATTACGGAACTGGAAAGCAGTATCTGGGAAAAAGCAGGAGAGCAGTTTAACATCAATTCTCCGAAACAGCTGGGAGAAATCCTGTTTGGCAAAATGCAGATACCGGGGGGAAAGAAAACCAAGACAGGTTATTCTACTGCAGCGGATGTACTGGAAAAGCTGGCACCGGAGTATCCGATCATTCTCGAGATTCTGGAATACAGAGGTCTTACCAAGTTAAAATCCACCTATGCAGACGGACTGGCAGCTTATATCGGAGAGGATAAGAGAATCCATACGAATTTTAACCAGACCATCACCGCAACAGGAAGGATCAGTTCTACAGAGCCGAATCTGCAGAATATTCCCATGCGTACGCAACTGGGAAGAGAACTTCGGAAAGTATTTGTGGCCAAAGAAGGCTATACCCTGATGGATGCCGATTATTCCCAGATTGAACTGCGTATTCTGGCATCCATGTCCGGAGATGAGCAGCTGATCGATGCCTATAAACAGGAGGCAGACATTCACCGGATCACCGCTTCCAAGGTTTTCCATGTTCCTATGGATCAGGTGACGGATCTGCAAAGAAGAAACGCCAAGGCAGTGAATTTCGGGATTGTATATGGTATCAGCTCTTTTGGACTGAGTCAGGATCTGAGCATTTCCCGGAAAGAAGCGGCGGAATACATTGATAAATATTTTGAAACTTATCCGGGAATCAAAGCCTTTCTGGATCGGTCAGTGGAGCAGGCAAAGCAGACCGGATATTCTGTCACCATGTTTGGACGCAGAAGACCTATACCGGAATTATCCAGCAGTAATTTTATGCAGCGTTCGTTCGGAGAACGAGTGGCCATGAATGCCCCGATTCAGGGAACAGCGGCAGATATTATGAAGATAGCCATGGTCCGGGTGGAGAAGAGACTTCGGGAAGAAGGACTAAAATCCAAAATGATCCTTCAGGTTCATGATGAACTGCTCATTGAAACTGCTAAGGATGAGGTTGAACAGGTGCGCAGCATTTTGTCCTATGAGATGATTCATGCAGCAGAGCTTGCAGTCACGCTGGAGATCGACTTAAATACCGGGGATAGCTGGTATGATGCACATTAAGTTTTAAGATACTTTTCAAATACAAGGAAGAAAGAGGTTTCAGTATGGGAAAAAGGCATACACGAATCATTGGCGTCACCGGTGGCGTTGGATGCGGTAAATCGGAAATACTTTCTTATCTGAAAAAAACATATAAATGCAGAGTCCTTCTGGCAGACCTGGTGGCAAAACAGATGCAGGAGCCGGGCTCTGCCTGCTACGGAGAGCTGGTCAGTCTGCTGGGGAGAGACGTTCTGGATGAAATGGGAAACATTCAAAAGGACAAGATGGCAGAGAAGATCTTTCAGGATGGGACATTATTAAAGCAGGTAAATGATCTGATCCATCCTGCTGTGGTTACATATATTTTACAGCAGATCGAAGAGACCCGAAAAAGTGGAGAATATGATTTCTTTTTTATCGAAGCAGCATTGCTTATTGAGACGGGATTCGATAAAATATGTGATGAACTTTGGTATATTTATGCAAAAGAAGAAGTACGGAGAGCGCGGTTGAAAGCATCCAGAGGGTACCGTGATGAAAAGATCACTGCCATCATGGGAAAACAGCTCCCGGAAGAGACTTTCCGGAAATACTGCAAAGTAGTGATAGATAACAGTGGTACGTTGGAAAAAAGCTTCGATCAGATTGATCGTGTATTGGAGGCATATTTGTGACACCGATGAAAAAAATGGCAGGGAAAACAGTATTTGGTCTGGATATTGGTACCAGAAGCATTGTCGGTACTGTTGGTTATAAAAAGGGTGACGAGTTTTATTGTGTAGCTCAGAGAATCAAAGAGCATGAGACCAGAGCCATGCTGGATGGGCAGATTCACGATATTGGAAAAGTGGGGGAATCCATTGCCCAGGTAAAAGAAGAACTGGAAAAGGCCATCGGTCGAAAGCTTACGGAAGTTTGTATTGCGGCTGCCGGACGTGTGTTAAAAACCAAAACGGTGCAGATGAAACTGGAGTTTCCGGAAGTAAAGGAAGTTACCCTGGAAGATATCTATACCCTGAAATCCATGGCTGTTCAGAAGGCTTATGATGAATTCGGTGAGGTGAATCAGGATGGGATTTCCTTTTATTGTGTTGGAAATACCGTCATTCATTACTATATGAACGATTATCAGATCACCAATCCGGAAGGGCACAAGGCTTCCAGCATCGGTGCAGATCTGATCGCCACTTTCCTGCCGGATGATGTGATCGACGGATTATATAAGGCGGTAGAGATTGCAGGTCTTCATGTGGCAAGTCTCACGCTGGAGCCTATTGCTGCCATTCAGGTTGCCATACCGGAGAAATATCGTATGTTGAATCTGGCCCTGATCGATGTGGGTGCCGGAACATCCGATATCTGCATCACCAATGATGGCAGTATTGTTGCCTATGGCATGATTCCATCAGCCGGAGATGGTCTCACTGAGGTGATTGCAAAACACTGCTTGGTTGATTTTGATGGAGCAGAGACTATCAAACGACAGCTGGGAGAAAAAGATGAGATAGAGTATGAAGATATCATGGGACTGCCTATGACTATAAGCAGCAAAGAGATGCTGGAAGTGTTGGATGAACCCATCCGGGCACTGGCAGATGCTGCAGCAGAAAAGATACTGGAACTGAACGGGGATAAGCCGGTCAGTGCAGTATTTGTGGTAGGTGGCGGCGGAAAGATTCCGGGTTATACAGATTTAGTGGCGGAAAAACTGGGTATTCCGAAACAGAGATCTGCCATACGTGGAAAAGAGGTTATGGGGAATATCATTTTTGAAGAAGAAGTGACAAAAGACTCCACCTTAGTTACCCCTCTCGGAATCTGCCTGAATTATTATGAGCAAAGTAACAATTTCATTATCGTAACATTTAATGATAAAAGGATAAAATTATATGACAATGATAAGCTGTCTGTTGTGGATGCTGCCATGCAGGCAGATTTCCCAAATGAAAAGCTTTTCCCAAGACGGGGAAAAACACTGCATTTTACCGTTAATAAAAAAGCAAGAAGTGTAAAAGGGCAGCTGGGAGAAGCGGCACTGATTACCTTAGGCGGCCGGGAGGCCAACATTTATACGCCGATTCATGAAAATGAAATTATAAAAATCACAGAATCTTCGGAAGGTGCTCCGGGTACCATGACAATCGGAGGATTGCCGGAGTTTCGGGATATCATTTCGGTACAGGTACAGGATAAGAGACTGAATGTGCCCAAATACGCTAAGGTGAACGGTATTTTCCAGTCCTCCTATTATGATATTCAGGAGGGCGATGATATCGAAGTGCTGGATTATTGTACCGTGGGACAGCTCCTGGAATTTATGGACGTTCTGGTTCCGGAAGATCAGGAGATTCTGGTGAACCATAAACCGGCAGACAGAGAAACCAGGGTTTATGAAAACTACCTGGTAAGTTTTCAGATGAAAGAGCAGCAGGAGCAGATAGAAGACGAAGAGTCTGTGGGAGAAAATCTTAAGTCCCGAAGTCCGGAAGCGATAAATCCGGAAGCGGAAGGCATGGGAACAGATATTTCGGAAATGGATGGAGAAAACGGATCCGATCAGGAATCTTCCAATGCAGAAAAGAAAATTCGCCCGAATCATTCATTCACGGTTCTGGTCAATGGAAAACCGGTTCTTCTCACCGGAAAACCGGAATATGTGTATGTGGATGTTTTTGACCGGATCGATTTTGACCTTTCCAAACCCCAGGGAAAAGGTGTCGTGACAAAACTTAATGGCAGGGATGCTCAGTATATGGAACCTCTTTTGGAAAACGATGTACTGGAAATCTATTGGGAAAAAGATGAGTAATGGAGGAAGAACATGAGATTATGCAGTATTGCCAGTGGAAGCAGTGGCAATTGCATTTATGCGGGCTCTGATGCAACCCATATTCTGATCGATGCAGGCATCAGCGGGAAACGGATTGAAAGCGCACTGGCAGAGCTGGAACTGTGCGGGAGAGATATTGATGGTATTCTGATCACCCATGAACATGCAGATCATATTCAGGGACTTGGTGTTCTTGCAAGAAAATATCAGATACCAATCTATTGTACAGAAGGAACGAGAAATGCTATACTGTCAGATAGTCGTGTCGGAAAGATAGAAGAGAACCTGTTTCAAACCATATCTGAGGATGAAAAATTTATTTTAAAGGATCTGGTTATCCATCCAATCCGCATCAGCCATGATGCTGCCCAGCCGGTGGCATATCGTGTGGGATATGGAAAGCAGCATATCGCGGTGATGACAGACCTGGGAGTGTATGATGACTATATCGTGGAATCTTTAAAAGGTGTGGATGCTCTTATCCTGGAAGCAAATCATGATGTGAATATGCTTCAGGTGGGTCCCTATCCCTATTATCTGAAACAGAGAATTCTTGGTAAAAAGGGACACCTTTCCAACGAAGCATCCGGCAGACTGCTGTGCGAAATTTTGCATGATGACATACAGGCGATTATGCTGGGACATCTGAGTAAAGAAAACAACATACCGGAACTGGCCTATGAATCCGTACGGATGGAAATTACCATGGCGGATATTCCTTATAATGGATCTGATTTTCCACTGTATGTCGCCGCCAGGTCGGAGATGTCGCAGATAATAAATGTAAAGTAGTAAATGCAATGTAGTATATACAAAGTAGTAAATGAAAAGTAGTGAATATAAAATAGTAAATGCGACGTAATGTATGATAAGAAATATGTGCAAAGTAACATATGCATGGTATTTAAAAAAAGTGTAAGATAATAAGGAGCAAAACATGAAAAAAACAATTATTACTGTAGTAGGTAAGGACACCGTTGGAATTATTGCAAAAGTGTGTACCTATCTGGCTGAAAATGGGATCAACATTCTGGATATTTCCCAGACCATTGTACAGGGATATTTCAACATGATGATGATTGTAGATACATCAGGTTCTGCAAAAAAATCTGCAGAAATTACAGAAGAACTGGCTGCTCTCGGAGAAGAAATCGGCGTTGTGATCAAATGTCAGAAGGAAGAAATCTTTGACATGATGCACAGACTTTAAGGCAAAGGAAGACGCAGAGGAGACAGGAACCGATGATTAATTTTTATGAAGTAGCAGAAACGAACAAGATGATCGAAAAGGAAAATCTGGATGTGAGAACCATTACACTGGGAATCAGTCTTTTGGATTGTATTGATTCGGATTTGGAAAAATGTAAAGAGAAAATTTATAATAAGATTAAAGAGGCGGCAAAGGATCTGGTTGCTACCGGTGAGGAAATTTCCAAAGAGTTTGGTATTCCCATAGTAAATAAGAGAATTTCTGTTACCCCCATTGCTTTGGTGGGTGGTGCAGCATGTAAAACACCGGAAGATTTTGCATCCATTGCTGTGGTGCTGGACAAAGTGGCTCATGAAGTAGGTGTGAACTTTATCGGTGGTTATTCCGCTCTTGTCTGCAAAGGTATGACCCAGGCAGATGAACTGTTGATCAAATCCATCCCGCTGGCTCTTTCCACAACAGAGAGAGTATGTAGTTCTATAAACCTTGGTTCTACCAGAACCGGTATCAATATGGATGCAGTCAAGATGATGGGAGAGATCATCAAGGAAACAGCCACCCTTACGAAAGAAAATGATTCTCTGGGCTGTGCCAAA
>CAMFGH010000100.1 GCA_945949875.1 uncultured bacterium
AAATAGGTGGTGTTTTTATAGGACAGCTAATCCTTTATCTTATATATAACAGATAAAGAAAAGGGGCGAAGAAACATGAAAGGATACAATACAGAAAACGGATATATGGGATATGTGGATGGAGGGTATCAGCTCTTCGCCAGTGAAGCAGATTATAAAGATTGGCTGGAAGATTAATGGGAGGTTCACCACTATGAAAGGATTATTTGGAGATTTATTTGATTTCAACCACGATGGTAACATGAGTGATTTTGAAAGAGCTGCTGAAATGTCTTTTCTCCATGAAATGATTAGTGAAGAAAAGGAATACGAAGAAACTGAATTGGAATTATCCGGTCTGGATCCGGATGAATATGATTTTTAAAAAGGGAGCAAATAAACATGGGAAAAGTATATTTCACATTAACCGGAACAAAGCATTATTACGGAAATGATTTCCTGAAACCAGGAATGAAGCTGATTCTGGAAAAAGAGCCTGATAATGAATATGATAAAGAGGCTATCCTGGTTAAAATGGAAGGGATTGGAAAACTTGGCTATGTTGCAAATAGCCCGTACACGGTGCTTGGAGACAGTATGAGTGCCGGAAGATTATATGACCGGATAGGCGAAAAAGCATATGGAAAAGTGATTCTGGTTACTCCTCAAGGTACACTCTGTAAAATCAGCAAAAAAAGTATGACTGGTTATCTGAAAGAAAAAGCAGTAGAAAACGTATCCGAATAACCAGCTTAGAGGGTTCCGTCGCAGTAACGGTCTAACGACCGTAACTGCCGACGGACTTTTTGTGCGCATTTTCAGCAGAATCTGCTTGCTTTGGCTACAGTTACAGCACTTGTACTGCTGAAAAAGCGCACTTATCTAAGCCTTCTGTCTTAGACAAAAGACCTGCCTGATATGTATTTTGAAATTTTAAAAATTATGCTGTCTTTTTCAGTTCAAACAGGTGCTGTCCTGTCTTGTCGTTTTGGATCTTATTATGAAGCTTGTTTATATTATTGGCGATCGCCAGGACCACACTCTGGGCAGTCACATTGTCCATGCCCCGGTATGTGTACCGCCGGAATGCCATGTCTGCTTTTACATCCGCAAACGAGCCTTCTGCCTGGATGCTCCGGTTCATCCTCAGCTGTGTCCCGTACTCGCTGGTGATCCGTTCCAGATCTTCCCTTCTTTTTTCTTTCATCGTCTTGGAAACATAAAGCCTTTTTACTCTTTCTTCCATTGGGGTCTTGCTGTTATTCCCTTTGATACACTTTGTTTTATAGGGACAGCCTGCACACTCACTGCATTCGTAGACGGATGTGGTCCGTTGATAACCCGTTGCTGTTTTTTCTTTTCGGTCATATTTCCACACGATCTTCTTGCCATTAAAACAGATATAATGATCCTGCTCCGGATCGTATGTCATATTTTCCATGCGTCCGATATCCTGTTTATACCTGCGTTTCTTTGATTGTTCATAGTTATTCGGCTTGATATAAGCAATCTGACCGTTTTCTTCGAGAAACAGATAGTTTTCTTCACTTTCGTAACCGGCATCCGCAACGATATCCCGATAATGGAACGACAGGTGTTCCTCCATATCTTTTACAAACGGGATCAGGGTCCTGGTATCTGTCGGCCTCTGGGTCACATCTAGCCATGTGATATATTCGGAATCCACACCATGCTGGAGATTATAGGCTGGCTTGAGCTGTCCGTTCTGCATATGGTCTTCTTTCATCCTCATAAAAGTAGCATCCGGATCTGTTTTGGAATAACTGTTCCTGTCACCACAGAGGTGAATCTTCTGTGTGTATTCCTTCAGTTTTTCCATGTATTCTTCCAATGTTTCAATGGATTTTTGGATCTGGCTTTTTCTTTTTCCGATTCCATGGACAAACACGATCCCTTCTTCCTCTTTGATCTTATAGAGTCTTTTCCGGATCTTTTTCAGGGTTCTAAGACCGAACTTCTTTCCATTAAAAATAAAACGGATCCCATAGAGTATCTCGCATTCCTCCACAAAGACTGCGATCTTTTGGCAAAGCCTCTGCTGATGTTTTGTCACTGCTTTCTTCCATAAAAATGTATACCGGTTTGCTGCAGATTCAATTTTTGTCCCGTCAATAAAGATATGGATCCCGGATATCTCACCGAGGCTGTAGAGCATCTCCGTCACTTCGGCTAATGTCTTTTTCGAACACTGGGATAAATGAAGGGAGAGGAACCTGGCAATGGTTGCATGATCCGGTGCAGGTCTTCCTTCTAACAGATACATGAAATTGATATCCCTCTTACAGGCAGTTTCAATATCCCTGCTGGAATAGATATGGTTCATGGCAGCATAGATCACGATCTTGAACATCTGACGCGGTGTCACCTGGTCTTTTTTGATCTTTCCGTAAGACCGGTACAGATCAGTCAGTTCCAGCTCCTCCACAAACGCACTTAACAGGCGGACCGGGTCATCGTCCGGGATCAGAACTTCCAGTTCAAAGGGAAGTTTTAATTGATAATTCATCGAAGATAGGCTATAATCTTTCTGTATAATTTTAGTTTTGTGCATAACATAATTATACACCCAGAGCCGTTCTTTGCAAAAAAAGTTCGGCTTTTTTCTTTTGCTTTGCCACAGCCTGGGGGGAACAAAAACAGATTTTGGCACCGGGTGTGGCGTAAATGGCGGGGATTCATGTATTTGCAATGGAATCGTATTCCGAAGATTTATGAAAAAAGCGTGGATGCCTATGGTATAAAGAGCAGATGGTTTGCAGGTTTTGCGTCACGAAACTTGAGAACGAATCCGCCACCGAGCGCGTTGTCTGAGCGTTAGCGAGTTTAGCGCGAATGGCGTTTCCATAAACGTTCGAAAGTTGAGTAGCAAAACGCAAGTTGTCTGCGATTATGCCATAGGTACCACGCTTATTCATAAAACTATGGCAGCGATTCCATGTAATGCATGAATCTCTGCCATAGGGTTAGTGGCTGTTTTTGGTGCGACAGCCCCATCATTAAATAGCGTCACCTTCTTATTTACTTTTATGAAAAATCTTCATAATGGTTTCCTGCAAACTCTGTTCTTCCATGCCCATCAAACGCTCGACATTATAAATAAATCCTGCCATTTTCTGTTCTCTTTCTTCCTGACTCATCTCAGCCATGTCCAGATCATCGAAGGCAGTGTTGGCATAGAGCATGATCATCTCCACTACTTCTTTCGGATAAGCGGTGTGACAGATTCCCGATGCAATTCCCTCTTCCAGCAGCTCGGTAAGAAGTGGATTGATCCCGGCAAGCAAGTGTTTCTGCATCTTCTGATGCATCAGAGCATTCTGGGGACGGTGCACCTGTGCCATCACCTCTTCTCCCAGCTTCGAATCCACATTTAAAGCCAACACAGATTCGGTCAGCCGTTCCTGAAAGGGCATCGTTTTATTCTGCACAATCTTTTTGGCATCGACCATCATCCGGTTGGTCATTCTCTCGATGACCCCATCCAATATATCTTCTTTCGATTTATAATGATAATAAAGAGTTCCCCGGGCAATCCCCACACCTTCCAGAATATCATTGGTGCTGGTATGATCAAAGCCTTTTGTACTGAACAGCCGTTCCGCCACGTCCAGAATCTCTTCCCTTCTCTCCTCCGCATCCTTCACAATTCTCATATCACATCATCCTTTTTCTCACATCTACAGGCAACCGACCATCTGTCGGTTATGAGTATATCTAACATTTCCGGCTCTGTCAATATGCTAATCACACTTCGATTCCAATCTCTTGAAGAAACATTTGACCGGCATTGGACAGTTCTCTGTCCTTACGAATCAAAAATACGCTCATGACATACATTCCATCATTGGCAATGGGGCGGATTAACATATCTGTTGTCTTCTTCTCATCACCCTCTGAATAGGGAATGAGAGCCATGGCCTGAAAGGACCTTGCCCATTCAATGGCAGTCTCATTGATCGATGTAATAATGGACACATTTGGCGCAACGGCATGCTGGCCAAATACTGTATAAACGATATTCAAAATATCAAAGGGGATTGCCAGAGGATATCCTATAAAATCTGTGATTTCCAAAGGCTCTTCGGAATCAGCAAGGGGGTGGCCTTCTGGGATGACTGCCACAATATCATCCTTTTCATAGGGGAAGCTTGTAAGGGAACCATACTGAGGGATACTTGCACGGATCAACCCAATTTCTGTGATACCATTTAAGACATTAGGCACAACAAAATCGCTGGGAATCTCATATACATCATAATTGATATCCGGATTGTTTTTTACAAACTTCTCAAAAAGCTGATGTATATAATGAATTGAATTGCCAGCAGGAATGGAGATTTTCAGCTGTTCCCGATATCCCGTCTGCTGACAGGAAATGGAAGTACGGATGCTTTCTTCTATTCGACACATTTCCCGTGCTTTGTTATAAAATATGCGACCGGCCTCCGTCAGTTCAATGGAGCGACTTCCCCGATTGATCAGCTTTGCCCCATAGGTTCGCTCAATGTTTTTCAGCTGATTACTTAAAGATGGCTGTGCAATCAGCAATCGTTTTGAAGCGGCAAGAATACTCCCGCACTCTACAATTGCAACAAAGTTACGATAAGATTCCAGAGTCATAAAGCACCCTCCATATAATAAAATTATTATAATTCATATGTAATATTAGTAATTTTATTATATTTCACTTTCCATTATAATACAAGTGTTTGCATTTAATTTATTTATCCGAATATACGGAATACCAAAGAGCATATAAACATGCAGAAAGAGAGGAAATATGACAAACATTTTAACAGACATTCTGGCTGTCATTGGCGTTGTACTGAATGGACTCCCACAGGGATTACTGGCCCTTACTTTCGGATTTGCATCCATTCCTACCGCAATGGCATTTTTTATTGGCGCGATTGGTAACACCGTGACCCAGAGTGTGGCACCAATTTCATTCCAGGCAGAAACCATTACCTATGCCGGAAGTGCCGGAAAAAACCGTTCCGAACGATGTACCATGATTTTTCTGGGTGCAGTCATCATGGCCCTGATCGGAGTATTTGGACTATTAACAAAAATCGTTGATTTTGTCGGTGAAGATATTGCTTTCGGAATGATGGCCGGTGTCGGTATCATTTTAACAAAAGCTGCCATCGATATGATCAAAAAAGACAAGCTTGCGGGAGGCGTTTCCCTTGCAGCGGCATTGGTTACCTATTATCTTACCAGAAACAGTGGAAATACTCTGGTATACACCATTGTCATTTCTGTCGTGGCATCCTGTATTGCCAACGCCATTTTCAAAAAAGAAAAAGAAAATATTGTTGTCGTGGATGACAAATTCATCCGTCAGAAATTTACCATCAATACAAACGTTATCATGGGTGCTCTTGGAATGGTATGCCTGAATATCGGTTCCAATATTTCCTTTGGATCCATTACTGCCAGCATGGCAACCAGCGGAAATTATAACGTTGACCATCTTACTGTAATCTCTTCCCTGGCTGATATGGGATCTTCTTTCTTTGGAGGTGCGCCTGTAGAATCTATTATTTCTGCAACTGCCAGTGCACCGCATCCGGTATGGGCCGGTGTAGCAATGATGGTTGTGATCGGAGTGATTTTGATTCTTGGAATCCTTCCAAAAATCAGCAAATATGTTCCGGCTTCTTCTATCGCTGGATTTTTATTTGTACTGGGAATTTTCAAAACAGTCGCTTTAGATGCACCGGCTGCTCTTGCTACCAATGCGGCTGTCGGCGGATCTACTCTGGTTGTCACAGCAGTAACTAATCCATTCCTCGGAATGGTTGCCGGTATCATTGTAAGATTTCTTGGAATGTAATTCATAAATGGAGGAAAAAGCATGACTAAATATACAATGGAATTATGTGGTATTAAAAGAGTTCTCCCATTTATCCCAATCAATAAAGATACTGCTTTTGCCAGTTTCGTTGTTTTAGGAGATACAGAGCTTGTCGCTGCCTGTGCTCCAAAGCTTGCGGAACTGATTGGTCCTGTGGATGCCATCCTCACTGCTGAGGCAAAGGGCATTGCCCTTGCCTATGAAGTCAGTAAATGTCTTGGCTTGAAGGAATTTATCGTTGCAAGAAAAAGTGAAAAATCTTATATGCAGGACGTGGTTTCTGCTTCTGTTCATTCAATCACCACTGCTGGAGAACAGCACCTGTATCTGGACGGTGTGGATGCGGAAAAAATTCGTGGAAAACAAATCTGTATCATTGATGATGTGATTTCAACAGGGGAATCGCTGCACGCTCTGGAAGTTCTTGCCAAAAATGCAGGGGCAGAGATTGTAAAAAAAGGTGCTCTTTTAGCCGAAGGAAAAGCCGCTCAGAGAGAGGATATTCTCTTTTTAAAGAAACTTCCTTTGTTTACCAAAACAAAAGACGGTTATAAAGAAATCATCGATTAATACTATAACAAGGGAGCCATCCGATTTTTTTACAGGATGACTCCTTCTTTTATGAGTTTTTTATACAATTTTTTCCTTTCCTTCGGAACCTTTATAACCGCTTTTTTATGAATTCCCTGGAACACTTTTTTCCCAAAGCTTTTTTTGCTTTATAGGAAATTTCTCAAATCGTTAAATATGATGTATAATAAGTTTGAATCAAAAAGGACATAACAAAAGAGCGAAGATGTGGACTTCGCGATGACGTTGATTATGGAGTTTTTTGTTGTTTTTTAAATGCACTATTTGACGATGTAGAAAGATGGTGGTGTGTGGAGTCATCCATATCCCATTACCTTTCGATATTGTTCAAATAGTGCAATTTTTTTGTGGTAAACCTCGAGTACGAGCATAGAGGAACCGCATTTAGGACAATTTAAAGGATCATATCCAAAGGTGAGTAAGATTGAACTGCGCCAATCTAAAAGAGAACGGAAGTATTTACGCTTTTCGGGAGAGATACATCGCCGTAGTTTCTTTTCGTGCTTATGATGTTTTGCGTAGATACCGTAATATCGAAGCATTTTAAAATGTTTTTTAGGAATGTGAATGATGAGTCTTTTGATGAAATCCAAAGCAGGAACACATTCGGTGATTGTTTGATTGTCTTCATGTCTAGTGTAATGAAAGGTTACAGTATTACCGTCATAATCATCGATGCGGGTAGTGGCGATGACCGGACGACCAAGATAACGACTAATATATTTGATTGTGATATCTGGGGTGCAAAGATTAGGTTTGGCACGAACATAAAAGCCATCGGAATGGTTTTTGTAAATATCATTTTTAACTTTGCGAAAAGAAGGGCCTAATTTTTCTGTAAGTCTTTCAAGAAGAACTTTACGAAAAGCGATACGAAGGAAAGTGAAATCAAAGTGTTTAACAGTTCTCCAAACAGTAATGTTACCAGAACCTCCTTCAGAGATGAGAGCATGGATATGCGGATTCCATTTGAGATCACGACCGAAAGTGTGGAGAACACAGATGAAGCCAGGAGTGAAGCATTCAGATTTATTCATCTTAAAGAACATACGAAGAACAACGTCTCTAACAGAAGAAAAGAGACAGTTTAAAAGAGAACGATCTTTGAGGAAATAGATACGAAGTTCTTCGGGAATGGTGAAAACGCAATGGCGATGAACACACGAAACTAACTTGCAAGACATGTGAAAAGAACGTTTGAGGTTATACATGTTTCCGCAAGAAGGGCAAAACCGAGATTTGCAACGGAAAGGAACGAATTTTAGTTCACCACAATCAGGACAAGCGAAAAAAGCGCCGCCATAAGATGGGTCGCCACAGTGAATCATCTTAGAAATGTTTTCAATCTCGGTCTGACGAGGATGAAGTTCATAAATAATATGCTCGTAATAATCGGTAAAAATAGTTTGTAATATATTGCTCATAGCGTTATTTTACAGTATAGAAACACAAAGAAAAACCCCAACCCCTCATGATTGAGGGGCAGGGGAGCTGAGAGTGTGCTCAGCACACTTTTTT
>CAMFGH010000101.1 GCA_945949875.1 uncultured bacterium
GATAGGCCGCATCCAGATGGTTTTCTCCATCTTCCACTTTGCCACCCACAAAATTATAAAGTCCAAGATAGGGATCTTTTACTCTTTTGCAAAACAGGATCTTATCTTTTTCCGGATTAAAAACAACCATGCAATTGTATATTTTCATGTTTTTTATTCCCCAATATAATGCATCCATTTTCGGTGTCTGAACACATACCATTCCATCAAAAGCCGGATGACTTCCTCAAAAGAAAGCAGCAGGTATACATATGGTATAGGCCATTTCAGTACATAGGCAGCCAGGAATCCAAGAGGTACACCGAACCCCCAGGTTCCTATGATATCAATGTACATGATCAGTTTTGTATTTCCGCCACTTCGGATGATACCACCACCCAAAATCATATTGGTCACCTTAACCGGTGCATATACTGCAAAGGCGATTAAAAGAAGCCTTGCAGTCTGCTTTACCTCTTCTTCCACATAATAAATGGAAACATAGAAACCGGAAAGCAGAATCAACAGCACAGATAAACCAAGCGCTCCTATTATACCATATAGAACCAGTTTTTTCCCATCTTTATATGCCTTTTCAAAGTTTTTCTTTCCCAATTCTTTTCCAATCAGTACCGCAGCAGCACCAGACAGTCCACTGAGTGCACCGATAAAAAGCCCCTGGACAGGACCGGTTAACGTCATTGCCGCAAAGCTGCTCGTTCCAAGATGACCGTATATAACAGCATATACATTTTCCCCAAGGCTCCATAAAAATTCCGTTAACAGAATGGGCAGCAGCATGACCAGATACTGGTTCTTTGTCATTTTTTCCAGGCGGATAGAAAAACAGGTTCTTTTCTGCTCCTTTTTCACACACCAAAGCATCCCTATCACCATGAGAAGCATATT
This sequence comes from uncultured bacterium, assembly GCA_945949875.1. Lineage (GTDB taxonomy): Bacteria > Bacillota > Clostridia > Lachnospirales > Lachnospiraceae > 1XD8-76. Next base: position 889 of record CAMFGH010000101.1, read on the forward strand.
CACAAGCTGGGAAATCAAAGTGGCATATCCGGCTCCCTTAGACTGCAGTCTGGGCAGGCCCAGCTTTCCAAAAATCAGAACATAATTCAGACCGGTATTGCACAAAACTGCCAGAAAGCTGGCATATAAAGGCAGAGATGCTTTTTCATGGCATCTTAGCCAGGTAGCTGCAATGGAGCTGATTGCCATAGGAATAAAAGTAAAGGATATGATCCTAAGATAAACTGCCCCCTCTGCGATTGCTGCCTGGTCAGTGGTGTAAATTTCCAAAATAGGCCCCACAAGGCAGATGCTGAGCACTGTGAACACAGCTGCCACAGCCATAGCCGCCAGAGTATTTACCCAAAAGCTTTTAAAAGATTCTTCTTCCTCACCGGCACCGATATACTGGGCAATCATGATGCCTGCCACGGTACTGATCGCGGCTGCAATCACTGAGTATATGCTGGAAAATTTGCCGGCAATTCCCACTGCGGTGATGCTGATACTGCCCAGCTGTCCGATCATGACCTGATCAATCATACTAAATGAGGACTGCAGCATGCACTGCAGGGCTACCGGAATTGCCAGTTTACATACGGACTGCAGGAAGGATTTTTCCCCACGTGCTTTACTTTCTTGTTTGTCCCACATATCTGTATTACACTTGTGAGTTTCTATTTGTATTGTCTTACTTTTGTCACTCATCTCGCTACCCTCTATCACTCAATTCTTTGTGCCATGCTTTCCTTCCGGTACTCAATTCCTTCTACTGCGCTTTTCCTTCCGGTACTCAATTTCTTCTACTGCGCTTTTCCTTCTGCCACGCTCTCTCTTACCACCAGTTCAACCGGCAGCACAATAGGACTTTCTATTTGCGCTTTATTCTTCAAACATTCCAACGCTTTCATGGCTTCTTTGGCACGCAGGTCCGGATCCTGCCTTATGGTGGTCAGTGCCGGAACACAATATTCCCCAATCGGGCTTCCATCAAAGCCAATGACGGAAATATCCTCCGGAACCCTTTTCCCTTTGATCTGCATAAATCGGATATATTCTGCTGCATAAAAATCAGACACAGCAAACACCAGCGGATATCTGATAATCTCATCAAAATGTTCTTCGTAAAACCGGATTCTTTCCGACTTTTTCATAGGAACCTGGCACCGAAACACTTCGTTTCCAAATCCTTTTTGAAAGCCTTCCATTCGTTCCAGATCCATACAGATATGGTTATCGGATAGGCACATTGCCTTTTGAAATCCACGTTCTCTGGCAAACTTTCCTGCCTGATATCCACCGTCAAAATGGTCAATGGTCAGATTCACAATATTGTTTGCTGTCTGAAAATAACCATCATAGACCACAAAAGGAATATGCATTTTATCCCGAAGATTCTGATAATCCGCCTCACAAAAACCAATCAGTATAATGCCATCCATGTTCCACATGGAAGCAATCTTTTTCACTTCATTCCAGTCTGTGGTGATCTGAACCATCATAAAATAACCGGCCTCATTGGTCACTTTCACCAGTGCATTTAAAGATGCTGAAATGAAACCATCTTCCAGCACTTTTCCTTCATATTTTGGATGGTCATTGATCAGCACCCCAATGATTCTGGAATTATTCTGGGCCAGCAATATTCCTGCCATATTAGGGATATACTGCATCTCCTCCAGTTTTTGTTGTACCATCTTCACTGTGGTATCGGATATTTTCGCTGTTTTTCCGTGGATTACATTGGATACGGTGGCGGTGCTTACTCCCAGCTGCTCTGCAATATCCACAATCCTGATACGTTGCTTCTCCATATCTGTCCCTCCTGTTTATCTGGCACAGTTTTTCATAAGTCATTTGACACTATCTTCCCTGGCACATTTTCTCAGACACCTATACATGGGGTTCTCATTTCCTACCATCTATCTTATGGAAAAATCCAGTAAAAATCAAAGGTTAATCGCATAACCTATCCCAAAAAAACATGCTCGTATTTGGTACATTTGTACAAAACACGAGCCTCCTTAATAATCTACTATTTAGACGATTTATATTATTTTCTCTTACATCCTTTCATTTTTGATTCGTTTCCTCAAGAATAAATGATGCTGTTCTCATCAGAACAGCATATTCATTCAAAAGGAAAGATCAAAAAATCAACCTCTTCACTTTCAGCAGTGCCTCTTTCAGTCCATCCATATCCAGTCCGGAATAATTCACCAGAAACCGGTGGGTATTGTCTTCTCTGGGAACATGATAAAAATCCGCCAATGGCTGAAGTCTTACCTTTTGTTCCATCAATTTTCTTTCCAGTTCTTTATCTTCCATGTCGGTATGCAGTTCCAGCAAAAAATGCAGACCGGAGTCTTTTTCAATGATACTGCACTGTTTCCCGGAAAAACACTCATGAATGATATCCAGTGTCTTCTGTCTTTTCCGCACATAATAGAGTCTTGTCCGGTTGATATGCTTTTCAAAATGCCCTTCTTTGATAAAAGTTGCCAGCGCATATTGCTCAAAATTGGACACCGTACAGGAATAAAATCCCAGATTTTCATAATATTTATTCGCCAGATGAACCGGCAGAACCATATAACTGATACGAATAGTGGATGCCAGGGATTTGGAAAAAGTATTCATATAAATCACTTTTTCATCCACATCGATGCTCTGCAGGGTAGGAATCGGCTTTCCGTTTAACCGGAACTCACTGTCATAATCATCTTCCACGATATATCTTCCCTGCTCTTCCCTTGCCCAGGAAAGAAGCTCATACCTTCTGGTTATGGGCATCGTGATTCCCGTAGGAAAATGATGGGTAGGACTGATATGTGCAATATCTGCTTCCTGGCGAAGCAATTCATCTACCGATATCCCCTGCTCATCCATATTAGCAAAGACACACTCTACCTCATTGCTTTTATAAATCTGATAGGTTTTCTGATATCCAGGATTCTCCAGACAATATTTTTTTTCTTTCCCTAACAGTTTTATCAGCAGACCATATAAGTATTCAGCTCCGGCTCCGATGATAATCTGATCCGGATCCACATTCATACCACGGAAAGAAGACAAATGTCCTGCAATGGCCTCTCTCAGCTCATCGATTCCTCCACTGGAAGATTTTTTCACCAGATCTTTTTCCCTCATGGACAAGGTTTCTCTCATCACCTTCGCCCAAACAGAAAACGGGAAATTCTGGGGATCCGTCTGATTGGAAGAAAAATCATATATCTCCTCCGACATCGGATCCGGCATATGAATATGATAAGCTGCCCTGGTTTTTTCAGGGGCAAAAAGCATCTGGGAAGTATCTGCCACATAATAACCCTTTTTCGGCAGGGAATACAGATACCCTTCTCCCATCAGTTGCTCATAGGCATTTTCCACTGTAACGATACTGATTCCCAGATTCTTTGCCAGGTTCCTTTTGGAAGGCATCTTTTCATTCTGCTTTAAGTTTCCGCACTTTATATCATTTTTAATACACTCATACAAATACTTGTATAAGGGTCCTTTTATCCCATCAAAATTGTAAGTCAGCATATATCATCCGTTTATCTCTGGTCAACTTACCCTACACCAGTTCATACCGCAGGCATTTCGATATCCATCCATACTGTATGCTTTTCTACACCAGTTCATACTGCATACACTCGTATTTCAGCTGGCTTCCTACCGCAATTTCAGCAGGAAGAAGTGCTCTTGCTACGATTTTCAGATCATCTATCTCTACATCGGTTCTCTTCAGATTTGCATAATCTCCATCGATGCTGTCTACCACATAATACCAGGTTTCCATTGTTCTTTATACCTCATAATCCATACATACTCTGCTGGCTGTAAAAGGTCTTACCTTGCTGTCAGCCACCGCTACATGTTCCGGATGTTTGGAATATCCTTTTAATGCTTCTGCGCTTTCAAAGGTGGAGTCCAGCATCATATCTGCATTGGAGCTTGGAAGGCCTACTGTATTTACCTTAATATCAATCAGTCCAGGGATTTTTCCGATCAGGTTCTCCAGTCCTTCCTTTGCGCCTTTCTTTACTTCTTCTTTTTCTGCATCAGAAAGGCTTTCTTTCAAATTCCATAAAATCACATGCTTTACCATACTATCATTTCTCCATTCATAATGTATTGTAATGCCTTTTGGCGGGCAAAAAACTCCATTACCTTCAGCACATCACTGTACTTATTATAATGGAGCTTTTGAATCTTTACAACAAGCTTTCTTTTGCTTCCGACCCTTCCCAATGTTTTGTAATGTATTGGAACCGAAGCAGATTGATCACAGCCCTTACATATTCATCCGTGAGTACAGCCATGAATACACCTACGATTCCAAGTCCCAGTCCGAATACAAAAAGTGCTGCACAGGCTACTACAAAACAGGTGCCGAATATCTGTGTCAGGAACATCCATCTGGTATCTCCACTTCCCCGGATTCCATTTCCAACGACAATATTTCCGGCTTTTGCAAACAGATTAAAGCACATGATCATCAGATATAATCCACACATTCTGATGACTGCCTGATCCGTTGTAAATAATCCGATGATCATATCCGGTTTCAGGAAACATACCACCAGCATGATCACAGAAACTGCCGCAGATAGAAAATAGGCAATAGAAACAATGCCCTTATACTGGGCAAGATCTTTTCTTCCCTTTGCTTCTCCGGTTAAAGTCATGGTTCCGTTCCCGATTGCACCAATCACTACCACCACCAATACTTCCACACCGAATACAATGGAATAAATTCCTGCTGCCATTTCGTTGATGGTATTTAAGATGCGGATCAGCATCAGATTACCCAGATTCCAGGCAAAATCTTCCAATGCAGTATGGATTCCCAGACCAACGGATTTCAGATAAGGCATCAGCTTTGCTTTTGCGATTTCTGAAAGCTTTGGCCGGGTATGCAGCTGCTTACAGGTCATAAAAACATACATTGCATAAAGAAAACCGGCATATTCTGCAATGGTCGTAGCGATAGCTGCGCCCTCTATACCCAAAGCCGGCAGTCCGAACTTTCCAAAAATCAAAATCCAGTCCAGCAACACATTTAATCCTGCTCTTACTATACCGAAAAGCACCAGTGGTTTTGTATAATTAGAAGTCTGCAGGATGACCATGCAGGAGGATTCCATACCAATTACCAGAAAAATCGGTGCATAAAACCGGATATATCCCAGACACATTTTCATAACCGTATCAGATACACCCATCATCTGGAAAACCCATCTGGAGCAGAACGTCCAAAACAGGAATAACAATACAGGAAGCACATTACTCCACTTCATCATGGAGGAAGCATATTCCCTGGTTTTTTCCGTATCACCGGCCCCTACTCCCTGACTGATCAGGATAGAAGCACCGGTTACGATGGAAAAACAAAAGGACATGGTAGTCCATACCGGGGAATTGACATTTCCCAGAGCACTCATGTACATGCTGTTCATACGTCCCAGAAAAACTCGGTCAATCAGCATCTGCAATTGTCCAATGATATTACTCAGTATAATCGGTACTGCTATGTAAAGCAGTTTTTTCAAATAAATCTTTTTCATCATTCTTTTCTCCCAAACCTTATGTATCAGAGATGAAATATGCCGAGCATATTCCTCATCGCCACAACAAAAGGACAATCGAAATTGCTCCCGATTGTCCCTTTGTATTTCTTTTCCCAATTTTATCAAAACGCCTCTGCGTTTATGATGCAGAATGTGCGCCGGCAGTGCCAGCATTTTTATCCGAGATATATGGTATGTCGCCAACGGCTCTTTCATGAAAAGTTCCTTCTGCATTTTGTTCCACATCAGAATAAACCTCTCTGAACTTTCCGGATTTGATAAACATCACCAGACTGGCAAACATAATTCCCTGCCTCCTGCCTATCTCTTCCTCGGTAAAGTTACATACCCCCGTCACACACATCACACACAGTCCATAGGTGTGCGTCCACATCTGCTCCAGCAGAAGGGATGCCTCATCCTGTGTGAGCTCATAATCCCGTCTGATCAAAGATATACAAATCTCAGCAAAATCTCCAAGATCCCTTAATGAATTTTTAAAACTACACTTTTCTTCATGCTCCTGCATGAATAATAATTTAAACACCTCCGGCTCATGCATACTATAGGAAACCATCATCATACCAATGCGCTTAAAAGCCGGCGTATATTCCTGATAATCTCCGATATACTCATTAAACTCTGCCAGTCCCAGTTCACGGGCCGCCATTTTTACCTCCTCCATGCTCTTAAACAAAGTAAAAATCGGGCGCGCAGAAGTACCAAGGCGACTTCCAAGCTCTCTGGCTGTTAAGGCAGAAAGTCCCTCCCTTTTTACAATATCAAATGCTGTTTTCGCGACTTCTTCTCTGGTAAACTTTGGTTTTGGCGGCATATGTTCTCCTATCCAATCTCTCGCTTATAATAAAACACTGTTTTGTAACGTTGTTTTATTATATGATGTTCCTTATGTCATGTCAATCAAAATTTGAAATATTTAATTCCTATATTTTGATTTGAGTTCATTCCGATATGGCTCATTTTCATCAAATATCATTTCAGACTCCATCCACAATCCCCGTGATAGATCATCTGTTTTGTCATTCCACCATCTATACAGATATTTTCCCCGGTAATGAATCCTGACTGATCTGAGCACAAAAAGAGCGCCATATTGGCTATGTCCAGAGGATTTCCTACTCTTCCGGCCGGCTGCTGATAAGCATCCGGCCCTTGATATACCATCCCCTCTGTATCGATCCAGCCCGGTGAAATGGAATTGACTCTGGCTTTCCCGGATAAACTGACTGCCAGTGCATGGGTAAGTGCAGCGATTCCGCCTTTTGCAGCAGTATAACTTTCCGTCTGTGGCTGGCTCATCCGGTCTCTGGAGGAAGAAATATTAATCACACTTGCATTCTCTCCAAAATAGGGAACAAACAACTTGGTTAGATAAAAGGGTGCAGTAACCCCCACAGAAAGAGCATTCTGAAACTCCTCATAGCTGCATTGCTCCAGTCCTTTCATAAGAGGTGGTGCATTATGAATCAGGAAATCCACATG